>NZ_JBQEQR010000085.1:0-516847 GCF_052037695.1 Vibrio sp. WZ-1 | reverse complement strand
TTAATGAATGGAGTACTGTCTGCCCTGTAGGAACAATACTCACAGCAGCCTCAGCTAACCGATATAGCTTGTCTGAAGCAGGCTCAACATCTGGATTAACTTTAGTAAATTGTGTCACAAACTCTCCTTACTCATAACGCCCTGTTAAGGTGTGAGCAACGCAACGCCGAAGCCGCTGCATTCCACCTTAAACACAAAACGCAACGCATAGCAAAAATGCCAAGCGTTGCGAATCACTCTTAAACAGATTGTTAGCCGAGTTTTATACGACATAGCTCATTAATTGGCTTGTCTACAAAATACTCCCAAACGTGCTTGAATGCTGCATGTTGTGTTGGAAAAGGCGACAATTCTAGCGCTTTTTCTAAAGTGCACCATTTAAAGTCTGTGTGTTCGTGATTAAGAACGACTTCTTGATTCGCTTGGCACTTAACGACGAAGACTGGGATGACTTCAATAACGTTCGAATAAGACTCGTAAAACTGTTCTAAGAATTGACCATTGTACAGTTCTGTCACTTCAATCTGGGTTTCTTCCTGAAACTCTCGGACGATGGTTTGCCAAGGCAATTCACCTTCTTCCATTGAACCTGCGACATGGCACCAAAAACCACCTTTCACTCGCTTCATTAGAAGCATCTTTGTTTCACCATCAATTTCCGACAATGCCACACCGGAAACAATTGAATTATTTATTGGAATCATTTTTATACCTAGAAACTACGATAGTCGGCTAACGCCCAATTAAGGTGTGAGCAACGCTACCACGAAACGAAACCATTACACCTTAAACACAAAACCCAACGATGGAATGAAAAATGCCAAGCGTTGGGAATCACTCTTAAATTGTTTGTTAGATGCCAGAACGCTGAACCTAATTTAGTAGTGGTAACGACATGAAATTATCGTTATTGCTTGATCATCGACTGCGTAAACAAGCCTATTAGTATCATCAATACGGCGAGACCAAAAACCAGATAAGTTCTCTTTTAACGGCTCTGGTTTACCGATGCCCTCAAATGGGGAGCGCTTAACATCATTGATGAGTTTATTGATGCGCTTGAGTGTTTTCTTGTCTTGAGTTTGCCAATACAGGTAGTCATCCCAAGCATCATCAGTCCACGATAATAAACGTTGACTACTACTCATCAATTAACTCTCGTGCTGTTGTTTTACCAGCACGGTACTGTGCTATCGAACGGTTTAGGTGTTCAGCGTTTTGAGGAGAGCGTAGTAAGTGAACTGTTTCCATAAGGCTATTGTAGTAATCTAAAGACATAACCACAGCATCCTCAGAGTCACGACGTGTAATGACTGTTGTGTCTGCGTCGTTAACTACACCGTCTAAAACAGCTTTAAG
This sequence comes from Vibrio sp. WZ-1, assembly GCF_052037695.1. NCBI lineage: Bacteria > Pseudomonadati > Pseudomonadota > Gammaproteobacteria > Vibrionales > Vibrionaceae > Vibrio > Vibrio sp. WZ-1. The sequence goes on along the minus strand of NZ_JBQEQR010000085.1, from coordinate 515,488 downwards.
ACCATTTCTAGCTTCAGTAAAAGATACAATTCTCATAAGAACCTCTACATGTACATTTAATGGGACAAGTATAGTCTTCATCGCTCTACTTGTACAGTAAATTGAACATGAGACATTAATAAGGCAACTAACGCTTTCTATACGGCTTTTTACCGTCTTTTAGACACACTACCGCCTTCTTTCACTCTAAAAGAATCTATGCATGCTAGCACTTATCGTCATGAAACAAATAGAAAATATGGATGAATCTGTGTGCCCCGCCACGCAATTAGATGGATGATTGAAGCCTAATTATGAGATAGAGGCTAAGTTTATATAACTGTATAAACAACCAGCTCCAATCAATAATGAAAAGTCAGTTCCTAATTAGTGTAAAAGAGCATATGACCTCTAGGCATTATGCTCAAAAAACAATCGAAAGTTATATTTTCTGGATCCAGCGCTTTGTTATCCACCACAAAGGGGCTCACCCATCTACGTTATCTGAACCAGATGTTGAGCAGTTTCTATCAAATTTAGCCGTAGAAAAGAAAGTCTCGGTCAAAACACAAGCGCTAGCACTTAATGCCATTTCTTTCTTGTACCGAGAGTATTTTCATACGCCGTTATCACTTGACATGCGCTTTCAAAAATCCTTATCCGACAGAAAGTTGCCCGTTGTCCTGACTCGTGACGAAGTACGTAGATTTGTTCAACATATAGACCCTAAGTATAAACTTCAAATACAGCTTCTATATGGCTCAGGCTTACGGATTATGGAGTGCGTACGTCTCCGAATCCAAGATATCGATTTTGATTACGGAGCGATTAGAATATGGCAAGGAAAAGGCGGAAAGAATAGAACAGTAACTCTCGCTAAAGAGCTTCATGAACCAATCAGAGCGCAAATAGCGCGAGCTAGAGATTATTACTACAAGGATAAGCATGTTGCCGGATATATTGGTGTATACATATCAGATAGCTTGCAACGTAAATACCCAAATGCAGAGATGGATTTTAATTGGCACTATCTATTTCCTTCTGCACGTCTTTCTAGCGATCCTAACAACAACTTGTTACGCCGTCACCATACGAATGAGTCAGCAATTCAAAGGGCGGTAAAAAGGGCAGCGAATGATGCTGGTATAGAGAAGCGCGTAAGCTGTCATACCTTAAGACATAGCTTTGCTACTCACCTCTTGGAGTCCGGAGCAGATATTCGAACGGTCCAAGAACAACTTGGGCATAGTGATGTAAAAACGACTCAGATTTACACACACGTAATCGAACGTGGTGCAGGAGGAGTATTGAGTCCATTATCTAATCTATAGAAAAACAAAAGCCACCGAGTTATTTAAAATAACTTTTGGTGGCTTTAGCTTTGCTAGCGCTTTAGTGTCGTTCACCCAGTTTGACATTGCCCTCTGAATCAAACCAGAGAGCTTGAGCACGACGGCGACCGATTAAGATAGGGCCATCATCGTAGAACAAAAAGTTCTTCCAATACTTTTTGAATGTTGACCATTTCGTTTCGATGACATTGTACTTCTCATAACAGAAGTATACGGTTACATCATCTTGCCAATCGATGAACGCTGCGACTTCTTCAGGCAACTCAGATTCATCCGCTTCCCAAGCTGCCATCCAATCGACTTCTTCCGACCAGTTTGACTCTTTCATCGGCCAGTCTGAAGAGCTTAAACGATCCATATCTGGACTTTGTGCACTAATATTCTCTTTCCAGAATTGCGAGGCGCGAGCTTGACTCATCGGCTTAATAAACTCGAGGTCTTCTTGTGGCACGGGCATTGACTGGTGAGTAAAAATCCATTTTCTTTGGTATTCGTCCAAAGGCAAATAAGACATTCAGTCTCCTTTCTTACGACTTCAGCCAACCTTTCTCGGTGGCTTCTTCAATCAGTTCTTTAGCTTTATCCCATAACGTGACAGAGCCAAATTCAATTCTTTGGTTAATGGTTAACGCTTGCTCGCGCGTCACCCTATTTTCTTTCCAGCTTTGACCATCGTTGTGATAGTTAAGTAGCATTGGGATAAGACGGTCTAATGCTTTAGCGTATTTCGCATCATCACTTTGTGCTGCTTCAAATTCTTTCCACAAAGTGAAAAGCTCATCGCCTTGTTCTCTTGGTAACATGCCAAACAGACGCTCTGCAGCTTTCAACTCTTTCTGTTCTTGCTCTTTCGAAGCTGCTACATCATAAACAAAGGTGTCACCCGCGTCGATCTCTACAACATCATGGATAAGCAGCATTTTCATTACTCGAGCAATATCGACTGGTGCATTTGCATGTTCTTGCAACAAAATCGCCATCAAAGAGACATGCCAGCTATGCTCACCGCTGTTTTCTAAACGCCCTCCAGCGCTTTTTACGCGGGTGCGACGAAGTACGTTCTTCAGTTGGTCTAGCTCAATGACGAGTGCTAATTGCTTTTCCAGTCTTTCCATTTATTGAGCCTCAGCTTTCCAGTTAGGGTTAGTCAACGATGTCAGTACGTGATCTTGCCATTCAGCATTGATCAACAAATAGTCCTTTGCGTACCCTTCTCTCTCAAAGCCAACATGCTGCAACACCGCTTCGCTGCGCTTGTTATGTGGCATATAACCAGCTTGGATCCGATGGAGTTTTTGCACTTCAAACATGTAATCACAGGCCATTTTAAGCGCGCGGCGCATATAACCTCTTCCTTGTGCGTCTTGCGCAAGCGAGTATCCCACATTACAAGAATAAAAAGGAAAGCGGGTTAGGTTACTGAAAGAGAGCGTACCTAGCATTTTACCAGATTCAGCATGAACTAGCAGACAGTAATACCCAAGCCCTAGCCGATGTAGTTCATTCAGCTTAATCAACTTTTGAAGCCACCCGTTAACAGTGTAAAAGGCTTCTTCGCGTTTAGGTTCAAAAGGCTTGAGATAGTCGCGATTAGCTTGAAAATACGCCGCAATCATATCAGCGTCACCAATTTCTGCTGTACGTAGAAGCAAGTCGCCGTCCAACTTGTGAACGGCGATTGAGGAACTTTTATCTTCCATTATGAGTGACAACTTCCATTTTATTTTGGGTTAATTTTGCGGATCGCTCGGATTTTTCGCATACCCTAGCTTTTACGAATACCATAATCACGCAATTTATTGGCGATAGAGGTATGAGAGACATTCAATCGCTTGGCAAGCTTACGGCTTGATGGGAATGATTGATATAAACGCTCTAAAATTTGAGACTCGTAATCACGCATGATCTCGTCCAATGAACCATCGAGGTTCAATGTAGCACTACCTCCACCCATCGCTTGTGGCTGCGGTAGATTGAAGTTCTCTGCTTTGAGGATATGCCCATCCATCTCAGTAAGAGCACGTAATACCATGTTATCCAACTGGCGCATGTTACCTGGCCATTGATAATTCGCTAGCGCGTCAACCAATTCGTCATCAAGTTCTGGTTTGTCGAGACCAAGTTGCTGAGCATGTTTAGTAACAAACAAATCCAGCAGTGGTGCGACATCGTTAGAACGCTTACGTAAAGGTGGAATGTTCAATGTCAGCACGTTGAGGCGATAATACAAATCTTCACGGAACTTACCTGCTTCAGCAAGCTCGGCCAAGTTATGTTTAGTCGAAGCGATGATGCGTACGTCAACGTGCATTTCATCTTCAGCCCCCACGCGTCGGAAGTTACCATCTTGCAAAAAGCGCAATAGCTTGATTTGCAGATGCGAACTCATTTCGCCAATTTCATCGAGGAAAACCGTACCGCCGTTTGCCTGTTCAAAGATGCCCTTATGGCCTTGCTCGTGATTAAACGAACCTGGAGCGTGGCCAAACAGTTCGGTTTCAGCCACATCATCAGGCATTGATGCACAACTTAGCACTAAGAACGGTTTGCTCGCACGACCTGAGCGAGTATGGCACGCTTTCGCCAGCATCTCTTTACCAGTGCCAGTTTCACCTTCAATCAATAAAGGTTGATCAAGAACAGAGAGCTTTTTCGCTTGGTTCATCAATGCTCTGTGGCGGTTAGACAAACCGACAAAGTGCTCAAACCCCAATTGATTGTGTAAAGGTAATGTCTCTTCAACCTGTGAGCCTTGTTGGCTCGAGCGAATCGTCATTAGCGTACTGGCTAATGTCGAATTCTGCGCTTCATCTTTAATGTAAACAGGCATTAGCTCAAGAATGTAATCTAACCCATCAATCACTAAACTTTCACGAGTACGTGCGTTCACTCCTTCAGACCAACGAGAAAAGCGCACGCTAGGTAACAAAGTACCAATCTGCGTGCCAATAACATCTTGTTTATGCTGGCCAAGTAGGGATAGTGCCGCCATGTTTGCCATATCAATCGCACCTTTCAGGTCAATCGCAAACACAGGATCAGGAAGATTATCCACCAACGATAGCAGTTCTGTATTATGACGTTCCATTGGCATAAATTGGATTTTTCTAACGTCTTTAACGCCGGAAATACGGCGAATTTCAGCCATCAACTCGCTAAATGTATCAAAATCGATATCTGGGCAGTTTAGGTAGATAATGCCACTGATATCGATTTCGATACCACGTAAATCGATGCTTTTAGACGCTAAAATATCGAGCAGTTCTCGGGTAAGACCGAGTCTATCTTCACATAAGACTTCAAGACGCACTGAAAAAATCCCAATTCACAACTGTCAGGAAAAGTTGACAGTAGTTTCTCCTATGCGTGGTATGGCGTCAAGCAATCCTCTACGCTAAAGGTGACATTGCTTACGGTTTAACCGTGATTGATGCTACTTTCGCCACCACTTCCTTACGAATAGCGCCTAATTTAACCTGATGCTCTGGGTACCAAGGCAAAGGTCGAAGAAGAGCCATGGATTTCAAACCTAGGCGAGCAGTCAAAATCCCCACTCCAAGCCCCTGCCCCGCACGTGCAGAAATTTTCCCTGCAAGATCCATAGACATTAAATCCATGCCAGCATCAATAGCCAACTCACTAGCACCTGCCGCTGCCATGTTCACAAACACCGCTCGGAGTAGTTTGATGCGGGAAGCGTAGCCAAGCTCAACGCCATACACCTTAGAAAGGTTGTCGATCATTTTGAAATTGCGCCACGCCACCAGCAGCATATCAGCAGCAGCCAATGGACTCACCGCCACTAAAGCCGCAGACTCAGTTGCGTGCTGAGAAACAATTTTGGTTGCGAGTTTGTCTTGCTGGCTAACGACCATGGAGTCGTACATCTCTAGAATTTCAGCATCGCTGTGAGCAGGGTTCACACTGTTCTGCCAACGATCAAAACCTGGATTTTCTGCCAGAACCCCACTTTGTTCTGCAACCTTTTCACAAAACGCCTTACCTTTGCCAACACTTTGGCTATCGATAAGCGCTTCACTCTCTTCTTGCACACTAAAATGGTTGCGAAGTTTGCGCAGCTTCCATAGCTCTTTACCTAACGCGCCTAAGCCAAAGGACGCAATAGTTGTGATAAAGCCTGCCCACCCCAGAGCAAGCCAATCCGCGGTTTGAACCGCGGTGACAACTGAATCGACTGCTTGCCAACCGACTAGACCTGCAAAGGCAGCAAACAGACCAGTTGTCAGCCATCTACGCCCGGTTTTAGGGCGAATAACCTGTTCGAGTTGTAACTCTTGTTCGGTTTCTTCTTGCTGCTCTTCAATAGCAACCGGTACAAAAGTTTCTGTTTCCGAAAACGTCTTCTGGGCGGTCAGTTCTGGTGAGGCGCCCTCTTCATCGCTGTGTATGACTTTTTCTGAGAAGACTTGTTTTTGTTTTAGTTCGCTCATTTCAATTTGTCTCCCAATAGGAACTCTAATGCTTTATCGAGGCGGATGTGCTTCATTGGTTCATCCGTGTCTAAAGGCATCGGTCGGAAAGAAGTAAAATCGAAGCCGCTGTTTTGCCAATAAGCGGCATTTGGCAGTTTTTTTGGCACTTCGCCCGGGAACATTGTCAACGACTCACCTTCAAGCGTTATCCCTTTTAGGGCCGGTACCGTTTTATCACCAGAAGCAATAAAGCCCGACGTAGTGGCCTGAATCGATGCAATACTCATGCAGCTCATTTCAATGTTCTCATACGAAGCGGTTTGCCATGCAGGATGCACCATCTGTTGCAGCAGTGAGACCAAGTGAGGATGCTGATCCGGCGTCACGTGGTCCGCTTTCGTCGCGGCAAACAGTACTTTGTCGATTTTTGGCGAAAACAAACGGCGCAAGAAGCTGCTACGACCATAACGGAAGCTGTGCATGATCTGCTCAAGCGCTTGGCGCATATCGTAAAATGCTTCATCTCCTGCGTTTAACGGTTGTAAGCAATCCACCAGCACAATCTGGCGATCAAACGTTGCAAAGTGATGCTTGTAGAACGCCTTGACCACCTTTTGTTGATACTCGTGGTAGCGCGCCTCAAGCATCGCTAAGTTGCTACCTTTTTTGGCTTTCGCCTCTGTATCCAATCGACATGGGAAGAACTGTAATACTGGCGCACCTTCAAGCTCACCAGGCAGAACGAAACGACCAGGTTGAACCCAATGTAAGCCGCTTTCTTTGCATGCATGCAAATAGTCGGTGTAAGTTTTTGCGACTTTCTCAAGCTGCTTTTCATTCAGATCTGCATTCAAATCTAACGCTTCAAGTTCAGTCAACCAACTAGCGGCAAGTTCACTGCGCTGCCCTTTCAAGGCCTCAAACTGAGTCTGAGACCAAGTCGCAAAGTTCATATCAAGTAAAGGTAAGTCCAATAGCCATTCGCCCGGATAGTCGATGATATCGACGTTCAGTACGGCAGTTTTACTCAACAGCTTTTTGGTGGTTTTGTTTGGCTTGTATTTTAGCGCTAAGCGGATTTCACTGACATCGCGCGTAGGCACTGGCCACTGAGGTGGCATAGCATGAATTTGGCTCATCGCATCGTCGTAGGCAAAACGTGGCACCATCATGTTAGTTTGCGGCTCACGTTTCGCACCAATTAAGCGTTTGTCACGGGCGGCATTAAGTAGCGGCAAATTATCGTGAGTGGCGGTATGCAATAATTGATTAACCAGAGAAGTAATAAAAGCCGTCTTACCGGCACGCGATAGCCCCGTTACGGCGATGCGGACGTTTGCGTCCATACCACGATTGATAAAGTCATTCACTTCTTGCGTTATTCTTTTCATACTTTTTATCTATCTCATCAATTCTTGCTACGCAGTGTAATTTTACCAACCTTAATCAAATATGAACAAAGTATTCACTGCAATATATGATCCCTAAAAACGCAAAAGCCTCTGAGAATTTCAGAGGCTTGGAGATTCTAACTGCGGTTGGAAATTCTAATCATCTTCAATCAATTTGTAGATAACAAACAAAGCGATTTCCAGCATTAACCACAATACGCAAGTGATAGTGACGTATTTTTCATCAAAGATACTGATGCCATGAAGAATCAAGTCGTAGCCAACAAAGCCGCCTACCACTACTGCAAGAATGATTTGTAGAATTTGTATAAAACGAGGCATGCTTTCTCCTAATCATAGTCTGCACAACAACGTAATTTGCTATGCCTATAAGTTTATATCTGATTATATAGACAAAAAGTGCAGGTTTCGCTGCACTTTTGTCAAATGTTTGCTAGTTAAATCAGCATTTTGTCACATTCTCTTAAGTGAGACTCGTGATGAGTGCCCACAGCAATTACGCTTCCATCTCTTGGATTTTCACTTTCCAAGTATCCGGACCAATTTGGTGAGCGTTCGCGCCATTTGAATCCACTGCGACCGTCACTGGCATGTCTTCGACTTCAAACTCGTAAATCGCTTCCATACCAAGATCCTCAAACGCAACCACGCGTGCTTTCTTGATCGCTTTCGCTACTAGGTAAGCCGCACCGCCGACTGCCATGAGGTAAACCGCTTTGTGGTTTTTGATCGATTCAACCGTTGCAGGGCCACGCTCAGCTTTACCGATCATGCCCATGATGCCGGTTTCTTCTAACATCATGTCCGTGAACTTATCCATACGGGTTGATGTGGTAGGGCCTGCAGGACCCACAACTTCGTTACCAACCGCATCAACTGGGCCAACGTAATAGATGAACTTACCTTTTAGATCGACACCTTCAGGTAGACCCTCACCCGCTTCTAGCATGCCTTGAATGCGTTTATGCGCGGCATCACGACCAGTAAGAATTTTGCCCGACAACAGAACCGTTTCACCGGTTTTCCACTCTTGAACTTCTTCTTTGGTCACGGTATCTAAGTTCACGCGACGTGTGTTCTCGCCCGCTTCCCAAGTGATATCTGGCCAATCTTCTAGCTTCGGTGGAGTTAGCTCAGCAGGACCGTTGCCATCTAGCGTGAAATGCACGTGACGAGTCGCTGCGCAGTTCGGGATTAAGCACACCGGTTTAGAAGCTGCATGCGTTGGTGCAGTTTTGATTTTCACGTCGACAACCGTTGTTAGACCACCTAGGCCTTGCGCGCCAATTCCAAGCTTGTTTACACGGTTGAAGATATCAAGACGAAGCTCTTCTTCAGCATTTTGAGGACCACGATCAATCAGTTCCTGAATGTCGATGTGCTCCATCAGAGATTCTTTTGCCAATACCGCAGCTTTTTCAGCGGTACCACCAATACCAATACCAAGCATGCCCGGTGGACACCAACCTGCACCCATTGCCGGTAGTGTTTTCTCTACCCATTCAGCAATGTCGTCAGACGGGTTTAGCATCACCATCTTGGTTTTGTTTTCAGAGCCGCCGCCTTTCGCTGCAATTTGAATTTCAACTTTATCGCCTGGCACCATATTGATGTGTACGACCGCTGGCGTGTTGTCTTTAGTATTGATTCGCTTGCCGGCAGGGTCCATTAGAACCGAGGCACGCAATGGGTTGTCCGGATTTGTGTAAGCCTGTCGAACGCCCTCATCCACCATCTGCTGAACCGTCATGTCCGTCGAATCCCATTGAACACCCATACCGATGTTCACGAAACAAGTTACGATGCCAGTATCCTGACAAATCGGTCGATGACCTTCTGCCGACATACGGGAGTTAATTAAGATCTGAGCGATAGCGTCTTTTGCCGCTTGGCTCTCCTCGCGGTGGTAGGCTTTTTCAAGGGCCTGAACAAAGTCTAGCGGGTGGTAGTAAGAAATATACTGTAGCGCATCAGCAACACTGCTGATGACATCCTGCGTGCGTATTACCGTCATTGCATGCCTCATTATTGTTATGCTTTGCTTCCATTATTGGCTTGGCTTCTATCGTGTTTGTTGAGCTTATTGCTCTTAAATGAGCTTTGTTTTTATAAACGTTTATTTTTAAACCATGTTTTATAAACAATTGTCGAATGGCTGATATCGACACACGAGTAATTGAAGTCGCCTTCTCATATAGTAAAACCACCTCCAAGCCTTTGTATAGAGGTAGTTTGGCTATACAGGCGTTTATGATACTCTTGCTGCCCATGACATGCCATGCAGTGAACGAACTCTTTGTCACAATTTAAACAAATGAACAACATGGATACGCAATTGCTTGATTTTAAGGCATTGGATTACGCCAACGACCTCGCTATTTCACTATTTTCTCGTATTGAACATCAACCATGGGCGATGCTTTTACGCTCCGCTTCTGAAACGCATATCGACAGCCGATTTGATGTATTGGTTGCCAAGCCAATTGCAACGTTAGAGACCATTGGCGGCGAAACGCGTATCAAGACCGCGGCGCAAGACTATGTCTCTAAAGATGACCCTTTCTTACTGCTTGACGAACTTCAACAACAGCTTTTGCCAAACCTAGAGCTCGACAGTAACTGGGACTTACCGTTCGTTGGTGGTGCACTAGGCTATTTCAGTTATGATTTAGGCCGTCGAATCGAATCCATACCCGAGCTAGCAACCAAAGATCTAAACACACCCGATATGGCCGTTGGTCTGTATGAATGGGCGGTGGTGGTAGACCACAAGTTAGAGACAGCGTGGTTAGTAGGGCAAGATATTGAGCAAGCATGGCAATGGCTAAATGAACAATCTCCAGCTGAAAGAGAAAATTTCTCGCTTGTTGGTGATTGGCAATCCAACATGACGCCAAACTCTTACGCAACTCGCTTTGATAGCGTTCAAGAATATCTATTAAGTGGGGATTGCTATCAGATCAACTTAGCACAGCGCTTCAATGCACCTTATCAAGGTAGTGAGTGGCATGCGTATAACAAACTAGAAACTGCAAACCAGGCACCCTTCTCTGCGTTCATCCGAATGCCAGAATCCGTGCTATTGAGCATTTCTCCGGAACGCTTTCTCGAGCTGAAAAATAACGTCATCGAGACAAAGCCAATTAAAGGAACTCGACCACGTAGTCTTGATGCCACTCAAGATCAAGCTAACGCTCATGAGCTACAAACCGCGGAGAAAGATCAGGCAGAGAACTTGATGATAGTCGATTTGCTGCGTAACGACATTGGCCGAGTTGCGGCCCCTGGTAGTGTTCACGTGCCTAAGCTGTTTGATATCGAGAGCTTCCCTGCCGTTCACCACTTAGTGAGTACCATTCGTGCGGATTTAGATACGCAGTACAACGCTGCAGACTTGCTTCGTGCTTGCTTTCCTGGAGGGTCAATTACTGGTGCACCAAAAGTCCGTGCGATGCAAATCATCGAGGAGCTTGAACCCCATCGTCGTAGTGCTTACTGCGGCAGCATCGGATACATATCACGACATGGTCGAATGGACACCAGTATTACCATTCGCACACTAGTGGCTGAAAACAACAAGCTCTATGCCTGGGCAGGCGGTGGTGTGGTTGCAGACAGTGATTGTGCTGCTGAATATCAAGAGACTCTGGATAAACTATCGAAGATCTTACCTGCACTTAAGTAACTTTAAACACTACAAAGTTCTAAGAAAAACGGCTCTGTTGTTATGACAGAGCCGTTTTTACTTGTAACAATGATTCGTGACGCGTCATTCTTCTAACCACTTACACATAATCTGTTCAATATCAGCAGCGGTGTACGGCTTAGTGAGAATGTCATTCATACCGGATTCGATACATTTTTGCCGCTCTTCTAATGTTGTACCAGCAGTAAGCGCAATGATTGGCTTAGTATAACCGCGCTGTCTTAAGAACGTTGTTGCTTCATAGCCATCCATTTCGGGCATTCTGCAATCCATAAAGATCAGTTCATAATCATTTTCATCTGCTGCTGTCAGTGCTTCCATTCCGTTATTTCGCAAATCAGGAACCACATCTAACTTTTTAAGCATCTGCGTCACAATGACTTGATTCATGCGGATATCATCAACCACGAGAACACGACGGTTTGCAAGCTGAATGCCCTTCTTAGCACTCACCTGACCTGCTGACATGAGTTCTTGTTCTTTCCCTACCGTTAGGGGAATAGAAACATTGAATGTCGTGCCCTGCTTTTCTTGACTAACAAAGCTGATTTCACCGTGCATCAAATCAACAAGATTCTTACTGATCGCTAGACCGAGACCAGAGCCTTCAAAATTTCGCTTACTTGAGCGATCGACCTGAACAAACGGATCGAATAAAGTCTCCTGTGCCTCTAGGGGGATCCCAATACCGGTGTCTTCAACCGTAAAGCAAAGACGCCCATCATTCCATTCAACCCGCAAGACGACTCCACCCAATTTGGTAAATTTGATCGCATTTCCGACCAAATTCACCAATATCTGCGTTATCCTTTCTGCATCGCCATTCAAGTAATTTGGTATACCTATCTTCTTATCGATTGAGAAATGAATGCGTTTTTCCGCCGCTTTTGCCGCAAAGACCCCCATTAACGAACTTTCCAGTTCTGGCCATGCAAAATCTTTACAGATGATTTCCATCATCCCGGCATTCATTTTGCTAAAATCAAGCAGGTCATTAATGATGACCCGCAACAGTTCACCAGATTGCATTAAGTTCGTGAGGTATTGATGCTGTTCCGATCCTAATTCAGTTCGACCTAGCAATTCGGCGCTTCCTAATACGCCATTGAGTGGTGTCCTTAGTTCATGGTTGATCATCGCGACAAACTCTTTCGTCGCACGTTCGGACTCTTCTGCTCGTTTACGAGATGCAATCTCTCGCTCCATGCTAAGGTGACGACTGATGACACCATGCACAAGATCAGACACCAAAGCCATCTGTTTACTGATAAACGCTTTATCCATATGTTCCAAAGCGATATCAAAAACAAGTTCACCAATGACCTGGTTATGCAGAGTAATCGGTAAATTGAGGAACTCTCCATTCCACACAGGGTGTGTCGGTTTCACCGTATTGGCCAATAAAGTCAAATGCCCAAATTGATGTCGTTTGAGAGATGAAAAATGCACATCGTCCAAAATCAAAAAAGCGCCCCTAACTACTGAGCTCGCAGTCAGTTGCTCTAGAAAACTAGCTACAAGCGTTTCGTCAAAAACACTCGATAAGAATGAACGTCCGAACTTAATAAGAGTCGCATCGATCTGCTCTTCAAACTCAAACTTGCGCAGATCCTTTTCTGATTTCATTTCAAGCTTCTTCAACGCAATACTGAGTCGCTGATTAGACTCATAGAGTTCGAGACTCTTTTGTTCCAATAACTGCTCAGCCGCTTTGCGTGAGGCGATCTCTCTTTTTAGCTTTCGTTCTATTGGAGAGTGGTCTGTCATGAATTGTTATACTACCTCTAGCCAAAAGCGAACTTGGCTTCCATCTGCCGATTGATTCTGGTGACGTACGTTAACAGACTGCCCAAAATAATTAGCGCACCCTCTAACCAAACCGACACATACATGAGCCATACAACGGGCACTTCGATAGTCAAAAACCATCTCTGTTTCCGTTTCACTAATAAAGTCAAATTGTGGCGGGCTGGCTTCTGGGTAGAGTTTTTTTACTTCAACATGAATAAAATCCTCAACATGGCGCACGAACTGAAAAGTTGTTTGGCATTGCTGCAAGCTTGCATGGTTAGGTATGGACGCGAGCAGGTTTTGGAATACACATTCACCAAAAACTTCCTGCAACTGCTCTGGAGGAATATTAGATATTTTGCTTAAACTGACAATCAGCTTAACTAGATCACGATGATCATAGCTACCAACTGCGGTGTAGATGCCTTCATCATTGGAAAGTTCGAGAACCTGATCTAATGTTTCGAGACCAAACTTGTCTTCAACTAACTCCATGAACTCAGTGAAAATAATCCCTTTCATCTTCTTCTACTAACCTTATAGTGAGGCTTTAAAATAAAGAATGGTGTATAACGCTATAAGTTTCAAATAAATGTGTTGGTAACAACGCCTTACTCATTAGAGTGCCGAAAACAGGGATTGAACTTTGGTCATCAACAAATCAACGCTTTTGCAAAACTTTCAACTGCAGCTTCCAACCGGATACCATAAAGAGTCTCTGGTTCGTTTAGCGCATTTAAAAAATGCGGAGTTACGCAAAGCGGCGGTATTGATCGGCTTTGTAGAAAGGGAGCAAGGCTTACAGGTTATTTTTACTAAGCGTGCGATGCATTTGCGCCACCATCCTGGGCAAATTAGTTTCCCTGGTGGTAAGTATGAACCTAAAGATGGCCAACTAGTAAACACAGCGTTAAGGGAAGTCGAAGAGGAGATCGGAATCGAACCGTCTCATATTAGGGTGTTTGGACAGCTCCCTACACTACCAACCATTAGCCAATTTAATGTCACACCATTTTTGGCTTTCGTTTCACCTGAATACACGACGCGAATCGATCCCAATGAAGTGGCCGAAGTATTTGAAGTGCCAGCTAACCACATTTTGAATCCTAGCAAGCTATTCAGCAATCAGTTCAAACTAAAAAACACCAGCCATCGCGTATTTGCCATTCCTTTTCAACAACATTTCATTTGGGGCATGACTGCACAGATCATCGAATCGATGCAAAAACACATCACTTCAAATTGATTGCTCTATCAATTAATCTCGCGACATGATGTCAATCATCATGTGCATCAATATTAATAAAAGGTTATTTTTCAAACATTCCTTCACATTAGTTTAATTTAATTTTCATAAAGCAAACGCTTGCGCAAAGATAAATTCATACAACTAATGCGCCAAATAAGTTTTTCTAATCACAATCATTAGCAATAATCACGTGTAGCACGCCATTTTCGTGATAAAAAGCAGGTTTTTGACATATCATTCAATAAGCTCGAGCAATACATGATTTAGATCTAATTTTCCTAGTGCAAAATCTTGCAAAATTGGCCCCGACTTATTTCCTGTTCCCAAAATGAGTAACTCAAAAATGAATACAACTACTTCTGCGGCTTCAACCGCACAATCGTCTAGTAAGTTTACTTACAAAGACTTCACCTGGTGTCTGTCTCTATTCGGTACAGCAGTAGGTGCAGGTGTACTATTCCTTCCAATTAAAGCAGGTGCTGGCGGTTTCTGGCCATTAGTTATCCTAGCTCTAATCGCGGCACCAATGACTTGGTTCGCACACAAATCTCTAGCTCGTTTCGTACTTTCTGCGAAAAACCCTGAAGCGGATATCACTGACACAGTAGAAGAGCACTTCGGTAAGACTGGCGCAAACCTTATTACTTTTGCATACTTCTTCGCTATCTACCCAATCGTACTTATCTACGGTGTTGGTATCACAAACACGGTTGACTCTTTCCTCGTTAACCAAATGGGTATGGAATCGATTCCTCGCTGGCTACTGTCTGGTGCACTTATTGCAGCAATGACAGCAGGCGTAGTGTTCGGTAAAGAGCTAATGCTGAAAGCAACATCAGCAATGGTTTACCCTCTAGTATTCATCCTACTAGCGCTTTCTTTCTACCTAATTCCTGATTGGAATACATCAATGATGGAAGTGTCTCCAAACTGGGGCGAAATGCCTTCAATCGTTTGGCTAGCAATTCCAATCATCGTATTCTCATTCAACCACAGCCCAATCATCTCTCAGTTCTCTAAAGAACAACGTCGTGTATACGGTGATGACGCAGTTAAGAAAACTGACGCTATCACTGGCGGTGCAGCGATGATGCTTATGGGCTTTGTAATGTTCTTCGTATTCTCTGTAGTACTTTCTCTATCTCCAGAGCAACTAGCATCTGCGCAAGAGCAAAACATCTCAGTATTGTCTTACCTGGCTAACGTTCACGAGTCTCCACTTATCTCTTACATGGGTCCTCTAGTAGCGTTCGCAGCAATCACTTCAAGCTACTTCGGTCACTTCCTAGGCGCACACGAAGGTCTAGTTGGTCTAATCAAGTCTCGCTCTGAGTCTCCTAAGAGCAAGATTGAAAAAGCATCACTAATCTTCATCGTTGTGACTACTTGGATCGTTGCTATCGTTAACCCAAGCATCCTAGGCATGATTGAAACAATGGGTGCACCGATGATCGCTGCAATCCTATTCTTGATGCCTGTATTCGCAATGCAGAAAGTTCCTGCGATGGCGAAGTACAAAACTTCAGCACCTGTACAGATTTTCACAGCAATCTGTGGTCTTGCAGCAATTAGTTCTGTAATCTACGGCGCTCTTTAATCACCGCTCTTTTATAAGACGTGATTAATCCAAGAATATAACGATAATAAAAAGCCTCCCAACTCCCCTTGGGAGGCTTTGTTCTGAGGTAATCGATATGATTAGTGTTTTTGATATCTATAAAATCGGTGTTGGTCCTTCAAGCTCACATACTGTAGGTCCAATGAAAGCGGGTAAAGAGTTTATTGATGATCTCCGTGCAATGGGAAAATTGCGCGACATCACTAAAATCACCGTTGACGTTTATGGTTCACTATCACTGACAGGGAAAGGTCACCACACGGATATCGCAATCATCATGGGTCTTGCTGGCAACTCCCCTGAGAAAGTTGATATCGACTCTATTCCGGGCTTTATCGCTCGCGTAGAAGAAACTGAACGCCTTCCTGTTGGCATGCACTGTCACACAGTATCGTTCCCAAAAGACGGTGGTATGAACTTCCATACTACTAACCTTGAGCTACATGAAAACGGCATGCAGATCCACGCTTGGATCGATGACGAAAAAGTATACTCAAAGACTTACTACTCTATCGGCGGTGGTTTCATCGTTGATGAAGAGAACTTCGGCAAAGAAGTAGAGAACCCAATCAAGGTTCCTTACGAATACACAACAGCAGAAGAGCTCGTTCACCAGTGTAAAGAAAGCGGTCTTTCTATTAGCGCACTAGTAATGAAGAACGAACACTCTCTGCACTCTGATGAAGAGACTCGTACATACTTCGCAAACATCTGGCGCACAATGCGCGAGTGTATGGATCGCGGTATGAACGAAGAAGGTATTCTGCCTGGTCCACTACGTGTACCTCGTCGTGCAGCAGCACTTCGTCAGCAACTGCTTACTTCTGAAAAAACAACCAACGATCCAATGTCGGTTGTTGACTGGGTAAACATGTTCGCTTTCGCAGTAAACGAAGAGAACGCTGCAGGTGGTCGTGTTGTGACAGCACCAACAAACGGTGCATGTGGCATCATCCCTGCGGTATTGGCTTACTACGACAAGTTCATCCAAACTGTGACTGAAAAAGATTACATCCGTTACTTTGCAGCTTCTGGTGCAATCGGTGGTCTTTACAAGCGCAACGCGTCTATCTCTGGTGCAGAGGTTGGCTGTCAAGGTGAAGTTGGCGTAGCTTGTTCTATGGCGGCAGCAGGTCTTGCTGAGCTTATGGGTGGTAGCCCTGAGCAAGTATGTATGGCGGCAGAAATCGCAATGGAGCATAACCTAGGTCTAACGTGTGACCCAGTTGCAGGTCAGGTACAGGTTCCTTGTATCGAGCGTAACGGTATCGCAGCAGTAAAAGCGATCAACTCGACTCGTATGGCTCTACGTCGCTCTTCAGCTCCAACTGTTTCTCTAGATAAGGTTATCGAAACCATGCTGGAGACAGGTAAGGACATGAACGCGAAATACCGTGAGACGTCTCAAGGTGGCCTAGCAGTTAAAGTTATCTGCTAACCCCTCTTCTCTCTGAATTGAAAAGCCCGAGCATTGCTCGGGCTTTTTTTTCATTCCCACATCCATCTAGGAAAAATTCCCTCTAGATTGAGCTTTATAAAAAAATCTAAAATAGCCACTATATCCAGAAGTTTAGGATATGCACGTAGAAAATCACATACGTCCAATCTCAATATTGATAACGTATTCAAAACACAACACTTGGAGCGCTTTAACACATGATTAGGTTTGAACTAGGAAACCAAATCTGCGTTTGCTTGTCCGAAAAACAGCTTTCACTTGAACTCAACAATTCCACCCACTCTTCTATTCCTATCAGTAGAATTGAATATTTACTTTTGAGCACCATCGCGGCTTTTGGGAATTTAAATGCGCCGATCAGTCAGAGGAATATCGAAAAGAAGTTATTAACGCAGTATCAGCTGGTACTGCCTGAAAATGGATTTAAAAACTCAATCGCCTCTCTTAGAAAGAAGTTCAGACACCTCACGCAGAACCATGTTTCCATGCAGCAATCACTCATCGAAAATATTCACCGTAAGGGGTATTTTGTTCCCTTTCACAGTCGACACGCACAAAAAGACGGATTGCGTCAGCAAGAGAGCATCGATAAACACACTGTTCATAGTATCCGGACTTTTTTAAAGATTTGCTTAAGAAACCGAATGCTTTACCTGAACATTTTGTTCTTTTTTGTTTTTACAGGCTTGTTGTATCTTGTGATTTGTTTTTACGCGATAAGCAACATTGTGAAGCAGAACTATTTCGACAGTGCGTCATCGTTAGCTCAAGACATTGCGTTTAAAAGCTGCTTTGAAAATGAAGACCACTTGAAAGGTCTTTTTGATAATGTGCGGCTGGTTGAATCAGCGTTGTTGATTGACCAACATAATATTCGATGCCTTATCACTCCTGAGGCAGTTGTTCCGGTAGATAAAAACGACATAAGCAAATGGCTAAATAATGAGAGTTACACCACTCATACATTCGAGCTTGCTGGTGCAACGACAATGGTGCGAGTCAAAAACATTAACATTTCAAATAACATAGAAAATCACATGTCACGCATGTTCTTGTCAGGGATGAAGGTCTGTACAAATACGGGACCAGCTTTGGAAATCGGTGATACAAAAGGTCAGTCATTTCTATATAACGTCAATGGAAGTGGCTACAAAGAAGTCTATTATGTTAATGGCCCTACTAGCAGTATTCTGGCACTGAGCTTACTTTTGATTGTGTTGGCCAATCACAAGCGATTACGTTCACTTCTGACTTATATGTGGGCCATTCGCCGTTTCAAATTAAAACTAGAACCTATTTATAACACTGCCAACAAAGTGAATATTCACTACGAGGTTCTTTCTCGATTTCAAGTGAATAACACCCAACGATTCATAGAAAGCCTAATTCGTAATGGTTTTTTGATCAGTCATACTATGTTGGTAATTGAACTCATCTACGGATCATCAAGATCGCTCATAGCGCCACTTAGCATCAATGTATGCCCATCTTTACTTGAAGGACGCAACTTTCTTAAGCTCTATCGTCAGCTAAGTAAACTTGATTGTTCACTCTTGACTATAGAGATTACAGAAAATGCTTCGATGTACTACACGAAAGAGATTTACTCGAATGTAAAGAAGCTGAAAGACTTAGGGTGTAAAATCAGCATTGACGATTTCGGTACTGGTAACAACAATGTTGAGCTAATTGGTCATATCACACCAAACTATCTAAAGATTGATAGATTGTTTGTCATGAACCTAAAGCAAGATGAGAAAAAAACAGAAACTCTTCGCCAGCTTATCGCCATGGGCCACACCTATCATTGTACTGTTATCGTTGAGGGTGTAGAAAGTGCCGATTGCGCTCATCAACTCACCACACTTGGTGCCCATATCCATCAAGGTTACTATTACCCACTCTTACGTTGACGGAGCTTTTTTATTCAAACCCTTATTAGTGTAATTGCGCTTTTATCGCATCCCTCACTATAATAACGATATGCTGTGTACCACCTCAGAATAGATCCAAACAGATATGATCGCGATTAAACCGGCAAAGTTGAAAGATTTTGCGAGCTTGATGCAATTGGAAGTGCATGACGATCAAAAAGGATTTTTTAAACCGTTTGAACAGGCCTACCAAAACCGTAGTAAGTCGGAGGTGTTTTACACCATATTCCAAGACAGTTTGGCGGTTGGTTATTTGGTCATAGACAAGGCATTTGCTCAATATGCACCGTTTGCTAAACGACATGAGCTTAAGTTGAGCTATATGGTGATTGGTAAGCAATTTCAACAGAAAGGCGTTGGGAAAGCTACGCTTCAAAAGTTGATGGTTTATGGTTACGCCATTGATGCTGAGAGTAATTCTATGTGCGCGACCGTTTCTTGTTCAAATAAAGTGGGAATTGCCCTTTTTGAGTCGGCGGGCTTTGAAAACACCCAAAAAACCATCTACGAGTCAGATGGGAAAGCGGTCATCATGAGACACCCACTTAATTAAGGTTATAAAGGGCAGCGTCATAAGACTCAACTGCCCTATTCCATTTTACACTGAAAAAGTTTCAGCTTGCCATCCGTAACCAAGATACTCTTTCGCTAAACTCTGAGCCACAAACATGGATACTACAACTTCTGTCCATTGGTCGCTCACCCCGATGCGGTAGCGAAGTTTCATCATTTTCATAAAATTTACGTCTTGTTATTTACGCACAGACAACCAAATTCTCAGACAACATCACCTTAAACAACCACACTCATTGTTGGTCACGGCGCGTTCTGAAGTTAACTCGGCATGTGACTAGTTATTCCATAAGTTTCGAAATAACGCGGTACACATTCTGCAAAATGATATGATTAGAATGTAGAGTAAAAATACTGCATTTATAAAAAATCAGTGAGGCTAATTATTATTTATGGAAAGCGATATACAAACAGCGATAATCGTTGATAGCTTTGAGGCACTAGCGACAAAGCAAACTATGGTGCTTGCCAATGCTCCAGCCCAAAACTGTGAAGAGACACTTACTAAGTGCATCCTTGAAGCAATGGATTGGTTCAACATTGACCGAACAACGATGTTTCCGAACTCCATGTTATTCTTTAGCCATGGCAAAACTATAAGCGTTGCTCGTCCCCCACACCAAATATTGACCGTAAAACAAGTCTCTCCGTCAGATGGTGAAAAGTACCTTCGTTTAATTGGTAACTCATCGAAGACCCAGCTATTTTCAGCAAAAGAAATGGAGTCAAGTGACGTTACAGTGCTGAAAATGATCGCAGCACAAGGTGCTAGCTACCACTACACCATCCCGCTGATTCAGTTCGGGCAACGTTGGGGGGGGATGTCTTTCACGCTCTTCAACAACCAAAGAGCTGCATTAAATGAGAAAGAGATCAACGAGTATACTTACCTGTCGCATATGTGGCTTTCGTTCTGGCAACATTCCAAGTTACATCGAACCTTATATAAGTCCGATGTAACGACACATAATGAAAATACCAAGATGCTACGCCTGAGCCAAAGGCAGTATGATGTGTTAGCACTCCTCGCTACTGGGAAATCAGCGAAGGAATGCGCCAAAGAGTTGAATTTAAGCCCGAGAACCATCGAGTCACACAAATATCGGCTGTTGGATTTACTAGAACTGGACTCACATTCAGAGCTCGTCCAGTTTGCGTTGAGAAACGGCGTTGAATACTAAAGCGGCATAAAGATACAACCATAAAGGTAGGCAGCGGCCTGCCTTTTGTCGCTAATGACCTGCAGATTTGGACACCAAATTAACGATCAGTACTCCTGTAATGATAAAGCCAATACCTATTAGAGCGGCAAGATCAAGCTTCTGTCCATATAAAACGTACCCCACCCCCGCAACCAATACAATCCCTGCTCCGCTCCATATCGCATATACAATACCAACCGGCATTGTCTTTACGGTTACCGATAAAAGGAAAAAGGCAATAGCATAACCAACCAGTACAATCGAACTTGGAAGCCATTTAGTGAACTGTTCGGTTTTAGGGATATAGGATGTGGCAATAACTTCACAAACAATGGCGATACTTAGCGCAACTAAAGGCGGCAGAGAAACTAATAACTTGAACATAGTTACCACACAACAAAAATAACAGAAGCGCGGCATTATAGAGGTTATTTATCTCTAATCTAGCCTAGTTTTAGAAAAGCAATTTTACGTACAAGCAATAATCACAAGCACCTCTATCCGAGAGACTTCACGATGAAGGATTCACAGCTTTGTCACTGATTCGAGGTCACCATCACTTATGTTAATAAGCACCAAAATCGCAGGCACCAATCAAAATATATCAATCTCACATTCTGTATCGACATATGGTCTGAATTAAGTTAAGTTTAGATGTATAGACGTCTAGAAGCTTAGGGAGAAAGCTGTGCCAATTCGAATTCCAGATCAATTACCCGCGTCCGATATTCTCAGAACAGAGAACATCTTTGTGATGAACGAGACACGCGCTGCCAGTCAGGAAATCCGCCCTCTGCGTGTTCTTATACTGAACTTGATGCCAAAAAAGATTGAAACAGAAACTCAGTTTCTGCGATTACTTTCAAATAGTCCACTACAAGTAGATGTCGAGTTATTACGTATTGACGATAGACCTAGCAAAAACACACCAACAGAACACCTAGATACCTTTTATCGCCAATTCGAAATGGTTAAGAGTCGAAACTTCGATGGCTTGATCATCACAGGTGCCCCATTAGGTTTAGTGCAATTTGAAGATGTGATTTACTGGGATCACCTAAAAACCATCATGAATTGGGCAAAAGACCACGTAACATCAACGCTATTTGTATGTTGGGCAGCCCAAGCAGGGTTAAAGTTGCTTTATGATTTACCTAAGAAAACTCGTAAAGAGAAGCTTTCCGGGGTTTATCATCACGACATTCATCAGCCTTACCATCCAATATTACGTGGATTTGATGATACGTTTCTTGCGCCTCATTCTCGATATGCCGATTTCTCTCCAGAATACCTTAGCGAACATACCGACCTAGATATACTCGCGACATCGGATGTTGCAGGCGTTTACCTTGCAGCAACAAAAGATAAGCGAAATGTGTTTGTAACTGGCCACCCTGAATACGACTCACATACATTACATAATGAGTATATCCGCGATTTAGGGGAAGGAATGGAGCCCGCAATACCGGTAAATTACTACCCTAATAACAATCCAGATAACCCACCTAGAGCAAGCTGGCGCAGTCATGGACACCTATTGTTCTCAAATTGGTTGAACTACTGCGTATACCAACAAACACCATATGATTTAGACCATTTCAGCGAGTCTGCTTTTACCAAGGATGATTGATCTTACTAATGAGAATGGCCGGTGAAGTCCGGCTATTTTGACTGTTATTTGCAAACCTTGTCGCATTGTAATTTGACGCTATTAGTCATTTCAACGTGAGCTCATATCATGCCTTTACTCAAAGGCAATTAGGGAATGATGATGAGCTTAAAGATTTCACTTTCAATTTGTGCGATGGTGATGTTGCACGGCTGTGTAACCGTCAATGAAGGAGAACCCACTCCCAAAGTAGATCCAATTGCCATGGCTGAGTCTCGCATTGCGCTTGGCTTAGGGTACCTTGAAAATGGCAACATGATACGCGCACATGACAACTTGCAACAAGCTCTCTCTCATGCACCTCAATATTACCGAACTCAACTCTCTATGGCGCACTATTACGAAACCGTCGGTGAAATCGATAAAGCCGAGAGTATGTATAAGCGCTCACTACGCCAACATACTAAAAATGGTAATGTTCTGAACAATTATGGGACGTTTTTGTGTAAAAAAGGGGAATATGAACAAGCCGATAAAATGTTCACTCGTGCGATTGAACAGCCATACTACTACCTCATTCCCGCAAGCTATGAAAACGCGGCGTTCTGTGCACTAAAATCTCAACACCCAGAAAGAGCAAAATATTATTTTGAAAGAGCCATTGATCATGACCCTCATAGGCCAAAATCCATTCTGCAACTGGCTAAGCTAGAAATAGACGATGGAGAATACACAGACGCTCGCATTCGACTAATGCGCTTTCATCAGACATACGGGGTAAAGAAACCTTCATTGCAGCTCTTGGTTGAATTAGAGCGCGCTGCTGGTAACGAGGCACTGAAAGAGAAGTACCAGCAAAAGCTAGATAGCTTGTCTTAGCGTTCCTTATTAGAATTTCTTTTTGGGTAGCGGCGGCGTAGTCGTTCACGCTGCTGCTTAGTAAGCTTCCGCAACCGTCTTACTTTGGTTTTTTTTTGAATGCTTAGATACTCTAAATAGACAATACGTATAAAAGCAACGAGCCCAATGACAAGTAGTATCGAGAACACCGTCATAAAAGGCTGACATAACCAATCTGGTTGGCATGGGACAAAAAACTCGAACTCCATAACGCCCTCCCTTCTCAGTATTAGTGACACAAGTCATAGGCTGATCAGATCATTGACCTCTCAATCATATAGGCAAAATTCTGCTTTTAACTTGCTCCAGAGCAGATATTTTGAGCAAATTCCTCAAAAATCTCCTCATGGCTCTTAATAAAAAAATTAAGCGAATCCTAATATTTAAAGATCAACACCGTATCCGAAACTTTTATGCAACCCATATCACACATTCATAATATAAACTTGCTCGAAAACAGGTTAAATTTATACATTCTTCAATCTTAGAAAAGACTGTTAAACATATAAAATAATTATAACGCCATCATTTATAAGGAAATATACTCATGCAGTTTAAGTATTGTTTGATAACGGCAGTAACCCTTGCATTACTTCAAGGTTGTGGCGGTGGAGGTGGTGATTCATCTTCTAGCACCAATACCGTAAACAACGCAACTTGGGAAGCCGGTAATTTTAGCCAGTCATCTAGCGAGTTTGCCAACAAATGTGAAACTCCACGAACCGGTTTAGACCCGTATGCAGGAAACACATCATACCCAGATCAAGCCGGATCATCTTTACAAGAAAAGATGTTTTTACGTGCATTTACGCATGAGACCTACCTTTGGTATGACGAAGTACCAGACAACAATCCAAATAACTACCGCTCAGTAATTGATTATTTCCATACCTTAGTAACATCAGAGGTAACACAAACTGGTAAGCCTAAAGATCGTTTCCATTTCACCGTACCTTACGAAGAAGATATGAAATCATCACAATCTGGCCTTGTGGCTGGTTTTGGCTTTAACTGGGCTTTCATAAGAGGTACTCAACCAAGAGATGTGAGAATCTCCTACACTGAGGATGCATCGCCAGCTTCGCTAAATGGTATCGCTCGTGGTGATAAGTTAATTGCAATTAACTCTGTTGATGTCGTCAATACCGGTAGCCAAGCTGACATAGACTTTATTAATGCGACGTTATTCAATCCTAACTTGAACCAAGACTATACTTTCACATTTGAGAGTGTTAGTGGACAAACTAAAACTGTCACATTAACAGCCACTGATGTCGTGACATCGCCTGTGCGCAACGCAAAAATCATTAACCATAATGGTAAAAAAGTCGGTTACCTTCAGTACAACTCATTTGAGCCAAGTGCACAGACTCCGCTGATCAATGCGTTTAATAAACTATCAAAAGCGCAAGTTGATGAGGTCGTCGTTGACCTTCGTTACAACGGTGGAGGTTTGGTACTGCAGTCATCTCAAGTGGGTTACATGCTAAGTGGCGCAGGACAAAATCGTGTGTTTGGTGAGCTTATTCATAATGATAAAGTCATGAAGAACACACAGGCAAGAGCAAACACTTACAAGTTCACCAATGTCGCTATTGACTGGGCGGCAGGTCGTTACTCCAATGAGCCTCTGCCAACACTGTCAGCAACTAAAGTCTATGTATTAACCTCAGGCGGGACCGCCTCTTCAAGTGAGTTACTGATTAACGCACTACGCGGGATCGATGTAGACGTTATTCAGATCGGTTCAACCACAACGGGCAAACCATACGGGTTCGCACCCGAGCAAAATTGTGGCACAAATTACTACACGATCCAGTTTAAATCTGCCAATGAAAAAGGCTTTGGAGATTTCGCAGATGGATTCACCCCAACACCTAAAAACATGACTAACGCGACACTTGGTTTAGACAACAAAATAGAAGGTTGCTTGGTTGGGGATGACCTATCTAAGCCACTTGGTGATTCCTCAGAAGGCATGCTTGCGGCAGCGTTAAATTACATGGATACAGGAGTGTGCCCACAAGTTTCCCCAGTGAGCTATAACTCAATGCCATTCGATCCATCTTCACCAGCAATCATTGACTTACGTTCTCCATTGAAGACAGAGGCGATTCATGTTGATATCCAATAACTCCTCGAATAGAGGACTGACGCTTGCATTATTGCTAGGTTCGTCGTTGGCAATGACCGGATGCCAAGCAATAGCTGACTCTCCTGTCGAAGCACTAAGTGTCAACACGACCTCTCAGGGCGTTATCGAAGTACAAAACGCAATTGCTGAAATTCAAAATACACCAGCACCTAGAGTTGCCGGAAATGTATTTGAAACGTCACCTCACTTGCTAATCGAAAAAGGGAGAGTGAAAGGTAAAGACAATATGCTACTTGACGGTAGCTACACGGATTTACCGGACCAATACACTTTGCAAATTAGAGGCGATCGCTGCGGTTTGTACCATGAGAAGCTAGACGCTTTTGTTCCCTTGCCGTCTATTGATTGTATTCCGTATACAACGCCTTAAACAAAAGCCCGCTGATACTCTCAGCGGGCTTTGAACTTTTCTAGCAGTTTGAATTACTTTAATGCAATCCACGCTTTTCTTTGCTGCTTATCCATATAGGACCAAGCCACAAAACGACTGATTTTTTGGCCTTGACTCATTTCGACTACTCTAATCGCTTTAACACCCAGTTTCTCTAATTGCTTTCGCATCGGTCGAACGTTATCTTTCTTTGAGATTAACGTTGTAAACCAAAGAACTTGTGCACTAAAGGCTTGGCTTTCATTCGCCATTTTACGAATGAATGCCGCTTCTCCACCTTCGCACCAAAGCTCGGCATTTTGCCCACCAAAATTCAGAGCAGGTTTGCTCGTCTTCACTTGGTTGGGTTGCACTTTTACGCCTTTCTTACGCTGGTTGGCTTTTAAGTTGTCAATTTTTCTCTGGCTACCCATCGCCGCTTCTTCCGCTGAGCGGTGGAATGGTGGGTTGCACGTCGTCACATCGTAGCGCTCATGCGGTTGGATGATGCCACGATAAATATTTGATTCACTACTTTGTTGCACTAACTCAACTTTGCCGTTTAATGAGGCGTTACGCTCTACGATTGCTTGTGCCGATTCAATCGATTTTGGATCAACGTCACTCCCAATATAGTGCCAATCATATTGAGTCACCCCAACAATCGGGTAAATGCAGTTTGCACCAACCCCCACATCAAGGGCTCGCACATTTTGGTGCGCGTATTTTCCCTTTACCTCGTCATCGAGCAACTCCGCAATGCGATGAACATAGTCGGCACGCCCAGGGATGGGAGGACATAAGTAAGTGTCAGGAATGTCCCAAAACTCAATATCGTAGTACGCGGCAAGTAACGCTTTGTTAAGCATTTTGACCGCTTTAGGGTCGGAGAAGTTGATTGAGTCTTCCCCTTTCGGATTCTTAATCACAAATGGTTTAAGCTGAGGCTCTGCAGTGACCAGCTTATTAAAATCGTAACGACCACGATGTGCGTTACGTTCATGTAATCCACTCTTGGCAATTTTAATAAATTCGACATCGCTCTTAGTCGCTGGGGTGGCTACTTTCGTCGTCTTGTTTTTCACTCGCTTTGTTTTTGCCTTGGTCGTATCTTTACCCAGTTTTGGGGTTACTGTTTTCGGCTGAGCTTGTTTCGCATTGTGATTATTGTTCTTCATTCGAGTCCGCTTTTAAATCGAGGTACATCATAAACAGACGAGCATCAAGTTCGAGTTGGTGATACTCAGGTTCCATATAGCAACATAGTTGATAAAACGCTTTGTCATGATTTTTCTCACGAGTGTGAGCCAACTCATGCACCACCAGCATACGCAATAGTGCTTCTGGCGCATCTTTAAACACGTTTGCAATACGTATTTCATTCTTCGATTTCAGTTTGCCACCATGGTTGCGGCTAATCACACTGTGCAACCCAAGCGCGTTGTTCACCACGTGAATTTTCTTATCGTAAATGACTTTACTGATTGGTGCCGCTTTCTTCATATAACGGTTTTTGATCGCTATTGCGTACTCATAAAGCGCTTTTTCACTTTTGATTTGGTGTCTATCAGGGTAGCGTTTTTCAAACCATGGTACGAGTTTGCCACTATCTACTAGAGTGCTTACTTGCTCGGTGATGTGTTGTGGGTAACCTTGAATGTATCGAAGTGACGGGTGCATACGTATTAAGTCTGCTTTGACAATAGAAAGGGAGCAATTCTATCTTTTCTCAAACGGTAATGCACTTGAAGAAGAGGATCAATAGCCTAGCAAATTGCACATCACTAGGCTATTTATCACTACATGGGTAGTAAGTGCTCTTGTATAAAGCCAACATTATCGTGATTCTCACGATCTTGTTTCTTTGGTATCTGCATATAATCGCCGTAGATCATCGACAAGTAATCATCATAGCGTGCAATACTTTGGTAATGACGATCTTCAAACTCCACTTGGGTGTAGTCGTGGTAGAGAGAAGCTTCGCATAGCTCCTTAGACAAATAACTGCTCCCAATACTTACCGCAAACCCTTTTTCACTAACTAAACGATTAGAACACAAACTTTGAATAGACAGCAAAAACCATGGTGTCGGAACTAATTTAATCAAACGTTGAAATAGACGAAATACCGCGTTAACGACTGGATTCGCTCTCTCTTTTCTCGAGCGTTGCACTCGAGGAAAAAGATTAAATACCTTCATAAGCGAGAACCTGAGTTTCGCTTGCGCTTCATTTTGGCCCAGACTGTCGATTGGGAAAATATCAATATTTATCCCCACGCCTTTAATTCGACCATTAGAGATCTCTGAGCCGTTAAGCGACAGCTTACTAAACAAGAATGGATAAGGATTCGGCTCTGATTGCAAGTTAAAAAAGGTGAAGTCTGGATAGTCTGCCGTGAAGTTTTCAAGTAAATACTCATAATCATCTCGTGGCATCATGATGTCTATATCATCATCCCAAGGGATGTAACCTTTATGTCGAATCGCTCCAAGTAGAGAGCCTCCGGCTAACGAGTAGTTGAGTTGGTGCTGCTGGCAAAAGTCATGAACCTTATCCAGTATCGACATCTGGACACTGCGTAGCTGATCAAAAGTTAGTTGTTTCAATTGAATTACCTATAGTATGAAATCGTCTTCTGCAAACCATCGCTCAGCGCAATATTTGGCCGCCATTGCAATGCTTCTAGCTTACTAGTGGATAACTTCGTTCTCTGATATTGGCAATACGCATTGTCACTGGCAATCTCATGAACGACGCTGTGCTGATTTCTACTAAGCTTAGTCAGCAGTTTTGATAGTTGAAGAATCGATACCTCATCGTTCTCATTAGCGATATTGTAAGCCGTGTTCCTTTCTCCCTTTAACATCACCAACAACAAAGCAGACACCGCATCGGTGACATAACAAAATGAACGCAACGCACTGCCATCACTTTTTAATACGATAGGCTTATCATTAACCACATCCCCAAGTAAATCTGACATGACCCTGCCATCATTTAGGAACATACCCGGCCCATAAGAGTGAGCAATACGCACCGAATTAAACGTTAGTCCATGCTGTACGGCATAACTCTGTAGCATTGTCTCGGCAAGGCGCTTACTCTCTGGGTAGCACGAACGCGCATCGAGTGGATCAAAGTGCCCAAAATCCGTCTCTTCAATGTATTCAACGCCAGAGACCTCTCCATAGACTTCACGGGTGGAAAGAAACAGGAAATTGCTTACGTTCATCTCTTTGACAAGCTCCAATAGGTTTGAAGTGCCTTGAACATTTGCTTTGATGATACCTACAGGGTCGTTTTTTATATGATATGGACTTGCACTACTCGCCGCATGGATCACAAAGTCTATGTGGCTTTGATAGTTTAGAGGCTCACAAACGTCCTGATAGAAGCAAGTAAACTCATTTGCGGTTTCGCCAAAGGTATCTATCACTCGCTGCTTATTTCGGGCCAAGATTAAGATATTGATATTTAAATTGTCGACTTTATTTAAGTAAACCAAAAAACGGACAACACAGGCTGCCAGCATGCCCGTCGCCCCGGTAATTAATACCGTTTTATCTCTGAGTGCTTCCCAATCAGGTAACACTGTATAAATGCGCTTGTTATCATCAGCTAAGATACTTTGCCTTTGTTCAATCATAACGTTAACCAAACACCTGTAAGTTTTCTTGAGTATCAATGATCGCTTTAAATATGAAGAAATCGATGGGTGAAGTTATCTTGATGTTTTCAGATATACCGGATACCAAGCGTACATCGTGCCCATATTTGGTCATTAGTGAACAGGAGTCGATCGCATCAACATAGCCCTCATCCCTAGCCTGCCTATGTACGTGAAGAATATCTTTTAAATAGAAACTTTGCGGTGCTTTTGCTAAACGTGATAAAGAGCGGTCATGGACGTTCTGAACAACATCATCATTATCGACTAAGACAAAGGTTTCTACCGGTGGGCAAGTAGTTATTGCACTTCCATGGTTTCTAACTGCCTCGATATTACGATTAATAATGTCATCATTAATTAATGGCCTCACCCCATCGTGTATTAATACGACAGAATTATGGTCAAATTCTTCTTCTATTTTACACAACCCATTAAATATTGATTCTTGACCACTCTCACCGCCAGGTATAATAAATTTTACTTTTTGTATATCAAATTTAAAAAGTAGTTTTCGCAAATAATCAATCCATGGTTCTACGCAAACCACAACAATAGCATCAATGTTTGGGTTCTCTTCAAACTTTTCCAATGTATAAACAATAACTGGCTTATTATACAGCTCTAAGAACTGTTTTGGCTTGGTACTATTTTGCATTCTGGTTCCTACACCACCAGCAAAAATCAATGCAACATTCATAATTTGCTCCTAAATCATAGATATCATTTTGTTAATGCTAGCGTTCACTGTCTGTCTATATTGTTCATAATGTTTAGGTTCGTAACCTTCATCAACAGACTGCATCAAGCGGTTAACTATCGCCTTTGCATCGAACTGCTTGTAGGTAAAAAATCGATCAGGATAACCAATACAATCACCGAACATCTTAACTTTGTTGTTCCACACTAACCCTGCCACAGGCACTTTAAGTGAGTATGAAATAATGCAAGCGTGTAACCTGGCGGCAACCGTACACTTGAACGTAGAGATCAGTTCAACCAGTTCTTGAGGTGTTTGAGGCTCGAGAATGTCCAGAGACTTGCCCATATAATTTTCTAAGTCGACAAGAATATCGACATCACCTTTTAACCCATTTGTGAACAGTTGATACGCTTGCCCTCTCGATTCCAACTCAGAAAGTAAAGACGCATAGAATGCAATGACTTGATCTCTACTAAGATCAATACCATTGTCCTTAAATATTTTTGAGCGAACCAAACCAACGCCAACCAAATCACTCGAGTTTTTCTTTACTCCATACACTTCAGAGCTAAACACCGCTGAATCGGCAACTTGGGCCGTTTCAATATGTTCTTTCTCAATATAGCCATCATTCAAAACATTCAAATCATCTCGGGTGGTGATCATTTTGACCGATGAACTATTCAAACTTCTTTTTAGTAAACGGCACTTATAATCAGCTTGATCATAACCTTCGACACCTACCGCATTAAAAAATATTGAGCATGGCTTTGCTTTCACAGTATCAACAAGGGCTGAAATATGAGCCCAGCAATCTTGATACTTATATTTAATCATGCCGCCACCAGCGAAAACAATGGCTGAAGCATCATCAAACTTGTTCTTATAATCGCGCTTGTAGCAGCCAACTTTATAATTAAACGATGAATGAGGCGATAATTTACCAAGGACTTTGTTTATCGATTTTCTCTTTATTTTTTTAGCACTATTAAACTCATTGGAGTAATTCAGGTTAAATCGTTCAACGACAAGTTGTTCTTCAAGAGAGTTTTTCCTAATTAGATACTCAGCACTATCTGCAATTACTTGGTCACCGAGGTTGGTATCATGCGTATACCCAACCATAACCAACTTCTTTGGTGTCATATCCTTATACCTTTAATCGAATTAATTTTTTTTCTTCTGTGCTTAGCACAAGCCAATATGTCAGCCCTGCAATCATGCCAAACGAAATGAACCCGGATGAGACAAAGCGAAGATAACTAGGCTCATGGCTACTAGTGAAAGCGAATAACACCAAACCGGTGGGAGCCAATACTTGCAACGCTTTAGCCAGTACGAAAATCGCATATTGGTGAACGGACAGCCCTGCTTTCTTACGCAGAAAGCCTAATCTCATCACACAAGAAACCACTTCCATGATGATAGAAACGATAATCACAGAATAAGCGGGGTAACCTAGCGTCAATACCGCATAAGCGAAGGGGATCGTCAGCAGTAACACCGAACCAATGGTCGATTGATACGCTTTAACATCGCCAATAGCTTGAATAGCCGTTTGAAGGCCAATGGTCGTCAGATTGACCAAAGATAGAATTAAAAACAGCTTCACAAAAGGCACTGCTTGTTGCGGATACTCTCCTAACCATAGTGACAATATAAAGTCAGTTTCGAAGTAGATAGGAAGAGCGATCACTGAATAAAGCAACAAGCTAAAACGACTTGCTTGCATTGAAAGGTTGAGCATCTCTGAACGTTGACCATTGCTTTCAGCCTTGACGATTTTTGGGTTGATCGCCTTCATTATGTTGATGCTAAATTCTTTCAGTTTCCCATTAACTTGCATCGCAATGGCATACACAGCATTAATAGTTACCCCAAAGAAGTTATTGAGGACGATAGCTAGCCCTTGCACTCTCGCGACTCCACACACTGCGCCAAATGAGTTCCAACTGGTAAATCCGACCATTTCTCTCAGCAAGGCCCTATCTAACTCAGTGCTTAATAATCGACACTCTAGATAACGAGCCTTACAGAACAGAGCTTTAACAAAAAGCATTAAAAATGAGGTAGAAACAAACAATACCCCTAACGCCGTCAGTGGGTTGTCAACGAATCCAATGATAAAAGCCGAAGCTAGTTTTAAAACTGACTCAACCACACTGAGAAACGCATCTACCCCTAGGTCTTCATAGGCGTTAATTTGCGCGTTAAATGGTACTGTGAGAACAGAGGCGAATACTCCAATAACCATCACTTGATACAAGCTGTTTGAAGAAGCAAGCAGCTCTATTGGTACATTGATAAGTGAATTGAATACGAAGTCTTGCGCTATCCACAAAACGGAAGCGATTAATAAGGCAACAAATAAGTGAAGAAGCTTGGTTGTCGAAAATACTCTTTCTCTCTCCGACAAGACCTTAGTGCAATAATAGGAAAGGTAACGCTGGCTCGACGTAGTCATCGCGCCGTTTAGGAACATCATCAAGGCCAATACACCTGCGACCAGGTTGAAGACACCGTACCCCTCAACACCTAGCTCCTGTAGGAGTATGCGAACCATATACAGGTTGACTATAGTTGTGATCAGCATTTTCACTATCTGAAAAAGCGTATTTTTCGCGACCCGCTTCCCTGACATGTTTCCCAAACCCTAAATAATCATCCGTGTACTAAGTAACCCCTTTCAAGAGGTTCATAAATTCGCCATATCAGTGAAATAAATGGCAAACGGATACTAAATAATGCATGAAATGAGTTCTATTGTTTGAGTGACCAAAGTGCTGCTTTGGTACTTTTTCCCCACTGCCTGTTGAATCACGGTATGAAAGATTGATGAGCTACTGAAGTCAGTCATCATTCTTTTCTTCACTAAGACAACAACTGGCGAGATAGAAACGGTTATAGTAGACTTCGCCTCCCACGATAATGAAGAGAAACCCAATGAAACGTGTCGTTCTTTACATCAAAGACAAATGCCCTCACTGCAAAGATGCTCAACGTTATCTCGACTCAAAAAACATTAATTACCGTTTGTGCAATGCAAAAATGCAACGCGGTCGTAAAGAGCTCGACGCGCTAGGAGCGCGATCAGTTCCCGTTCTGAAGATCGGTGACCGTGTAATGATTGGATGGAATCCAAAAAACTTCGAAAAGATGTACAGCAGTAACTAATTCAAATTTATAAGAGCCTCTCACATAGAGAGGCTCTTTTGTTTCTCCCCTATGTTTCTACAACCCTGCTCTCTCCGGTAAAAATTCTCGTTGTCGCATAATGGCAATTTCTAGTATTTACTAGAGTGTATTTTATCTCTCAACTAAACAGCTTTGAGTTTGATGACGGCCTAAACCTCAAGCCTATAAAGAACTCAGCCACTGCCTGTCCCATTATTTGTGAGCTCGAATATGTCAGATACAGCAAAAGAAAACCCAACCGTCCAAGAACCGAAGAAAGTAAATAAGATAAAACGAACCACCAATGCGCTGCTCGCGTTAACCGCTGTATCGATTGGTACCGCAATCATCTCTGACCGAATCATTCCGACCACCGATAATGTGCGTGTAGAAGGCAATGTAGTTTCACTCATCCCCCAAGTTTCAGGACAAGTTGAGAGTATCAGTATCAAACCCAATTCTGAGGTAAAGAAAGGTGATGTGCTCCTGCAGATCAACACACTCGATTACCAAATCGCAGTCAAGCAGGCAGAGGCGAAACTTAAGATCGCCGGTCAAAATGTCGGTTCGCAAATGGCAGGAGTTCTGTCTGCGCAAGCGCAAGTAACAGTGGCACTTATCGCACAAGAAAATGCTAAGCGTCAGGGTCAGCGCGTACTGGCGATGGCAGAAAAAGGCGTAGTGTCAAAATCAGATGCAGATACCACTCGTGCAACGATTAATAAAGCCAATGCTGATGTAGAAAATGCAAGAGCAAACCTTGAGAAAGCCAAACTTCAAGTCGGCGCTACTGGAGAAGAAAACGCGCAAATTCAATCCGCCTTACTGGCACTTCAGCAGGCACAGTTGAACTTATCTCGTACCACGATGCGTGCCCCTTCTGATGGCGCGGTTACCAATTTCAATTTGTCACAAGGTGCTTACGCATCAGCAGGCTCACCACTAATGACGTTTGTAGAAAACGATGGGTTATGGCTAGAGGCATTCTTTCGTGAGAACAGCTTAGGTAACATCCATGCCGGTGACAAAGTCGAAATCGCACTTGATTACGCGCCAGGTAAAACCTTCAGTGGCTCTGTTTCTTCCGTAGACTTAGGTGTTGCTTGGGAAGCAAACAGCCAACCTGGTACTTTGGCTACGGTTAAGAACCAAAACGGGTGGCTACGAGAAACACAGCGCATGCCTGTAACCATTAAGCTAGATGATAACCAAGCGGTCGATCTAATGCGTATTGGTGGTCAGGCTGACGTTGTGGTTTATACCGGAAACAACACACTGTTTAACTTCCTTGGCAAAGTTTGGATTAACCTAGTGAGTGTTTTCTCTTATGTGCGCTAACATCACTCAAACGCAAGAAAGACGCATCCTACGCTACATTGTCACTGTGGGGTGTGCCGCTTTTATTGCCCTATGGTTCAACTGGCCATTGGCATTCTGTACTCCACTGCTGACGGCTAAGTTCATAGTCGATAAGCCGCAATTCCATGTTCTGCATGTAAAACAACTTGGCTATGCGCTAATTTCAACCGCAGTCATCGGATTTTTGGTCTCAACGGGATTACCAGAATATAAGATCGCCTTCCTGACAGTGTTCTCACTCGGCATGTTGTGGGGCTATTACCTATTCACCGATCCAAAATGGGTAATGTTCGCAACATTTTTGATGATCGCTCTGATTCTTATCCCATCAGTAACCATCATTAGCCAGCAAGCCGCGTTAGATGTGGGCGTCGGTTTCGCATTTTCTGGCATTGTTGCAGTGGCACTTTACGGCATCTCACACGTTTATTTTCCTGAAGAAGAGGAAAATGCATTTGAGGGCTTTCCCCCTTCTCCATTGAGTAAAGAAGCACGCTGGAACGCTGCTGTACGAGCGTGGATGATGTCATTTCCTTTAGTGTGTTTTTATTTCTATTTTCAGTTATCACAAATACTACTGACCGTCGCTTTTGTTATGTTGTTATCCCTGATGGCAACTAGTGACAAAGCAGGTAAAACTTCGCTGTTTTTTGTGGTAAGCAACATGCTCGGCGGTCTTCTGGCTTTTGCCGCTTTTGTAACGATATTACTCGCACCAAATCTGTATATTTACATGCTTGTCACTATGGTGGTCATCGCATTGCTTGGTACCAAGATTTATACAGAGCCAACGAAAGCCCCCATATACGCCACGGCATTTACCGGCTTTATGGTGCTGATGGGAACCTCCATGAGCAACGGTGCTTTAGACGATAAGTTCTACGTGCGGATATTGCAGCTGCTGTTCGTCGTTGCCTACATGGTATTCATGACGTACTTTTTCGAATCTCGTGGAAAGCTAAAAGCGCACTAGCCAAAGAGTCTTATTACAAGTGCAGAACAGTAAAAAGCTTACCAAAAAACTCCGATAGTAGATTCTGGATCACGTTCTTTCCCCACTGGGTGACAACAACGCAAGTCATTGTTTTCCATCAAACATACCGCTTAATAAAGTCGATAAAAGTTCGGTCGGCGATGGACAAATAACCTTGCTTTCGCCAAGCGAGTGCAAGGTCGAGCTTAACGCTCGGTTCAAATGGGATACCCACCACGCCCTGCTCATGTTGTGTCACTAGTTCAAGAAGCGCAGTAATAGCAAATTCTTGTTTAACGATACTCAGAATGAGCGGCAGCAAGTTGGTTTCGAATGAGGACTTCATTGTAAAGCCATGCTCTTCGCTGACGTGGTCCAAGAATTCTCGGTGGAAGTAGCCATGCTGGAACATCACCAAGTCATGCTCGAAAAACTTATCAAAGGTGATGAACTCACGCTGAGCTAAATCATGTTCTGGAGCAACAACCGCAACCATTTGGCTTGTAAACAAATGGTCAGTCTCCAAATCATCTGGCACAGCATCGCAGCTGATTACACCAATATCGAGCTGACCATTAAGTAACATTCGACGGATAGACTGAGTACCCGCCTCCACCAGCGTCAGCTTTAAATCTGGATACTGGCTCTTAAACGCCATGACAATTCGGGGAAAGAAGTAGCTGCCCATCATTGAAGGCGTGCCAAGGCGAACTTCCCCTTTGGCTAAACCCTTGAGTTCATCAATCGCTAACTGCGCATCGTGTAACTGCTGAATCACTCGCTTAGCGTGAACCAACAGGATTTCCCCTTCTTTGGTTAAGCTGATTTTCTTTTCTTCTCGGCGAAACAGCGTCACGCCAAGAGACTGTTCGAACTTCTTAATTGAAATACTTAACGCTGGCTGAGCAATGTGCAAAGCCTTAGCTGCATGAGTAATGTTGCCGTGTTCCGCAACTGCCAAAAAATGTTTGAGTTGTTTCGATTCCATTAGATCAAAAATATATACCAACCATATTTTTAATATATTTTTTCAATCCACAACTAACTGATAGATTGATCACAGTTTCTTTATATTTGCTCGCTCGCATTAGGCAGGACTCATGGTCAGTTTCGGCACTCCAGAATACAAACGCATTACGCTATCTCTGGCGCTCGGCTCGTTTTTAGTTTTCTCGAACCTATATCTCCTTCAGCCTATGCTGCCAAGCTTTGCGGCGCATTTTCAGATCACGGAAACGCAGGTTAACTGGCTATTCGCCGCCACCACACTGGCTCTCTCCTTTAGCTTGGTCCCGATGGCTGTGCTCTCTGAATCGATTGGGCGCAAACCTGTAATGATGTTTGGTCTGTTTTCGATCCCTGCAATTTCTGCATTAATGCTGCTTGGCGATTCGTTTTTGTTCTTAGTGGTTTGTCGCGCTTTGATCGGTATTGCGCTTGCCGCGTTTGCTGCGGTTGCCGTTGCTTATATCGCGGAAGAGTTAGATAAACACGCATTTTCAATGGCGATTGGTACTTATATCGCAGCCAATTCATTGGGAGGGATCGCAGGACGTATCAGCGGAGGTTTGCTGGCAGACAACTTCAGCATCGATGTCGCCATCGAAGTTATGATGCTATTCACCCTTATCGGTGTGGTCAGCGTGCATTACTTGCTACCAAAACAGAAAAACTTTACCCCTTCTTCGAGCAGTTTAAGGCACCACAATAAAGCTATTATCGGACACTTCAAAAATCAACGAGTGTGGTTCGCCATGCTGATTGGTGGTTTGAACTTTGCGTTGTTCGTTAATCTTTATTCGGTAATGGGATTCCGCTTGGTCAGTGCGCCACATAATGTGCCTGTCGGGTTAGCTTCTCTCATATTTGTTTGCTACCTGGGTGGTACGTTTTCTTCCCGTTGTGCAGGACATTGGAGTAAACGCTTTTCACCGATACTTGGCATGTTTTTGGGCTCTATCGTCAGCATGGCAGGCATGTGGATTGCAGTAATTGAAAGCATACCTGCAATGTTGACAGGTTTGTTATTGATCAGCTTCGGCGCGTTCTTCACTCACACACTTGCTTACGGCTGGGTTGGACAAAACGCGACACAAGCAAAAGCGACGGCGACCGCATTGTATCTCGTGCATTACTACATTGGCGGCAGTTTAGGTGGATTCCTATTGCTCTATTGCTGGCAAAACGGCGGTTGGTCGAGTGTACTCATCGGCGGCAGTGCACTGTACATCGCGATGTTCGCTGCTATCGCATTCTTAAAACACATCGCAGAGCGAATTGACGCTGGCGATAACGTAGATATAACGGCTTAGTAAAGCGTTAAGCCCTATTGGTTTTATGTTGTGGCGTGGGTCTGTTATGCTTGCACCACATTCATAAAAACAAGACAGTCGTATGCCAACGCGCTCAACACAAGAAACACCAAACACCGATATCAATGCGATCACAGAGCAAGTCGATCAATGGCTCAATGATGTCGTGATCGGGTTAAATCTTTGCCCGTTCGCCGCTAAACCACAGCGCAATAAACAAATCAAAATCTTCGTTAGTGAAGCCTCGCAAGAAGAAGCTCTACTTGAAGACATTTTGCTGCAACTGATCGAACTCAGTAATACCGAACCGGAAAAACTGGAGACAACCTTGGTTGTGGTTCCCAACATGCTGGAGGATTTCTGGGACTACAACTTCTTCATTGATTGGGTTGAAGGCTTGATCAAGCAGCAAGATTGGGAAGGCATTTTCCAAGTTGCGACTTTCCATCCTGATTACTGCTTTGGCGGTTCTGAACCAGAAGATGATGAAAACCTAACGAACCGCTCTCCATTCCCTATCTTTCACTTGATCCGTGAAGAGAGTATGGAAAAGGTACTCAAACACTACCC
Source organism: Vibrio sp. WZ-1 (assembly GCF_052037695.1). NCBI lineage: Bacteria > Pseudomonadati > Pseudomonadota > Gammaproteobacteria > Vibrionales > Vibrionaceae > Vibrio > Vibrio sp. WZ-1. The sequence continues at coordinate 476,985 of NZ_JBQEQR010000085.1, read as the reverse complement.
TGACCCAGAGTCGATTCCAGATACCAATATCGCACGTGTCTCAGCGCTTTCAGAACAAGAACGGAAGAAGCTATTCCCTTACCTGTTCCGTTAACAAGCCCAATCCCCAAGAGGCAGATTTCTAACCAGTTAGAATGGGATTGCTTGGGGATTAAAGTTCGGTTTGATATGATTGCGACTTCAATCGATTCAATGGACATTAGAATGCAACTGTCAAAGCTAACCCAAGAGATTTTTGATCACCTATACCGTGACATCACCGAGTTCCGTAGCACTTTCGACCTACCAGTGGCGGATGTTGCAAGCCTAGACGCGCAAGCAGACACGCTACACACTTCTCTGGCGATCGAAGAGCTTACTGAACTAGCGGAAGCGGATTGCAAAACAGAGCAAGCAGACGCAATCATTGACAGCGTATACGTTCTAATGGGTCGTCTCGTACACCTTGGCAACAGCAAAGTTGAAGATAACCTAGCGATCAGCTACCTGATTGATCTACTGCTTAACGTAGCAGTGAACCGTGGTATCGACTTTATTCCTTGTTGGGACGAAGTGCACTCAAGCAACATGAGCAAAGTGTGCCGCAACGAGCAAGAGTACGCGGAAACAGAAGCGTTCTACGCTGAACAGGGCATCAAGCTGATGGCAGTCCAAAAAGGCGAATACATCATTGCGAAGTGTGCAGAAGATTTTGTCTCTGAAGGCAAAACAGTACGTAAAGGCAAGGTTCTAAAATCGGTTTACTACCGCCCTGCAGACCTTAAGCCACTAACGCAATAAGCTTACGCTTACGCAGTAGATAAAATTCAGCGCCCACAATACTCGATATTGTGGGCGCTTTTTATTCTGAGCGTTTTTTAATAACAGTCGGGAATTCACCCAAATTGAATCTGCGCGTTGCATCCCCAACTGCATTGTTATGCTCAAACTAAACACGCGTTCAGTTTTTATTGATATTTCTAAGGCCTATCTCTCTGATAACCTAATCTCAGTTACCATATCGTGGATTACCTATGATTCATATATCTCAAGTGTTGCCGTTAGTCGAAAAACAGCTCAAAGAATTGCAGCCTAAAGAAGCGGTAGAGTTTAAGACTTACAAAAGAGATCGCGGTTTTCTGATTTACTGTCTAGCAGATAGCCAGTTCCAAGTTGTTGAAATGGGGTATCACAACCAAACGTTGACGGGAGATTTGGTCAGTACGCGTAAACACGTTAAAAGAGCCCTCAGACGAGAGTTCCCGAGAAGTAATAAGGCTTGGGTGGAGTATTTTCAGAGTGTCGATAACCCATTAGATATCAAGAAGTCCCATCCACATCAGATGCCTCTATTTTAGTCTCGCAACGAATAAACAGCTTGCCATCTGGATGTACTGTATCTCCTTGGGATACTAATCAAAAATCAAATACGGCCTGTCTTCTACTACGACTTTTCGAACTTGAGTTTGGAAAACCTCTGCCAAGCCCTCTTCCGTTAGTACTTCATCGGCATGACCTAAAGAATGCAATACGCCGTTATTGAGCAGCAGTACCTTGTCAGCATGCCTTAGCGTTCGATTTAAGTCGTGGTTTGCGACCAACACCCCGATACCTTGCGCAGCGACTGCATTAATAAGCTGATATAGCAGACCTTCTTGGGCAATATCGAGCGGCGCTGCGGGTTCGTCCAGAATCAATAGCTGAGAATAAGGATTAATTGTACGCCAAACTTGCAAACACACCCCAGCCAAACGGACACGTTGCCATTCACCGCCGGATAATGTCTGAATACTTCGATGAAGCTTGTCTTGCAGTTGCACCAGCTCAATAACGATATTAACGGCATCTCGTACTTGCGCATCACTGATATTCGCACCCGTTGGCAATGAAAGCGCTAAGTATTGAAAAACATCAACATTGAATGCGGGTCTTGATTGCTGACACAAATACCCGCGGAGATGCGCTTGTTCTGAAAGTGGCATTGTGAGCAGGTCGCTATTGTCGATAAGCACTTCGCCACTTACACCTTCACGTTGCGTTAAAGTGCCGGATATCGCACCAAGTAATGTACTTTTTCCTGAGCCGTTTGGGCCCACAACATGGACAACCTCACCCGGCTTGCATTCAAAGGACAGTGGTAGCAGTCGACTTCCTACTGCAATGTGCTTAACGTGAATCATGACTTTTCACCAGCATCCAAATGAAGATAGGCGCGCCGATAGAAGTGGTCATCACTCCGAGCGGTAGCTCCGCAGAATCGAGCAACAAACGGGCACCGATATCAGCAAACACCAATAACGCTGCGCCAGATATTGCCGACAGAGGCAATAGGTAACGGTTCTCTGTACCAAACGCCAATCGAAGCAAATGCGGCACGACTAAGCCCACAAAGCTAATGATCCCACCTAACGCAACGGAACCACCGACAAGAATGGAAATTGCCAAAATGAGTTTCCAGCGCATCTGATGAACGTCAATGCCCAGTTGAGTGGCATGGATTTCTCCTAGCATCAACTTATCAAGCGGTTTGCCCTTGCAGCAGAGCCAAATCAGCACAGGTAGCATGACCAAAGTGACGGTGTGCTGATACCAACTTGCACCACCAATACTGCCCATTAGCCAGTACATGAGCTGACGTAGGCTTAAGTCATCGCTAAAGTAGAATGCCCACGTCACAATGGCGCTAGACAGAATACCCAGTGCAACACCGACTAGCAAAAGCCTTGCTGTAGTGAGATGCATCGCCCGTGCTATGCCAACCAATATGACAGTAAACAGCATCGAACCAGCAATGGCAGCTAACATAAAGATCATTGGGGAAGGCAAAACTGGCAAGGCAAACATGGCGAGCACCATTGCCAAACTCGCACCGCCAGATATCCCTAGCACACCCGGCTCGGCTAATACGTTACCAAGCAAGACTTGCAGTGTCGCTCCGGAGACCGCCAACGCTGCGCCAATAATGGCGGCTGAAACCAAACGAGGCAGACGCAGGTCCAACAATAGTTTTTGTTCAAATGCAGAAAGAGTTTGAAAAGGAGAAAGGAAAACCTCTCCAACCATCAAATGAATGGCAGAAAGTAGTAGTAGAATCACTGACATGATCACTAGATTGCGTTGCCAGCGTCGCTCCTTGTTCAGAAGAAGTTGTTGAAAATCCATAATAGTCGATACATAAAAACGAGGCTTAACCTTACAGTTAAGCCTCGGTAAATTGCAAATAGGTTCTCGTTCTAGTGAACGTTATATCGCATTAATCGTAAACCAACTCGCCATCTTCGTAGCGCGTTTTCACTTCACACACCATCAATGCTGCGCGTTGACCTATCGCAACATGGCGATTTGGGAAAACAACGGCTTCGTTATCGTTCTTCGCCATTAACGGTTTGTCACCATCATGACCAAACACTTCGCCGTGAACGAATGAGGTGAAGTTCTCGACGTTGTCATCGAACATGAAATCAAAATCTTCGTGCAAACGTACAATCGTACGGCTAACACGGTACTTGATACATGGCTTAGATAAGTGCTCCGCTTTCGCCTCTGCAATGAGGTTACGCAGTGACAAATCGAACGCTGTCAGTTTGTCTAAGTCGTTTTCACCAATGCGAGCCACACGACCCAGTTCCATCGTCAAAGCTTGAGCGCCGTAGTTCTCTGCACTGAACCAGCTGAATGTACTGGTTGGCGAGTTAGACAATAGAACCGCTTCAATATGTGCACTGTCGAGAAAATCAATCAAAGCTTTGCTACGAACAGGATGACGCGTTTTCGGACTCACAGCAAAGGTGTAGTGCTTTGAATCACGGATCGCACAGTGCAAATCTAAATGCCAACGTGTTTCCGCTGCGGTATCTTGATAAAAATCTCTGACTAACAATTTGAGAGTGTCAGCAATCGCAAGCTCTTTGGTCGGCTCATGCTCTTTCTCATCAAACAGTCGGTTAAGGTTTTCTTCCAAAAATCGCGTATGTGCCAGCGTCGCATCTGGATGAGCGATAATAAATAGACAGCGAGCTTCGACTTTCTGGAAGCCAGACTCGATGTCTTTGATAATGGAATCCACCAGCTCCATCGGTGCAGTTTCATCCCCATGAACACCACATGAGATGATGATGTTTTTCGTTTCCTGCGTGTATTCATCAGGAATGACTTCTAGCACACCACGCTGATAGAGTTTAAGTTTTACACCGTTAGACAGTACCTGTTCCGCTAGCGCAACATCAGTTTGTACATCTAACGTGTCAGTTAAAAACGATTGGCGAAAGAGAGACTTCGTCATGCGTTACTCCTTAATAGCACGGCGGGTATGTTAATAAATTGTACAAAGGATTTTTGTCGTTGCGATCCCACTTATGAGTAGAAGCAACCAAATTTATCGAAAATCCTATACCTTGTCGCGCCATGCACTCAAATCAAGCATTGAGGCGTATATTTTTTAAACAATTACAAAGTGTTAGGGCTGTGGACTTTACCACAGCCCAATTTAAGATCATTGTAATTTGATCAAGTTTTCGTGATTATTCACTGCGTTGGGCAAGTAAACGTTCAAATTCGTCTACTTTGTCACGAACCAGTTCAACGCTTTGTTGCCAGAACTCTGGTTGCGTTAAATCCATCGACAAGTGTTTAGCCACCACATCTTCCGCCATCATATTGCCGGTATCACGCAACAAGGAGACGTAATCACCGTAGAAGTTTTCACCTTTCGACTCACGCTGTGCGTAGATACCTTTGCTGAATAAGAAGCCAAACAGGTAAGGATAGTTATAGAAACTCACTCCTGAGATCGAAAAGTGCAGTTTGCTCGCCCAGAAATAAGGGTCCGCTTCACTCATCACATCGCCATACCAGTCTTTCCACGTATCAGACATCAGTTCACAGAACTCTTCTGCGGTAAGTTCACCATCTTGACGGCGCTCATAGAAGGCTTTTTCAAACTCGTAACGTACCGGAATATTAATCATCAACGCTAAGGCAGAAGACAGCTCTTCCCATAACATTTCAAGTTTTTCATCAACGCTTTCTGCTTTGGAAATCAGATGGTCACGAACGATGTTTTCCGCAAAAATCGAGGCCGTTTCGGCCAACGTCATTGGGTAGTATGTCTGACAAAGCGGCAAATCACGAATCACCCAGTTATGGAAGGCATGGCCAAGCTCATGTGCCAACGTCATCAAATCAGAGCGGCTACCACTCCAGGTCATGAATACTAAAGGCGTACGGGTTGCAGGTAATTTAGTGCAGTAAGCGCCCAGACGTTTATTTGCGTTAGGAGCAGCATCAATCCAGCCATTTTGCACCATCATTCGCACAAACTCAGACATATCTGGATTAACGGTTTCAAACGCTTCACAGATGACATCAATCGCTTCATCAAAGCCGTAAACTTTTGCCTCACCACTCAATACTGGCATCGCTGCTAGATGGTTCCAAGGCTTCATTTCATCGAAACCATGTACCTTTGCCATCAACAGCCCGGCTTTTTGACCGATGTCTCGACTTTCTTTTGCCACAGTCATCATCGCATCTAATGTTTCAGCTTTGATTCGACTGCCATGTAAGCTTGGATCTAGGAAATGAACATCACGCTTAGTTGAGCGTTTTTTATTTTCAGTTAAACGCCAGCCAGCAAGTGCGTTAAGAATTGCAGCGAATGACTCTTGATGGGTTGCCATTGCTTTTTGTACGCCTCGCCACGCACCTTCTTGGCGTTCAAATTCTGAACCATATAGAATACTCGCAGCTTGAGAAAATCCAAGCTCTTCACTCTCGCCATCAGCATGCTCCAACTGGACTTTCAATGAGCCCGTGAGGTTGTTGTAAAGCTTACCCCAAGCGGATTTACCATCAACACTCATTGCCGACAATAATTTTTCTTCTTCCGTACTTAAACGCGTATCGGCCAGTTTACGTGAGTTTGAAATAGAGAATGCCTGGCCATTAATATCTGGGTTTTCATGGTCCAATACGCTGGAAATAAACGCTTCATCAGCATGAGTTAACTTTAATTCAAATGCACTGAAGGCTTGAGAAAACTCAGAAAAAATACGCGTCATTCGCCCAAGCAGAGCTTTTGCTTCAGCATTCGTTGCATCAACAGATGCATAACAGTTTGCAAAGTTAGCGATGGTGCCAGCTAGGCGGCTAGCCGCTTCACTCGTTAAGATTGCATTCTGCATGACTTCTACGGAGTTACAATCAGCAGACTGTTTATTAAGTAGATCAATACATTGCTCAACAAGTGCAATGTCATCTTGAATACGAGGGTCAGCGAGGTCGTTATAAACGATGGATAAATCCCAGCTAGGAGCGGTCATTTATGGTTCCTTTTGATGTAATCGAGCCGAAGCGTGTTTCTCTTCAAGTAGTGAGAGAACCAAGCAGAAGCTACTTCCGTGACTAATTTTCAAATAGTGGTACGCCTATCGATCGTACTGAGGCGTAAATCTGATCATCGATGGTAAGTGTTATATGTGTTACTGACGCATTTCCTATCGCTAATGTCGAATACCATAGCGGATTGCGCCAATCTACACCCAAAACATGGGCAAGAATCATTCTTATTACGCCACCATGCGTGACAATTAGCAAGTTGTCATTGATATCATTAATGATTTGAGACCAAGCACAAGTTACGCGATTGGCAAATGCCTCCAATCTTTCTCCATTAGGCAACGTATGCTGGGCTGGTGCTTGCCAAAACGCATCAAGCTTATTCCAGTGCTCAGAAAGCATGTCAAATGGGATGCCGTCGAAATCACCAAAATCCAACTCTTGAAGTTGTGGCTCCACATGCAAAGGCAAAAGTTGCTGCTCTGCAAGTATCTGAGCAAGATCGTGACAACGTGACAAAGGAGAGCTGATGATCCCTTCTACTTCTCGCCCCGTTTGTTGCCAGGCTTGAGCAATTTTGCGTTGCTCTGCTTCATCCACTTTTAAATCGGCTTGTCCGTGTAAACCTGGGGCTGCGTGCACTTTCCCGTGTCGCAGTAAATAGATATTCAGCGTTTTCATCTCTTCCCTTCCTGTGGTTTGAGCTCAAGCGGCAAGCCCGCGGCGACAAACGTGACTTGCTCACATACGATCGCCAATTTTTGATTCATACGTCCCGCATTATCAACAAAGTAGCGACTGACGGCACCAAGCGGCACAATACCCATCCCAACTTCGTTAGAGACAAAAATCAACGTCGCTTCAGATTGCGCTGTCGCATTCACCAACAACTCAATTTGCTCCTCTAACTGCTCATTACTACAGTCATCACCGAGTTCAAAGATCCAGTTGTTGAGCCAAAGCGTAAGACAGTCAACTAACACGACATCTTGAGACGAAAACTCATAAATGAGCTCAGGCAAGTTAAGCGGACACTCATGTTCAATCCACCCAGCCCCTCGCTGCAGTTTATGGTGAGTAATGCGCTGCCTCATCTCGTCATCAAAAGGCAATGCCGTCGCCACATAGTGAAGCGGCCCGTTTTTATTTTGTGCCCACTGTTGCGCCCTGCTCTCTGCTAAGCTCGACTTTCCTGAGCGCGCACCACCTAGAATAAGTTGCTTCATAATGAATGACTAAATGCGATAAGAGTGAGATAAACAAGCAACTCTACAAGCTGCTGCGCAGCACCGAGGCAGTCACCAGTAAATCCGCCAATACGTGTGGTCAGCCAGCGTTTAAAGCCCACACGAAACAGTGCCAATACCAATACGATTGCAGCAGCCTGAGTCACACCCAGTAACAACGCAACAACCCCACCAGTTAAGAGCAGTATTGCGACTTCTAAGCTCGATTGCTTATTCGCTAACGGTTTACTTTTCGAGGTGTCAGCATCACTAACGTAAGGCATGTCATATATGAGAGTGGCAGCTAGCGCTCGGCTCACGGTGTATGCTACGACGATCATCAGCCAAAATTGAGGTTCAGTGGCTAACTCGCTCCAAAATACAAACTTCGCCAGCAGCGCCATCATTAGCGTTGCCGCACCGTACGTCCCGATACGGCTGTCCTTCATGATGGTTAAGCGGCGCTCTAACGTCATACCACCGCCAATACCATCCGCCATATCCGTTAAACCGTCCTCATGGAATGCGCCAGTAAGAAGTAAGCTGAACGCCATGGTTAACACGATGGCAACTGAGTTTGGGAACAACAGACTCGTCAGTGAAAATACAGCCGCGCACAATAGCCCGAGCAACACACCGACCAAAGCAAAGTATCGCCCAGCTTGGTTCATACGCTCGTCGCTGTACGGCAAACTAGCAGGTACGGGCAAACGGCTAAAAAAGCTAACAGCGAGCAGGAATAGTTCGCATTGATAACGAAAAGTACGAGTTGCTTCTGGCATGATATTCTCGGGAGCAGACACTAAACGGTTACTCCTGCACTCTCAAAACTTGCCATCTTGTTATAAAACTGCGCGGCCGCTTTGATCAGTGGCAATGCAAGTGCAGCACCAGTGCCCTCACCTAATCTCAATCCAAGATCTAATAATGGTTCTGCTTTGAGGCACTCAAGCACAAACTTGTGACCATTCTCTTCTGAGTTATGTGCAAATAACATGTAGTCACGTGTTTCTTCATCTAACAAGGTGGCGATATAAGCGGCAACAGACACAATAAAGCCATCAACCAATACTGGCGTTTTTTGACGTTTTGCTTCTAGGAATGCCCCTACCATCTGCACGATTTCAAACCCACCGACTTGTGCTAAAACACTCTTAGTATCGAGTTCATAGCAACGACCGACGCCTTGTGCGACAAGTTTGATCTTACGGCTAAACTGCTCATGAGTAATTCCGGTCCCCAAGCCAACACAGTGATCTACCTCTAATGGGCTTAGTGCAGTTAATAGCGCAGACGCTGAACTTGTGTTGCCAATTCCCATCTCGCCAAACATAAGGAAATTAGAACCATTGGAAATACTTCGCTCCGCCACTTTAGCGCCATACTCCAAGCCCAATGCGACTTGCTCTAGTGACATCGCAGGTTGTTTTGAAAGATTAGCCGTACCTCTACCCAGTCGCTTCTCAATTAGGTTTGGATGATCTTTAAACCCTGGAACTAATGTGTCTATTGGCGACAGCATGCCGCAGTCAATAACTTTAAATTCAATCTGATTAATGTCGCAGAAACAGTTGATAGCGGCTCCCCCTGCTAGAAAGTTAGCGACCATTTGCTGTGTAACGGCACTTGGAGCGATGCTAACCCCTTCTTCAGCTATCCCGTGATCTCCTACAAATACCAACATTGTTGGCTTACATATTTCAATGCTTTCAACCGGTTTAGGCTTATCTTGACTTTGAATTAACGCCAGTTCTAACGCTACTTTTTCGAGCAGGCCAAGTGAACCTAGCGGTTTTGTTTTGTTATCAATGCGCGCTTGAATTTCTGAGGCAAAAGAGCGATCCATGATGGTAGTTCCTTGTTATTTATTCTGGACGAGCGACTGAGAAAGTCTTTTCTAAAGTGGCATAATCACTACCACCAAGACGTGCTAATGGATCTACAGCTAGGGCGTCGACGTTTAAACGATCTCCTTCCATGTATATGACCTGTTCATTAATATAAATCAGTTCAATCTCAGCGAAGATTAAGCTTTGTGGCGTATCACCCATTTCTATGACTTCATGTAACTTACAACCAAATGCAATTGGTGCGCCTTTTAATCGCGGTAGCGCACAGCCCGAGAATTCCGTTGTCTCCAGACTGGTCAAATTCAACTCCGACTGACCATGCGGTAGGGTTGCGGAAGATTGCGTCACTTCTTGAGCAAAGTCACTTGATGCAATGTGAATCACAAGCCTCCCAGTTTCCAATACATTTCTTGTCGTGTCTTTCACTTGGCCATCTGGCTTCTTTCCGACTGAAATCATTAGCAAAGGGGGACGGCTTGAAACCGCTGTAAAATAGGAAAAAGGCGCTAAATTAAAATTCTGCTCACCAGAGTCAGTAAGAACCCAAGCTACTGGGCGAGGAATAATGGTTTGAGTCATTAAATGATACACCTGTGTTGGCGCAAGTGTACTGAGATCGATATTCATACGACGTCCTTGGTCTTTGAAAATCTTAAAAGAGCCAACGGCTCAATTTTCAGAAAGATTAAGTGTACCCCTCTTACGTGCAATTTCACCTGATTTTCTCTTTTTGACAGTAACTTTTACCAATCCGACTTTCATATTGATAAAATTGCAATTTAAATAATCTCATCCCCCGCATTAATTGAGATCAAAACTGCTAACACGGAGAGAAGTCGTTGCTATTTTAAATGTATTGTTCAAATCACCTACATATCAAAGATGCACGCAAACTTCTTAACCATCTGTTTTAAAAAGAAAGTTGTATAGAAACCAGAAATTTCCGACTCTAGCTATCAACGCCAACACGTAAATTGATATCGCGCTAAAAAGATTGGCATGCCTGATGCAGATTCAAAAGTGTCCTAACAATTCAAGCGAGACACCATGTTTGCCAATCAGAGTCGTCGCCCAAAAAAAAGGGGTAAGCCTAAGTCGGGAAACCCACCTAGACGAACAATCCCCCTATCATTCTCCTAACGAGAAAGACCCGTTTGCCCTGCGGGTCTTTTTATTTGCCTCGTCGACATCGTTACGCTTCAAACATTAGCTCAGCACATGAAACCTTGTTGAATAAATAAGCTACAATAGCCCTAAGCACTTGTTCTCCAAGAGGAAGGATATGATAAGCAATGACTCAAAAAACTGCGTCATAATCGCTGGCGCGACTGGGCTTGTTGGGAAAGAAGTGATGGCTAACCTGCTATCACAACCCAGCATAGAAACCGTGTACTCTCTTTCTCGAAGAACGCTTTCTGATGTTATAGATACTGAAAACAAGATCATTCCTATTATTGATGCCGAGCTTTCCATTCACAATTGGGATGAGCAACAGCCAACTCCTAGTATCGGTTTCATCTGTCTGGGTACAACCCTCAAGCAAGCGGGTAGTAAGCAAGCACTACGTAAAGTGGACGTAGAGTTGGTTTGCAAAGTTGCCCAACAAATGAAAATGATTGGAGTGAAGCGAATCGCTGTAGTATCTAGCTTAGGTGCGAAAGCGTCAGCCCGCTCCCATTATCTAGCTTGTAAAGGCCAGATGGAGAAAAACATAGAGAAAATGGGGTTTGAAGAAGTAGTCTTTGCTCGACCGGGCCCTCTCGTTGGCCAGCGAGAGAATCCGCGTAATGACGAGAGGCTTATTCAAACACTTTCCAAAGTGATACGGCCACTTATGTGGGGCAAGTTAGCCAACTTTGTCCCAATACAAGCTGGAGACGTCGCGAAAGCAATGATTTATCAACTTTTCAGCTATCAAGAAGAGCCCATCATCTGTTTACACAGAAGGGAGATGCTGGACTTGATTAAGCACTTTGACTGAGTACATGAAAATCAAGTGAACGGTTCAGCATCAGCTTTTTCATTTTCACAACGTGACGTTGCATCTTTCGTTGCGAGTCAAGGCGTTGAATGGTCTAATACTCCCATCGGTTCCGTAAACGGTAAGCAGAATGCACCAAGATAATCAGCCCACTTTTTTCTTCTTTGACTACGAGACTTGGGGAACGAGTCCAGCCAAAGATCGTCCGAGCCAATTCGCTGGTGTTCGTACAGATGAAAACTTCAATATCATCGGCGAACCATTGGTCATGTATTGTCGACCACCCGCTGATTATTTACCTTCTCCTGAAGCGGCTTTAATTACCGGAATCACTCCACAAAAAGCAATGCAAGAAGGTTTATCGGAGCCAGAATTTATTGCCAAAATTCACGCAGAACTATCAAAACCAAAGACGACGAGCCTTGGTTACAACAGCATTCGATTCGATGATGAAGTGACACGCTACACCTGTTACCGTAACTTCATTGACCCGTATGCGTGGAGCTGGCAAAACGGCAACTCACGCTGGGACTTACTTGATGTGATGCGTGCATGTCATGCCCTTCGACCAGAAGGCGTGGAATGGCCAGAAAATGATGAAGGCTTTACTAGCTTTAAGTTGGAGCACTTATCGGTAGCCAACGGCATTGAACATAGCAATGCCCACGATGCGATGGCCGATGTCATTGCGACTATCGAAATGGCGAAGAAAGTCAAAGCGGCGCAGCCGAAGCTGTTTGATTACTTCTTCTCTATGCGCAACAAGCGCAAACTGAACGAGTTGGTCGATATCGTCAACATGACGCCTTTAATGCACGTTTCTGGCATGCTAGGGCGTGAGTGTCAGTATACAAGTTGGATTGTGCCTGTTGCTTGGCACCCGACCAACAATAATGCTGTTATTACGATTGATTTGGCGAAGGATCCTCAGCCGATACTAGAGCTTTCAGCAGAAGAGTTGAAAGAACGTTTATACACTAAGCGTGACGAGCTAGGCGAGCTACTACCTGTGCCAGTTAAGCTCGTGCACCTGAACAAGTGCCCTATCCTTGCTCCTGCCAAGACCCTGACTGCGGAAAATGCGGAAGTTATTGGTATCGATCGTCAGAAATGTTTAAGCAATTTAGCCTTGTTACGCCAGCACCCAGAAATCCGTGAGAAGCTAATTAGTCTATTCTCTATTGAACGCGAATTCGAAAAGAGCGACGACGTGGATACACAGCTTTATGACGGTTTTTTCTCTCCTGCAGACCGCGCGGCGATGGACATCATTCGTGAAACGGATCCGAATAATCTGGCTGCTTTGGATATTGAGTTTGATGACAAACGTATCAAGCCGTTGTTATTCCGTTACCATGCTCGCCACTATGCAGGCACCTTGGATGAACAAGAACAAAGACGCTGGGCACAACACTGCCGTGAAGTTTTTGAAAGCCAGATTGAAGAGTATATGCTTAATTTAGAAAACTTAGTTCACGAACATGAAAGTGACGAAAAGAAGATAGCAATACTAAAATCCGTCTATCGTTATGTAGAGAGCCTAGCCTCCTAATTTCTTACTTTGTTCAAGCGCACCTTCGGGTGTGTTTGTTGTTTTATATGCTGTCAAAATGATTAAAGATCGATTATTACAGCTGATCCATTTGCTCATTTCCCTCGCACTCATTATGGGAGCACTTGGCATCGGCAACACTATTCAAAAGTTTACTGGTATATCAGTACCAGGAAGTGTCCTGGGCATGCTTGTACTTTTCTTCTCAATGACCCTTGGCTTGGTCAAAGTCGAATGGGTTAGGCCTGGCGCGACACTTTTCATTCGCTACATGATTCTACTGTTCGTCCCTATTAGTGTTGGGCTGATGCAGCACTTCGACATGTTAATCGCGAATGCGCTTCCTATTATCGCCAGTGCCGTTGGTGGTTCGCTGATCGTATTAGTGAGCTTAGCGTGGTTCTTAGACTACTTATTAAAGGAGAAGCATTGATATGTGGTTACTCGTCACTATTGTGGTTTTCCTCGCTGCGCGCCAAATAGCCATTAAGGTCAACAATCCAATTGCGAACCCGCTTTTGATTAGTATTGTGGTATTAATACCTTTACTAACCTTTTTAAAAGTACCATTTGAAACGTACTATGCGGATAATGAATACATCAGCTTCTTGCTCCAACCAGCTGTTGTTGCGCTAGCGTACCCGCTGTATGAGCAACTGCCACAGATCAAGACAAACTGGCGCATTATCGCACTGGCATGTACTTTAGGCAGTGTAATGTCAATGCTAACCGCGACACTTATCGCGGTCGCGTTTAAAGCTGATATCAGTTTGATTGCAAGCTTGGTAGGTAAATCAGTAACAACACCGATTGCAATGGAGATCTCTAGCCATCTAGGTGGTGAGGCTGCCGTTGCAGCAATACTGGTGTTGATTGTCGGCCTGTTTGGGGCAATCCTCGCCTATCCAATCTTCAACATTATTGGAATTAAACACCCAATCGCACGTGGCTTAACGATGGGTACGGTATCACATGCTTTAGGTACAGCAACCTGTGCTGAGAAGCAACCTGGCGATGCTGCCTTCTCATCCCTTGCATTGGTGCTTTGTGGCATCATCACTTCTATTCTTGCGCCAAGTTTCTTTGCTCTGGCTGTTTGGTTATACCAATAAATCGCTTCATGACCTGCTCGGTTTACCGAGATCAACACTGAGTAGGTCATCATCCCTTCTAGAAAACTCGCACTATGAATATACGTTGATATAGTTATTAGTGGGACAGAGATAACGTTAAATCATGATGAAATCGAATACATGTGTGACCTCACCCTAATTATGTAACGCAAAATGCCATTACATTCATTAACGTGATCTAAAGCACGGAACATTTTCATCCTTCACATAGAATAACTGTCCATGCACTAACAAGGATTCAACATGAAAAGTCGCATTGAACAGGCGCTAGCAAGCGCTCCTGAAGCACTTTCAAAACATCTTGCTCCTATCGTCCAAGCAGACGATTTTGATGCTACTATTTCTGAGCAACAGTTTGATGAGCTGCTAAACGCTACCAATCTTTCTGATAAAGAGCTTCGTGTTGCTCTACTTCCTTTTGCCGCAGCGTTCTCTTACGCTCCAATTTCTGAATTTTATGTTGGCGCGATCGTTCGTGGCCTATCAGGTCGCCTTTACTTCGGTGCGAACATGGAATTCTTCGGCGTTCAGCTAGGGCAAACCGTTCACGCAGAGCAATGTGCAATCAGCCATGCATGGATGAAAGGCGAACGTGGTGTAAAAGACATCACCATCAACTACAGCCCATGCGGACACTGTCGACAGTTCATGAATGAACTAAGCACCGCGAAAGAGCTGAAGATCCAATTACCAGAACGCGAAGAAAAGTCACTACACCACTACCTTCCTGAAGCATTTGGCCCTGCAGATTTAGGTATCGAGTCAGGCTTGATGGCGGAAGTAAAACACGAGTTTGCTTACGATGAAGACGATGCTCTGATCCAAGCTGCTGTTAACGCAATGAACATCAGCCACGCCCCTTACACGAACAACCTCAGTGGTATTGCTCTTGAAATGAACAATGGTCGTGTATTCCAAGGCGCTTATGCAGAAAACGCAGCGTTCAACCCTAGCCTACCTCCACTTCAGGTTGCACTGATTCAAATCCTGATGGCTGGAGAGCAGTTTGAAGACATCAAAGCCGCTGCACTAGTCGAGAACTCGCAAGGCAAGATCAGCCACCTAGCAGATACACAATCCACGCTTGAGGCTCTGAACCCAGATATACCTGTGAGTTTTGTTAACGTTTAATCACTCGCAAGTTGATACTAGAAGGCTCTACGTTATGTAGAGCTTTTTTATTATCAAAAACCACACGCAAACGTTTGCTTCATACTGAAAATTAAGTATGATCCCCTGCAATTTCTGTCTCACCACTTTATTTTGTAAGGGAACACTATGTTCGGTACTGCAACTAGCAATCATGCTACCCGTGTATTACTTTTGGGCTCTGGCGAGCTTGGCAAAGAAGTAGCGATTGAATGCCAACGTCTTGGCTTAGAAGTGATCGCCTGTGACCGTTATGCCGATGCACCCGCTATGCAAGTGGCTCATCGTAGCTACATCGTTGACATGCTTGATGGTCAAGCGTTGGAAGAGATCATCAACAAAGAACGACCTGCTTATGTGGTTCCTGAGATTGAAGCTATCGCAACAGATAAGTTGGTCGAGTTAGAAGAAAAAGGGTTGAACGTAGTCCCTACAGCGCAAGCCACCAAGTTGACTATGAACCGTGAAGGTATTCGTCGTTTGGCCGCAGAAGAATTAGGTTTAACCACCTCCCCTTATCAGTTTGCCGATAACGTTGAAGACTTCAAAGCAGCTGTGGAACATGTTGGTATCCCATGTGTTGTTAAACCGGTGATGAGCTCTTCTGGTAAAGGCCAAAGCGTGATTAAAACAGAAGACGATGTTCTGACAGCTTGGGAATATGCGCAAGAAGGCGGCCGCACGGGCGCTGGTCGGGTCATTGTTGAAGGCTTTATTGATTTCGACTATGAAATCACACTTCTAACGGTACGTGCAGTGGACGGCGTACATTTCTGTGCTCCGATTGGACATCGCCAAGAAGATGGTGATTACCGTGAATCCTGGCAGCCACAAGCCATGTCAGAGAACGCAATAAAAGCCGCTGAATACACGGCAGAAAAAGTGGTTGATGCCCTTGGCGGCTTCGGTATCTTCGGTGTCGAGCTGTTTGTTAAAGGCGACAAAGTTATTTTCAACGAAGTCTCCCCTCGCCCGCACGATACTGGCATGGTGACTATGATTTCTCAAGAGATGTCTGAGTTTGCGCTCCATGTTCGCGCATTTACAGGTATGCCAATCAACAACATCGTTCAATATGGTCCATCTGCATCTGCAGTAATTCTTGGCCAAGGTACCTCAACTGATATTCGCTTTGACAACTTGGGCAAAACACTGGCTCAGCCGCAAACTCAAGTTCGTCTGTTTGGTAAGCCAGAAATCGATGGTCGCCGTCGCTTAGGTGTTGTTTTAACGCGCCGTAAGACTATTGAAGATTCGATTGAAGATGCAGTGAACAGCGCTTCTAAAGTGCAGATCATTTACTAATTCCGCGAATCCACTCAAGAAAAACAAAAGCGCAGCTCAATTGGCTGCGCTTTTTCTTTGTATAAACTTAAGTAGCCCTTTATTTGCTCTCAATCAAATACACTTCTTCGGAGAAGCGGCTGAGTCCTTTCTTAGCGATTTTAGGATGGTTCTCATCGGCCTTGTCTACGTTCAAACACGTAATTTTGTAACCCGAAAACAATTGTTCAATCTCCTCAACTGGAACACTAAACGGAGGTCCTGCCATCTCATCCTGAGGATAGTTGAGCGTCACTAATAAAATTCGCCCACCCGGATTTAGTAACTGCTTAACGCGCGCGGCGTACTCTTCTCTCATCTCTTGAGGCAACGCCACAAGCGCCGCACGATCATAAATAATGTCTGCCTTAGTCACAGGAGCGGTGAAAAAGTCCCCCGTATAGATAGACAGTTCATCGAACTGATACAGTTCATGCATGCCATTTACTGGCGTCACCATAGGCGTATAAAAATGTTCAGCAAAAAATGCGCGTACAGCTATTTGGCTTAGCTCCACACCTTGCACTTCATTATGTTTCATCGCAAGCCAAATTAGGTCTTCTGACTTGCCGCATAATGGAACCAATACGGTATCTTCACGTGTTGGCTTTGTATCCTGCCAAAACGCAGGTAATAGTGGATTCACATCTTCAAGGTGGAAACCAATTTGGTTACTCGCCCATTTGTAGTGCCAAAATTCTTGATCTCTCATTTTTCTTCTACTTGTCGGCTGATTGTGGATTCGAGCTTTGAGCTTCACTTTTGTGGACTAAGACTAATGATTTTTCCAAATTTGTCTATGCCGTTCATCTTTGGTTAATACTGCAATGGTAGGATGGCTATCGTTCAAGAATGAACCCTTGCTTTTTCTGGTTGTCAGATTAAAGGAAGGAAAAATGGTGATCTAGAACACGATTCCACTATAAGGCAAAAAAGCGACCTTGGAATCTTCCATAGAGACCCCATTAATTAGGTAGTACCTGATTTGTTAATCTTAGTGACCTTTTCGTTACCCATTTTCTAAGTGCAAGCAAGTTAAGGAGAGTGAATGAGCTTATTTTTACGTACTACAGCATTGATGCTTCTAGTACTAAGCCGTGCGCCGGCATTCGCCGCACTTCCAAATGTCCCGAGTAACGAGCAAGACCGTTCTGCTGGCCAAAACGAAGTCTGCTCAAAATTGTTCAAGCATAGCCTTAGTGGTTTGTATGGCATTCAGTCAATCGACTCCAAACCAACTCAACCTTATTCAGATTTCGACATCCTTTACAGCAAAGCTCACCAAGCACAATTCGAGCTAGAAACCATCTGTAAAAGCACGGCCCTTCTTACCGATGCTCAGCCTTACTTTGCTGGCGTTAAATCTCAGCAACGTGCCCAAGAAAAAATCGCTCTCGAGCTTGACGGCCAAGTAGAGCGCATTACTGACTTAGCACGTGCGACCATCGTTGCAGATGACGTAGCAAGCTTAGTATCTGTGTATGAAGCATTGGAGCGTGAAACAACGATTGTAAAAGTAAAAAACCGCTTTAAAAAACCAACTGTTTCTGGCTACCGAGACTTGAACCTGTTAGTTCGTCTCCCTAAAACCAACCTTATTGCCGAAGTTCAATTACACCTAAAAGCAATCGCTGATGTTAAGAACGGTCCTGAACATGATTTATACGAACAAATTCAGAACCTAGAACGTCAAGCGCTAGTCGAGGGTCGTAGCCTTAACGACATCGAGACGGCATCGATTAAAAACATGCGTGCTCAATCTAAAAACTTGTACCAAGACGCTTGGCATCCATATCTAACCACTCACTTAGAAGCCGCTTAAACTAATAGACTTATCCTGAAACTAAAAACCACCGCAATTGCGGTGGTTTTTTATTTGTTCTTTTGAAACCTAAAGACAAAAAGACCACGGCAAAGCGTGGTCTCATTCCATGTCACATGGCTTACTGGTCAATCTTTATGTTCTCTACGCGAGCTTTTAACTTCTGACCCGGGCGGAACGTAACGACTCGTCGAGCAGTAATTGGAATATCTTCACCAGTTTTCGGGTTACGACCAGGTCGTTCGTTTTTGTCACGAAGGTCAAAATTACCAAAACCTGACAGTTTTACCTGTTCGCCACTTTCGAGTGCCTTACGAATTTCTTCAAAAAACACTTCCACCGTTTCCTTGGCGTCCCGTTTACTAAATCCCAATTTATCAAACAGGTTTTCTGCAAGTTCGGCTTTTGTGAGCGCCATAAAACTTTCCTCAAAGCTATGTTAAACAATGCTACCTTAGCGTAGCGCCAGAGCAGTTTTACCCTACCAATTCAACAACATATCGGGGTTACATCAGGAAGTGTATGCCAAGCTTATGATTTTCGCCAACTTTTTTCTTTGCTAATATATGCTTTATCTCGCAGGTAAAACATTATACCTTTCAATAACCCAATATTTTTCTTTGCATTTATCTTCCAAAAAACCACCGACGCAGATAAACACACTGCACAAAAACAAAATGTTAGCATTAATAACTATTTAATAAAAATATCAGATACAGGTCATTTTACAAACAATTGACAAAAAACTTTCTAATTTTTCAGTAGTTTGAAAGCATCGAGCATCTTAACGACTGAACCACATTTAGAGTATTTTTGCCCATATACTGCAGTCCCTTTCTAAACGAAGAAGTCCTAGGTCTTAGCAACATGGCAAGGTGATACCACTATCTTTCCACTAAAGAAAGCGGTTAAATGACAGACAAACACAGCGAGAGTTATACTCTTACCGATAATCAGTATGAAATCAATTATCCAGATCAGCGATTGCCATTTAAGTGATCAATCTAGCTTTGAAAACCTGCGCAAAGCCCTACGTTTTGTTCACAACGAATCATCCTGCGATACCCTTTGCTTACTGGTGATCTTTGTTGCCATCCCAAAGCTGGTGATTACCACGCTCTACTAAGCTTTGTAGAAGAACACATCCAAGATAAGTACATCTTTGCGATTGCTGGTAACCATGATGACTCTAAATTAATGGAAAAAGAGCTCCGTGGCAGTTGTATCAAAGTTACCGATAAAGCGAGAATCAACAACCGTGAGGTATTGTTCTTAGATTCCAGTGCTAAACCATTGGATAAGCGCCACCCTCTGGGGACAGGTCGTGTCGATAGACGTGAAGTAGCACGTCTAACAAAGCAGCTTCGCCATACAACCAACCCAATCGTTGTTGTCCACCACCCTATTATTCCTGTCGGTTCAGATTGGATGCAAGCCATTTGCCTAGAGAACGACGCTAGCTTACTGAAGCTGCTAGGTAAGCATCAAGTTCGCGACGTTCTCTGCGGACACGGCCATGATGCACTTACTGTAACGCGAAAAGGGATCACTCAATACATGGCACCTGCGACGGCATACGGATTTGACCACAGTGTCGATGAATATAACCAAACGGAAAAGATCGGTGTGAATAAGATTTGCTTCGAAGGTGAGAGGATAAAAGTGGAGACAATTTGGCTCTAGCTATTCCCTATTCCCTATTCCCTATTCCCAAAATACAAAAAACCCTGCCAAACTGGCAGGGTTTTCATTTCTTAAGAAGATACGTTACGTGATATTAGTCACGCAGAGACGCACCAAACTTCTCAGAAACGTGAGCAACGATAGCGTCAACCGCACCAGCGATATCTGCATCTTCAAGCGTACGCTCAAGTGACTGTAGAGTCAGAGCGATTGCTAGGCTCTTCTTACCTTCTTCAACGCCTTTACCTACGTAAACGTCGAACAGTTTCGCATCTTTAAGGAACTCGCCACCTTGCTCTAGACAAGCGTTAACGATGTCACCAGATGCTACAGCTTCGTCCACTACTACCGCGATATCACGACGGTTTGAAGGGAACTTAGAAAGTGCTACCGCTTCTGGGATCACTTTGCTGTTGATTGCAGACCATTCGATTTCGAATACGATAGTACGACCGTTTAGACCGAACTTACGCTCAAGCTCAGGGTGAACTGTACCGATCACGCCCACATCTTTGCCATCTACAATGATTGCCGCAGATTGACCTGGGTGAAGTGCTGGGTGCTTAGCTGCAGCGAAAGAGTATGCTTTTTCGTTAGCAGATAGCTCTAGAATCGCTTCTAAATCGCCCTTAAGGTCGAAGAAATCAACAGTGTTAGTTTCGATATCCCAGTGCTCTTCACCGCGAGTACCTGCGATAACACCTGCAAGCATTGGCTCTTGGCGCATGCCGTTTTCTGCAGATTCACATGGGATGAAACGTAGGCCGTATTCGAATAGACGAACGCGGGGCTGTTGACGCTTCTGGTTGTGAACAACCGTGTTCAGCAGGCCTTGGATAAGACCAAGACGCATTGCTGACATGTCTGCAGAAATTGGGTTTGGAAGCACTAGAGGCTCAACACCAGGTACAACTAGCTTTTGTTGTTCAGGCTCAACGAAGCTGTATGTAATTGCTTCGTGGTAACCACGGTCAACAAGAAGATCACGAACGCGTTTCAGTGGAAGATCCGCTTCAACGTGGTTGTGCATCTTAAGTGCTGCTGCTGGGTGTTGGTTAGGAATGTTGTCGTAACCGTAGATACGGCCAACTTCTTCAATCAGGTCTTGCTCGATAGCGATATCGAAACGCCATGTTGGTGCTACTGCTAGCCAACCTTCTTCTGAAGCTTCAACAGTCAAACCTAGACGCTCTAGGATTTCTACTACGTCAGCATCAGCGATGTGGTGACCTAGTAGGTTGTCTAGTTTAGTGCGACGTAGAGCAACTTTGTTTGGTTTAGGTAGGTCTGCTTCAGACTCTACAGCAACAACAGGTGCTACTTCACCGCCACAGATTTCAACAAGAAGCTGAGTTGCACGATCCATTGCGCTTACTTGCAGTGCGTAATCCACACCACGTTCGAAACGCATTGAAGAATCAGTGTGAAGACCGTAGTTACGTGCGCGACCACGGATATGGTCAGGTGCAAAGAATGCACACTCTAGTAGAACATCTTTAGTCTCAGTGGTTACACCAGACTCTTCACCACCAAAGATACCTGCGATTGCAAGTGCTTTATTGTGGTCTGCTACTACTAGTGTATCTGCGTTTAGTTCTGCTTCGCTGCCGTCAAGAAGTGTTAGCTTCTCACCTTGCTCAGCCATACGAACGACGATGCCACCTTCGATCTTCGCTAGATCGAATGCGTGCATTGGTTGGCCTTGCTCTAGAAGAACGTAGTTAGTGATGTCTACTACAGGGTCGATAGAGCGGATACCACAACGACGCAATTTCTCTTGCATCCATAGTGGCGTTTCTGCTTGAACGTTTACGTTCTTAACCACACGACCTAGGTAACGTGGACACGCAGCTGGCGCTTTCACTTCGATAGACACTTTGTCTTCGATTGAAGCCGCTACTGCTTCTACTGATGGCTCAGTCACGTCAGCGCGGTTTAGTACGCCAACTTCACGAGCTAGACCACGAATGCTGAAACAGTCAGCGCGGTTCGCTGTTAGGTCTACGTCTACTGTTACGTCATCTAGACCTAGGAATTCACGGAAATCGGTACCGATTACTGCGTCTTCTGCTAGCTCCATGATGCCGTCTGACTCAACGTCGATACCCAGTTCAGTGAATGAACAAAGCATGCCGTGAGAAGGTTGACCACGTAGTTTCGCTTTTTTGATTTTGAAATCGCCTGGAAGAACAGCACCAACCGTTGCTACTGCTACTTTCAGACCTTGGCGACAGTTAGATGCGCCACAAACGATGTCTAGAAGCTCTTCTTCACCCACGTCAACTTTAGTCACGCGCAGCTTGTCTGCATCTGGGTGTTGACCACATTCAACAACGTGACCAACTTTAACGCCGTTGAACGTACCTGCTACAGGTAGCACGTCATCAACTTCTAGACCCGCCATTGTAATTTGGTGAGTTAGTTCGTCAGTGGTAATCGAAGGACTAACCCACTCACGAAGCCATGATTCGCTGAATTTCATAGTGATTTATCCCCTGGATTACTTGAACTGTTTTAGGAAACGAAGATCGTTCTCGAAGAACGCACGTAGGTCGTTTACGCCGTAACGAAGCATTGTTAGACGCTCAACACCCATACCGAATGCGAAACCAGAGTATTTTTCAGGGTCGATGCCTACGCTACGTAGTACGTTCGGGTGAACCATACCGCAACCCAGTACTTCTAGCCATTTACCGTTTTTGCCTTTCACGTCAACTTCTGCAGAAGGCTCTGTGAATGGGAAGTAAGATGGACGGAAACGTACTTCCACTTCCTCTTCGAAGAAGTTACATAGGAAATCGTGCAGGATACCTTTCAGCTGTGCGAAGTTTACGTTCTCATCAACCAGCATACCTTCCACTTGGTGGAACATTGGCGTGTGTGTTTGGTCGTAGTCGTTACGGTATACACGGCCTGGTGCGATGAAACGGAATGGTGGTTTACCATTTTCCATCGTACGGATCTGTACGCCTGACGTATGAGTACGAAGCATCAAATCTGGGTTGAAGAAGAAAGTATCGTGGTCAGTACGCGCTGGGTGATCAGCTGCGATGTTTAGTGCATCAAAGTTGTGGAATGCATCTTCGATTTCTGGACCAGACTCTGTGTTAAAGCCAAGTTCGCCAAAGAACTTCTCAATACGCTCAACAGTACGAGTAACTGGGTGTAGACCACCGTTCTCGATACGACGACCTGGTAGTGTCACGTCAATCGTTTCTGCTGCTAGCTTCGCTTCTAGCTCTGCACGTTGTAGTGCATCTTTACGAGCTGCGATAGCTTGCTGAACTACGCCTTTCGCTTTGTTGATCTCTTGACCAGCTTCACGGCGCTCTTCTGGTGGTAGTTTACCTAGGCTTTGAAGTTGAGCCGTTAGCTCACCTTTTTTACCTAGATACTGAACACGCACTTCATCAAGTACGACTAGCGATTCTGCAGCTTCAATTGCTGCACTCGCGTTAGCAATGATCTCTTCTAGATGTTGCATCGTTTCCTCATCTACCTATTGGTAGTGTCCATAAAGGAGTGATTGGTTTTTTGATAGCTGTACATAGTAGCCAAACCAGCCACCAATGCCAAATTGAATTACGAAAAGAAGAGGTTATTGAATAAAAAGAAGGCAAAAACGCAAAAAAACAACTAACCATACAAACCTTGATACCGCACTCAATAAACTCGAGTGCGTTTTTAGATACACTATGGTTGTGTTTTTACTTACTTAATCACAGCGATGGCTCTTGGACTGAGCACACTGTGTTTTTGCCATTTTGTTTAGCTAAATAGACAGACTCATCGGCAGCTTTGATGAGATCAGTATACGTTTTCATTTCGTTGCGACGCTCAGCAACACCCACGCTTATACTGCCTCGCCAAGGCTCAAGACCTGTTGGTATGAGGATATGAGAAATTTGCTTTCTTACCGCTTCAGCGACATGTAAACCGCCTTTTAGCTGTGTTTCTGGACAAATTACTAAGAATTCATCACCACCTAGACGACAGACAATATCATCACTTCTGAAATAATGTCTTAACGCCTTGGCCAACTCACAGAGCACAATATCTCCAGCATCATGGCCACAGGTGTCATTCACCTGTTTAAAATAATCAGCATCAATCATGATACAAACTAAAGGCTCTAGCTCCATATCCTGCTCTTGCCAACAATCTTTAAGCGTACGAATTGCTGAGCGACGATTAGGTAACCCAGTCAACGAGTCAGTGAGTGATAGTTCTTCCAGTTGCTTATTGGCTTGAGATAGCTGTTTAGTTCGCTCGGCTACTTTTTCTTCTAGTACCAAGTTAAGCTTCAATAACTCACGATTTCGCTCTGACACTTGGAGAAAGAGTGCGCTTAATGCCTCAAGCAAAGGCTCTGTAGAGTCGTCAGCTTTACGCTCTTCGGCTTCATAAGCTTCCAACGCTGAGCTACCATTTTTGATCGCTTCAACTTGACGAGCCATATTTTGGTCAATGCCCAGAATATGGTATGCCAACCAATGAATTAGAAAATCAAGAAGTTGCTCCGCTGCTTTTTTGTTCTCATCACTAATAAAGCTTTGCATACTGACAATGTCTGTCATGAAAGAACGATGAACCTGTATATGCTTTTGAATGTGATCGTAGTGGACTCCAACTTCTCGCATTAGGTTTTCTTCTTCTTTGAAGTGGAACTCTGCGTAGCGAGAAAGCTCAAATAAAGCTAATTGAATATCTTGCAGTGATATGTTGTTGTGCGCGATGAGCTCACCATATTTATTTATGAATTCTACGAGATACTGGTGCTGCTCATCGACTAGGTCTATCCCAGTTTCAAAATACTTATCCCAACGAAATGAATTCACCGTTACAACTCCTAACCAACTAGCGGGCATACCCGGTTGCTTATGTGCAGCAACCAATACCACAATTAATATAAGGAATAGTAACGATAAACATCTGTAATTGCTTTAATAGTCAGCCAAAATAATGATATAGATCTCCATACCATACAACTTTTAACTTAGCTTTCTAATCCAACCTAAAGTCGTATCGGATTGAGCTCAACAAATTCGTCCCATGAAGAAGGTGCGAAAAATCGATAGGCGTTTATATAGATAAGCTAGGTTTATCACCTGCCGAGGCTATCGCATAACGAATATCATCGATAAAGTTTTCTTCCGTTTGAATAATACCATCCGAAAAAGTAACAGGTTGATGTGGCCCCGCAATCAACAAAACATTGGTAAAGTCCGATACATTGAAATTCTCAGCAACCACGTTTTTTGAGTGAAAGTCGAGAACGGTATTTGCCACCTGTTCTTCCAATAGTAGTAATTGCTCTTCTGTAATTTTCATGCGAGACAAGGCTACTCGTACACATTTTTCATGAGTCGTAGTCTGTTCCTTAATTATCTCAGTATATTTGTCGTTAAGCTTTGAGTTGTCGGCATAACTATAATAAAGAGGACCATGCAACGTGATGTTGTTTTCCTCGTCGACATAAACCAGATCGAGCAGTTCGAGCGCTCCCAGATAATCTGACATGCTTTGTTTTGAAAGATCATACTTTTTCATAAGAATACTGTAGCCGTCTTTCCCACGTAGCATGCGTAACTCACGATAGAAATCATACAAGTGTGGAAATTGAAAAAAGACTTCGTCTTGTGTATGGCTAAAGTAGTCCTGATCTTCAGCTTGAAGTTGATTCGCCAGTTTTTGTAACTCATCTAACGTGCAATCTACTGCTCGGCAGTACTCTAGCAGTTTATCTAAAGCTAGGTTGGTGCTGGTAAGATGGCGCTTAAAGGTGGACAGTGGCATCCCCATTTTTTCTGATAGCTCTCGATACGTTAGCCCTTTTGTTTTTATCGCCTGCCTCAATGCGGCCAACAAGTACTCGGGAGTGAGTTCTCTCATTAAAAATTCCTAGTTCTCTGTTACGTTTATATTATATTTGTAACAATTTAGAACCAAGTAGCAAGACATAAGTTCATATTTTTATAAGAAAAGTATGAATTAATATACCATCCCTCACATTTGTGAGCCCAACACTACCCATCAAAATGCATTCAGTTTCATTATAAATTGCAAATCAATCAGATTATAAACATTGCAAACAACATGCTATTTGTCGCATTAAATGCTATTTTTGAGCGGTACTTTGAGTATTTCTTACTCAAAGCATCATCCTAATTTAGAATATTCATCCTAAAAAGCATGCTGGCAAAATTGCATTTTTATGCAATGTCGTGATGTTTATTTTCGGTAAATTGCTTTTTTGCAAACACTACGATCGACATCAACCAGGTGAGCACGTAAAAACAGTAAGTGGATAACGGAGATTCCGACAATAATGATAGGAATGTAGATACTAGATACTGATATCACGATATGAACCAACGTCATTTTGAGCTTTTCAATTACACCAACTGAATGCTCGATACCCTTCGTATTGCCATCAGAAAAAATACCAAAAGCAAGGTAATACAACATCAGGAACATCAAGATAGATTCTTTCCACTGCCCCCTCTCCAAGTGAAGAATCGCCACACCGGAAACAAGCCAAGATAAAAGTAATAAAGTAAGTAAACCCAAGAAGTCGATAGGAAAAGACAACATGGTGGTAAGTAGATTGCCTTTAGTCGCTAACGTCGCAACAAGTAAGCAAACGCAGAAAGTCACAATCGTATTGTTTAACACCGTATCACGCATAAATACACCTCCCTTGTTAGGGGGCGGATTATGAATCACAATCGACAATCTGCGTTTTTACTTGAGATGGTTAGCCGAGGAAGAGCTTACTAATCCATCTTATTAATCATGACCTTGCAACACACCGTACAGTGCCAACCATTTCTAGACAAGCTTTACGGCGGTGCCGAATGCAAGAATTTCTGAAGAACCATCGACGATCGAACTGGTGGTAAAACGAATACCAACAACAGCATCTGCTCCTAGGTTCGCGGCATCCTCTACCATGCGTTGAATAGCGATATTTCTGGCTTCAGTCATCATTTCTGTATAACCCCGAATTTCACCACCAACAATACTTTTTAAGCCAGCCATTAGATCACGACCAATATGCTTTGACTGAACTACATTCCCTGTCACAACACCTTTTATCTCGGCTATTTCTCGTCCTGGAATTGTCTCTGTTGTTGAATAAATCATGTTATCCCTCAGTAAGATAGTTAGATAGCTCAATCAAGTTACCATCTGGGGCTCTATTGTAAACCAATAGACTGTTACTAATTGCGCCAGTTCTTTGAACTGCTCCATCCTTCCCCTGTAGAACACACCTTGAACGGGAAACGGGAAACGGGAAACGGGAAACGGGAAACGGGAAACGGGAAACGGGAAACGGGAAACGGGAAACGGGAAACGGGAAACGGGAAAGTTTATGACAAGTAAAACAGAAGGCAATAAAAAAGGAGAGCTAATGCTCTCCTTTTCTTAATCCTAAACTGCTAATTAAAGAGCAGCTTTCGCTTTTTCAACTAGAACAGCAAATGCTGCTTTGTCGAATACTGCGATGTCCGCTAGGATCTTACGGTCGATCTCGATAGATGCTTTCTTAAGACCGTTGATGAAACGGCTGTAAGATAGACCATTTTGACGAGATGCTGCGTTGATACGTGCAATCCATAGTTGACGGAATTGACGTTTCTTAGCGCGACGGTCACGGTAAGCGTATTGACCAGCTTTAGTAACTGCTTGGAAAGCTACGCGGTAAACACGTGAACGTGCACCGTAGTAACCTTTAGCTTGTTTTAGAACTTTCTTATGACGTGCACGAGCTTGTACACCACGTTTTACGCGAGGCATTATGCTTCTCCTAAACTAAACGATTGATAACTATAAAGAATTAAGCGTATGGCAACATACGAACAACTGCAGCAACTTCACAACGTGGAAGAATTGCATTTGGACGTAGTTGACGCTTGTTCTTAGTAGTACGCTTAGTCAGGATGTGACGTTTAGTAGCGTGCTTGTACTTAATACCACCAGCAGTTTTCTTAAAACGCTTAGCAGCACCTTTGTTGGTTTTCATCTTAGGCATGATGAATAACTCCGCATTGAGTAGGTTTAATAAACAACGTAATTAGGGCGAACAAAACCCAGCCGCTATACCTTTTATTAGAAGGAAAGGCGGCTAGGTCTTAATTACTTGATGAGCCGTTAATTACTTCTTTTTAGGGGCAAGAACCATGATCATCTGACGACCTTCAATCTTACTTGGGAAAGATTCCACTACAGCAAAGTCTACAGTGTCTTCTTTCAAGCGATTTAGAACGTCAACACCGATGTCTTGGTGTGCCATTTCTCGGCCACGGAAGCGAATTGTTACCTTCACTTTGTTGCCTTCTTCAAGGAAACGCGTCAGGTTGCGTAGTTTTACCTGATAGTCTCCAATATCAGTTCCAGGACGGAATTTTACTTCCTTAATCTGAACCTGCTTTTGCTTTTTCTTCTGCTCTTTAGCAGATTTGCTCTTCTCAAAGAGGAATTTGCCGTAGTCCATAACACGACATACTGGCGGCTCAGCGTTAGGACTGATCTCCACAAGATCCATGCCTGCTTCTTCAGCAGCTGCGATCGCTTCTTGAATCGATACAACACCAACTGATTCACCGTCAGCGCCAGTTAGTCGAACTTCACGAACGCCACGAATTTCACCGTTCATACGGTGTGGGTTTTGTTTTACCGGCTGTTGGCCGCGTCTTCCGCCTTTAATAGCTTATTCCTCCAGATTGAGCTTACGGCTTGAAATCTCGTCTTGGATGTATGAAATGAAATCATCCACTTTAAATTTGCCGAGATCTTTACCTTTACGAGTACGTACTGCGATTTCGCCTGCTTCCATCTCTTGGTCACCGACAACAAGCATATACGGTACACGCTTCAAAGTGTGTTCGCGGATTTTAAAGCCAATCTTCTCATTTCTCAAGTCCGCTTTAGCTCTAATTCCACTTTTTTGTAGTTTTTGTACTACTTCTTGAACATAATCTGACTGTTTATCAGTAATGTTCATAAGAATTGCCTGTTCCGGCGCCAACCAAGTTGGGAAGAAACCTGCATAATCTTCAATAAGAATACCAATGAAACGCTCTAGCGAACCTAGAATTGCACGGTGAATCATCACCGGAACAAGACGTTCATTGTTTTCACCTACATAAGTTGCACCTAAGCGACCTGGTAGGTTGAAGTCTAACTGAACAGTACCACACTGCCATGCACGATCTAGACAGTCGTATAGCGTGAATTCAATCTTAGGACCGTAGAATGCACCCTCACCTTCTTGAATCTCGTATGGAATTTCCATTGATTCTAGAGATTGTTTTAGTGCTTCTTCTGATTGATCCCAGATTTCATCTGAGCCTACACGTTTTTCTGGACGAGTAGACAGTTTCACTACGATATTGTCGAAACCAAATGTTTGGTACGTATCGTACACCATCTTGATGCAGTTTGTTACTTCTTCTTGAATTTGACTCTCAGTACAGAAGATATGAGCGTCATCCTGAGTGAAGCCACGTACACGCATAATGCCGTGTAGTGCACCAGATGGTTCGTTACGGTGACATGAGCCGAACTCAGCCATACGTAGCGGTAAGTCACGGTATGATTTTAGACCTTGGTTAAAGATCTGTACGTGACCAGGACAGTTCATTGGTTTAATCGCGTATTCACGGTTCTCAGAAGAAGTTGTGAACATTGCGTCTGCGTATTTGTCCCAGTGACCAGAGCGTTCCCAAAGAACACGGTCCATCATTAGAGGACCTTTTACTTCTTGGTAGCCATATTCATCTAGCTTAGCACGGATAAATACTTCTAGATCACGGAAGATAGACCAACCATTGTGGTGCCAGAACACCATACCTGGTGCTTCTTGCTGCATGTGAAATAGGTCTAGTTGCTTACCAATCTTACGGTGGTCACGTTTCGCCGCTTCTTCTAAGCGAGTTAGATGCGCTTTCAGTGCTTTCTTATCGTGGAAAGCAGTACCGTAGATACGTTGAAGCATTTTGTTGTCGCTGTTACCACGCCAGTAAGCACCTGCAACATTCAATAGAGTGAAATGTTGGCAGAAGCCCATGTTAGGAACGTGAGGGCCGCGACACATGTCGATGTATTCTTCATGGTGGTAAAGACCTGGACGATCATCACGAGATACGTTTTCGTCTAGGATTTCCACTTTGTATGGTTCGCCACGTGATTCAAACGTATCACGTGCTTCCTGCCAGCTTACTTTTTTCTTAACAACTTCGTACTTGGTTTTCGCTAGTTCTTTCATGCGCTTTTCAATCTTTTCAAGATCGTCTTGCGTTAGAGACTCGTCTAGGTCAATGTCGTAGTAGAAACCGTTATCGATGGTTGGACCAATCGCCATTTTAGCTTGAGGGTAAAGCTGTTTAAGAGCGTGACCAAGAAGGTGAGCACAAGAGTGACGAACGATTTCTAGACCGTCTACTTCATCTTTAACTGTGATGATTTCTAGGCTTGCGTCTTCTTCAATTAAATCACACGCATCAACGCGGTTACCGTTTACACGACCAGCGATAGTTGCTTTTGCAAGACCAGGACCGATCGATTGCGCAACTTCCATAGTAGAAACTGGGTTGTCAAATTGACGCTGACTGCCGTCAGGAAGAGTAATAATAGGCATGCTATATCCTTTACAGTGGTGTTGCATACCAAGCAACACATGATTTTAGTTTTTTGCATTTGTAGCAATGATTTCGTCGTTCAGCTAATGATAGCTAAACGTTGTTGGTACAAAACTTGGTACAAATACCGATGTACACCTTTTTTGTACGAACGAGCATTGTAAAGAAACGACATGAAATCACAACCGCTTTCTCTGCTTCTATTATTACTGTAATAAGAAGTAAGCATTCCAACCATTGAGATGCCACAAATCCAGAACTATTATTGGTTTCGCCCTATTGAGATTGGCTACAAAAACATACGACTAAGAAGTCTATCTTTAAACATAACAAATCGCATTTCGGGCAAAGAAAGCAGAGATACATTTAAGCACCAACTCCCTTAAAAACAAATATTTATCTAACGTACTTTAATCTGATTTCTGCCGCTCTTTTTTGCATCATATAGAGCTAAATCGGCCCTATCCATCGCAGATTTAAAACTGTCGTTTATCAGAATATCTGTAATGCCGATAGACAATGAAACCATCGTTTCTTTCTCAACACTCTCCAGCATCCTATTGGCAATATGAATAACTTCTTGAGCTTTAATGTCAAAAAGGATAATGAATTCATCCCCACCCCACCGAATAAACTCATCACTCTCTCTTAAGCAACGTCTAACTATTG
The DNA here is from genome assembly GCF_052037695.1 of Vibrio sp. WZ-1. Lineage (NCBI taxonomy): Bacteria > Pseudomonadati > Pseudomonadota > Gammaproteobacteria > Vibrionales > Vibrionaceae > Vibrio > Vibrio sp. WZ-1. Next base: position 445,639 of record NZ_JBQEQR010000085.1, on the reverse strand, counting down.
TCGCGACTTGCGTTAAGGTACGATCACCTTCTAGATGACCAAGTGTGTCATTAACATGTTTAAAATGGTCAATATCAAAGACAATCATTGAACACCCTGATTGCTGAACATCTTGCCAATAACCACGTTTTTGCTTTCTACTTTCGATGTATTGCCGATTACGACAAAAAGTCAGTGAATCATAATAAGCTGTACGTGATAATTTTTTATTCTGATAAAGAAGATTAAATAGATTTAAGATCACAATAACTACTGTCAATCCTAAACCAATAAGGAACGAATATAAATGTTGCCTTATTGATTGAACATAATAATCTGTAATATCCATTTTAATGAGAAGCATTCTATTAATCTCTTTAAAATGGTGTATATATAACAACTCACTCTTATTTAAGCTGTATTCATAAACAATACGGTCCTGCTTTTTAGCAGCTTCATACTGTTCATAAGATATGTTCTGGAAAAGAGTAAATATAGACTCTCCTTTTATCTTCTTCGGAAGCCTTACTTCTCCATCTTTGGTTAAGAATAAAACACTGACATTTTCATCCAATCCCTGAACCTTTCTGTAAAACGCTTCATAGTTTATTCCTACACCAAAAATACCGATAACTTGGCCAAGATGATTTTTAAGTTTGTGATCATAATAAAACGAGTACAACGGCTCATACTCAGATTGGTCTGGGTCGTAGAAATGATATCGAGAATCTTCTTTTTGATCTATAAACTCTTGAACCCACCTATCTCTTTCCGACGTTGTATCAATTGAAAGCACACGACCAAAACTATCCAAATAGAGATTATTTCTAATATCCACCAAACCAATAGTATGAACAGAAAGTTGCTTTTTTTTACTCTTAAGGTCTAGCAATATCTCTTCAATATTATAATGGTTCTGTAGCTTATACTCATATAATTCTGCCAAGGTTTTGCTTAAGCATGTATACGTATTATTAACATCTTCTAGCGTTCTTGAAATATAGTTAGTAGTTCTTTGAAGAGCTGTATCAGAAATATTTTTCTGAAAAATTTCAAGTGCCATGTAAAAATGAGCAACATTAAGAATAGAAAACACCAAGATAACGACTATCGCAACTCTAACCGTCTCAAGTATATGACCATCAAACCGTTGCCACTTACTTCTCATGCATACCTCATGAACTCTCTTGGATGGGATTCAAGGTAAAAATCTCTTTTTATCACGCTTCATTTTTAATCATAGAATAAATGTACAGTTGAAAATGCCAAGTCAATCTCATTCTGATAGCAGTATGAAATGGACTAGAACTTAATTATCGACACTTAGGTATCGCTTATGCTGCCCAAAGATGATGGACAAACGGACAGCGAACAGAAGAAAAAGAATGCCGCAGATAAAGCACAAAAGAACGATAAAGCATTGTACTTCTGATTATTTGAACTTTGGCACTCAATTTATCGAATTCGTTTGCTTATCGTATATAAGTATCGAACGAACAACAAACAAAGAGTATTTTAACCGATAACAGATGCAAGAGCTGAGGCGACCTGGCTGCCGGATGCGTCCTGCGGTAAAGTAAATGAACGGTATTGGTCACCCGACATGCTAAATGAGCGGTCGATCTCCGCTAAACAATGAATCGTTCCACCGTCCAAGATAAAGGAAAGCTCAATCTCTTTAGTAGAAACAAAACCGTTATTACGAAACTCTAGCTCTTGGTAAATGCCAGAGCGAGAAGAGAAGGTATTGCCACGTAAGAAACCTTTCTCTACATCTGCTTTCACCATAGTAAAGCCCGCTTGTTCAATCGCTTGAATCACGCGAGAGACTACTGGTAACGGCTTTACTTCAATATAATCACGGTCGCGAGGATCAATTGCAAAACCGATATCAAGAGTCGTTTCCACCCATACATAGCAGTGGTTCTTTAATGCGCTCACTGCCGTGATAGGTGTTTCATCGTGCAACTTGAGTTCAAAGGGGACTTGCTTTTCTTCATTCGGTTGAATAACAAATGGTTCTACTGCTTTCAGCTGATCGATAGTGAAAGTTTGGTAGCTAACGCTATCATCTACTTCCACTTTCATTTCCGTATTCAACTTGATGGTGATGGCATCAATTTGTTGCTCCACATCACCACCTTTGATTTGAACGTGACCGCGTAAAGTCGCGCCTTGATATACGCTCATCTCATCTAAAATCGTATCTACTTTTGCTGATCCGATACCAAGTGACGCTTTTAGTTTCTTAAACATGTGATTCCTTCGTGACTGTCTGTTTTCATTATTTTGATATCTGTTTACACAACAGATACAGCTCCTGCAAGTAATAGACTGTAAGAATGCGGAGTAATTCCTTTTATCAGCGCACAAAATGACTCTATCTGTTTGCAATTTGTGCATAGATTACGCACTATTTGTATAGTCAATTAAAAGGAAGTTATTATGTCTGCGCCCCTCTACATGCAAATCAAACAGTTTATCCTCGATAAAATTGATTCGGGTGAGTGGATGGTGGGGCATCGTATCGCAACTGAAATCGAATTAACGGAACAGTTTGGTGTGAGCCGAATGACCGTTAACAAAGCGATTCGAGACTTAGTTAATGAAGGTAAACTGCAACGCCGCCCTCGCCTCGGCACCTTTGTTTGTGATCCGGCTGAGAAGTCTGAATCTCCCCTATTAGACATTCGCAACATTGCCGATGAAATAACGAATCGGGGCCGCGCTCACCACAGTGAAGTGCTGCAACAAATCGCTATCAAAGCCGATGACAGTATTGCGACAAAACTTGGCGTGATGCTTGGTACCACAGTGTTTTACAGCGAGATCATCCACTTTGAAGACGGCAATCCAATCCAGCTTGAGCTGCGTTGGGTAAACAGCCAGTACGCGCCTAGTTACCTACGACAAGACTTTACTTGCATGACACCAAACCAGTACCTTTCTGATAGCTGTCCTCTCAGTGCAATAGAGCACACTGTCGAGGCGATAGTGCCAGAAGGACGCGTTAAACAAGACTTGAAAATGCAAGCTAACGAGCCTTGTTTACTGCTCAACCGCCGAACGTGGAGTCAAGATAAACTGGTGAGTACTGCGCTACTTTACCACCCGGGCAATAAGTACAAATTAAGCTCTAAGATCCTGCTATAAACTAGGAGTTACTTCTTCGTTTTGATCACATTTCAGCAACATTAGCCTTGCCACTGATGCTCTTTTCTCCTATTTATTTGTATATACATTTAAAAGTACAAATCAAAAGGAAGTATCAGAATGGATTTGCTGATTGAAAATGCACGCCTCGTCACTATGCAAGAAGGAGAGCAAGGCTACCTACCCTCTCCCCTTGCTCGCGTCGGCATTCGGTCAGGAAAAATTGTTGCACTCAGTACCGCAGCAAGAGGCGAAGACAGCGCAGAAACCGAATCCATCCTGAATCCAAACCACTACGAACAGTCCATTGACCTTCAAGGCAAGCTGTTGCTACCAGGTTTGATTGATTGCCACACTCATCTTGTGTACGCCGGAAATCGTGCCAAGGAGTTTGAAATGCGCCTAAACGGCGTGCCTTATGAAAAGATCGCCAAGCAAGGCGGCGGTATTCTTTCTACCGTTCGTGCTACTCGTGCCGCTACAGAAGAGCAACTTATTGAACTTGCTCTACCACGTTTAGATGGATTGCTTGCAAGCGGTGTTACCTCTATCGAAGTTAAGTCAGGTTACGGACTGACACTGCAAGATGAAATCAAGATGCTGCTCGCAGCGAAAGCCTTAGAGCAAGAACGCAAAGTAAAAGTCACCACAACCCTACTCGCCGCTCATGCACTTCCACCAGAATTTAAAGACCGCGCTGACGACTATATCCAACACATTTGTGATGACATCATTCCCCTCGTGGCAGAAGAAAAGCTCGCCACCAGCGTCGATGTGTTTTGTGAATCGATAGGTTTTAACTTAGCGCAAACCGAGCGTGTCTTCGAGGCAGCAAAAAAACACGGCTTGCATGTGAAAGGCCATACTGAACAGCTTTCTGATTTAGGCGGCACTGCGCTAACGGCAAAATACAATGGCCTTTCTGCCGATCATATTGAGTATCTCGATGAAATTGGTGTGCGTGCCCTTGCCAATTCCTCGACCGTGGCAACCTTGCTCCCTGGTGCATTTTACTTCTTACGTGAAACCCAGTTGCCTCCTATCGACTTACTCAGGACGCACAAGGTGCCAATGGCGATAGCGACAGACATCAACCCGGGGACATCGCCATTTGCTGATTTAACCTTGATGCTGAACATGGCTTGCACTCTTTTCCGCTTAACCCCTCAAGAAGCACTGCGTGGCGTCACTCAAAACGCAGCAAAAGCATTGGGTTATGGGGAGTCTCGTGGCGTAATTGAAGTCGGTTATGACGCAGATTGCTCAATTTGGGATATCGAACACCCGGCAGACCTTAGTTACCAAGTCGGCGCAAAACGTTTAGTAGGTCGTATAGTAAATGGTGAATATGTCTCTGACGGAGGACTGTAACATGGCTCAATCAGATCCAAATACCGCTCCATTTCACTGGCAAGGTCGCCACGATGCAGAAGATGGAGAACTGGGTAAACGCGTTCACCACGTGATTAAAAATATTTCTGTCGAAGAGTTGTCGAGCAAAAGCGAAGGCGTCTCGATCCTTGGTTTTGCGACCGATGCAGGTGTTGCCAGAAACAAAGGCCGTATTGGCGCGAAAAAGTCACCGGATTTAATCCGTCGTGCCCTAGCCAATCTCGCTTGGCACCAAGATGCGCCGCTTTATTACCTCGGTACTGTCGTTTGCGAAGACGACTTACTAGAAAGCAGCCAATCGCAATGCGCAGCCACGGTTGCTCAAGCGCTGCCCCATTCACCTGTCGTGGTATTAGGGGGCGGACACGAGATCGCATGGGCGTCATTTTCTGGGTTGGCCGAATACTTCAAAACTCATCACCCAGAAAAGCAGCCGAAGATTGGCATTATCAACTTCGATGCACATTTCGACCTGCGCGCTTTTGAAAGTTCGCTGGCAGATGTAAAACCGAGCTCAGGCACACCATTTAATCAGATTCATCACTTCTGCCAACGCAATGATTGGAAGTTTCATTACGCTTGCATTGGCGTCAGTCGCAGCAGCAATACCAAAGCGCTATTCCAGAAAGCGGACGAACTCAATGTTTGGTATGTGGAAGACAAACAGCTTTGCTACATGAACCACAGCTACCATTTAACGCAGCTACAGCACTTTATCGACGACTGCGACTACCTCTATCTAACGATTGATTTGGACGTGTTCCCTGCGGCAACAGCTCCGGGTGTAAGCGCTCCAGCAGCAAGAGGGGTCAGTTACGACATCATTTCGCCGTTTCTCGACCGAATCCTACATTACAAAAACAAGCTCATGCTGGCAGACATTGCCGAGTATAACCCTACTTATGACGTCGATAGCCAAACCGCTCGATTGGCAGCCCGCCTATGTTGGGACATCGCCAATGCTATGGCAGAGAAAGACCATAAACCAAAATAACCTAACCCAATAACGATCAACTCGAACAAGGCACAGCTCAAACAGCACTTTACTCGAGTAGAAATAGCCAAGCACAGACTTGGTACACACGTGAAACTAAAGGAGTCTTAAAATGACACAGCGCCAGGGACAAGATCCACGACTTGATACCAGCAGAACGATTCGTGCTCCACACGGTACACAACTGCGCGCCAAATCTTGGCTGACTGAAGCCCCACTTCGTATGCTGATGAACAACCTTGACCCAGACGTAGCCGAGCACCCTCACTCGCTCGTTGTATACGGTGGTATTGGCCGAGCAGCACGCAATTGGGAATGCTTCGATAAGATTGTTGAAGTGTTAGAAAGACTCGACGATGACCAAACGCTTCTCGTCCAATCAGGCAAACCAGTGGGCGTATTTCCGACTCATAAAAATGCGCCACGCGTTCTGATTGCTAACTCAAACCTCGTACCACATTGGGCCAATTGGGAGCACTTCAATGAGCTCGATAAAGAAGGCTTGATGATGTACGGACAGATGACTGCAGGTAGCTGGATTTACATCGGCTCACAAGGCATTGTTCAAGGCACTTACGAAACCTTTGTATCAGTCGCGAAGAAACACTTTAACGGCGACGCGAAAGGTCGATGGATCCTGACAGGCGGCCTTGGTGGTATGGGCGGCGCTCAACCTCTAGCTGGCACAATGGCAGGTTTCTCAATGATTGCTGTTGAGTGTGACGAGTCACGCATCGATTACCGTCTACGCACAGGCTACGTCGACAAGAAAGCCACATCGCTAGATGAAGCACTAGCGATGATTAAGGAATCCGACGCGCCTATTTCTGTCGGTCTACTAGGCAACGCAGCAGACATCTTCCCGGAGCTTGTGGAACGTAACATCACGCCAGATGTAGTAACAGACCAAACCTCTGCGCACGATCCATTGAACGGTTACTTGCCTCAAGGTTGGAGTATGTCTCACGCAGCAGAAATGCGCTTGCAAGATGAAGGGGCCGTGGTTAAAGCTGCGAAACAATCAATGGCTGTGCAGGTTCAAGCCATGCTGGAGCTGCAAAACCGGGGCGCTGCAACACTGGATTACGGTAACAACATCCGTCAAATGGCGTTGGAAGAAGGCGTCGAAAACGCGTTTGATTTCCCAGGTTTCGTACCGGCTTACATTCGTCCTTTATTCTGTGAAGGTATTGGGCCATTCCGTTGGGCAGCGTTGTCTGGCGATCCAGAGGACATCTACAAAACCGATCAGAAAGTAAAAGAACTGATCCCAGATAACCCTCACCTACATAACTGGCTAGACATGGCACGTGAACGCATTCAGTTCCAAGGTCTGCCTGCGCGCATCTGTTGGGTAGGTCTGAAAGACCGAGAACGCCTTGGCCAAGCCTTCAATGAAATGGTGAAAAACGGTGAACTGAAAGCGCCGGTTGTGATTGGCCGTGACCACCTAGACTCTGGCTCGGTAGCCAGTCCGAACCGTGAAACTGAAGGCATGATGGATGGCTCTGATGCGGTATCGGATTGGCCATTACTTAATGCCCTATTGAATACCGCGGGTGGTGCAACTTGGGTATCACTTCACCATGGTGGTGGCGTCGGCATGGGCTTCTCTCAACACTCAGGTATGGTGATTTGTTGTGACGGCAGTGATGATGCGTCTGAGCGTATTGCTCGCGTACTTCACAATGACCCTGCGACGGGCGTTATGCGTCATGCCGATGCGGGATATGACATCGCAAAACAATGTGCAGCTGAGCAAAAACTGGATTTGCCAATGCTCAATGAAGAACTGAAAAAGCTGAAGTAAGGATGAAAGACATGCTCAATTTAACGCTAAAGCCAGGCTATATTAGCTTAAACGAACTGCGTCAGGTGAGCCGCTCACCTGTCAACCTTACTCTCGATCCAGAAGCGATTCCGGCCATTGAGGAAAGCACTCAAGTTGTCGACCGCGTGATTGCAGAAGATCGCACCGTTTATGGCATCAATACGGGTTTCGGTCTACTCGCGAACACACGTATTGCACCAGAAGATTTAGAAACGCTGCAACGCAGTATTGTGCTTTCACACGCTGCGGGCATCGGTAAATTCATGTCAGATGAAACCGTTCGTTTGATGATGGTGCTGAAAATCAACAGTCTTGCACGTGGCTTCTCAGGCTTGCGTTTGAAAGTCATCAACATGCTGATTGACCTTGTGAACGCACAAGTATACCCATGCGTGCCTCAAAAGGGCTCTGTCGGCGCATCGGGTGACTTAGCGCCGCTGGCTCACATGAGTACGGTGCTTCTTGGTGAAGGCCAAGCGCGTCACAATGGCAAGGTAATATCAGGTCTAGAAGCTCTGCAAATTGCTGGTCTAGAACCAATTACACTAGCGCCTAAAGAAGGTCTTGCACTGCTTAACGGTACTCAAGCGTCAACGGCGTTTGCGCTAGAAGGCTTGTTCATTGCCGAGGATCTATTCTCATCGGCGACCGTTTGTGGTGCGATGTCGGTAGAAGCGGCACTAGGCAGTCGTCGTCCATTCGATCCACGTATCCATCGTGTTCGTGGCCATCGTAGCCAAATGGATGCGGCGTTAGCGTATCGACATATGCTAGAAGCAACCAGCGAGATTGGTGAATCGCACACCAACTGTGAGAAGGTTCAAGACCCATACTCACTGCGCTGTCAGCCTCAAGTTATGGGTGCTTGTTTACAGCAAATTCGCAACGCGGCAGACACTCTGCAAGTAGAGGCGAACTCGGTGTCGGACAACCCGCTTGTGTTTGCGGAAGATAACGACATTATCTCTGGCGGTAACTTCCACGCTGAGCCCGTTGCTATGGCCGCGGATAACCTTGCACTGGCGATTGCAGAGATTGGTAGCTTGTCAGAGCGTCGCATGGCACTACTTATTGATAGCGCGCTATCTAAACTTCCTCCATTCTTGGTCGACAATGGCGGCGTTAACTCAGGCTTTATGATTGCGCAGGTGACGTCAGCAGCACTGGCGAGTGAAAACAAAACGCTCGCTCACCCTGCTTCTGTCGATAGCTTGCCTACGTCTGCAAACCAAGAAGATCACGTCTCAATGGCCACGTTTGCGGCTCGTCGTTTGAAAGAAATGGGAGAGAATACGCGTGGTATTTTGGCGGTTGAATACTTGTCAGCCGCGCAAGGGTTGGATTTCCGAGCGCCAAACAAATCTTCTGAGCGTATCGAAATTGCCAAGCAAATGCTGCGCGAGAAAGTATCGTTCTACGATAAAGACCGCTACTTCGCGCCAGATATTGAGCAAGCCAATGCCCTACTCAAGCTTGCTCTGCATAACGCATTGATGCCAGAAAGCTTACTGCCAAGCGTGCATTAATCTATCGTGCTAATGATCCTAAAGGCCCCTTCTTGGAGCCTTTATTGTATTTATACGCATCAAGTCCCTCAATGATATGGTAAATTACTGATTTATAGCCATACTGAATAGTGCAATACAAAAGCGCCATTTTTGGTGCTTTATTCCGCTGCGTTATCGTTTCATTGTTAAGATACAGTGAAGTTTTCACTGGATGGACCATTGCTACGCAGATATTCGCATATAATCCCTGACAGTTTTGGTTACTACGTAAAAATTATGTTTCTAACACCTTATTTTTCAAACACTAATCACCAATTTCAGTTCACTCGTGAGCAAGCAAGTCACTTCGCAAAACGCGTAGCTGGTGATTACAACCCTATCCATGATGAAGACAACAAACGCTTTTGTGTGCCAGGCGATCTGCTTTTTGCTGTTTTGCTGAGCAAAGAAGGCGTAAGCCAAAAGATGCGTTTCGATTTCTCTGGAATGGTGAATGATGGCGTTGCACTTCATATTGAGAATAAGTGTGAGAAAGAAAGCGCCGTAGTTGATAACGCAGGTAAAGAATATCTGCACATGTCGCGTGAAGGTGAAACTAACCACAATCCTGCGTTCATTGAGCATGTAGTAACAAACTACGTGCAATTCTCAGGCATGAACTTCCCACACATCATGGTTCCTCTCATGGAAGAGAAGCAAATGATGATCAACTGCCAACGACCTCTAGTAATCTACGAGAGTATGGAAGTGGAGTTCAACCGTCTAGACCTAACTCATCCAGAAGTGGATTTTACTGGCGCAACATTTGATGTTGAAGGCAAACGCGGTCTTGTAACACTGAACTTCGCATTCAAAGAAGATGGTGAGATCGTTGGTAAAGGCATTAAGCGAATGGTAGCTAGTGGTCTTAAGCCATACGATCAAGAGGCGGTAGACGATTTAGTTCAACGCTTCCACGAACGCAAAGATGCTTTTTTAGCAAAGTTCGCTAAGGCAGCTTAATCAGCCGCCGTCAAACTTAAAAAGAAAACCCAGCTACTTAGCTGGGTTTTCTTTTTAATACCAGTGTCCACGGGCTTTCATTAAATCCAACGACGAACTTGGTTCTTGTAATCCAAATAATCTTCACCAAACAATCTTTCTAATGCGCGTTCTTCTGGCTTAATTTGAAAACGATTCATATATGCGACAAACAATATGCTACACAAAATGACACTTAGATGTTGCCACCATAAGCCAATCGCAATAATGACCAATAGTAGAGCTACGTACATTGGATTACGCGTGTAAGCAAAAATGCCTGTATCGACCACCATCGATGCGGTTTCTGGCTTAACGGGGTTTACCGTCGTCTTAGCTTTACGAAACTCGTAAACCCCAGCAATACCGACTGCACCTGCAAGAGCGATTAGCCCTACGGTAACAAACTCAACAAAAGGCACCGTAATCTTCATCTCTGGCAACGTTCCCTTTAACCAGTACATCAATAGTACCATCAGCAAAAAAAGAGCAACGGGCGGTACTTTAAGCTCTAGCTTTTTCACTCTTCATATCCTTATGAGAATAAATCATTGTTATGATTGGTAACGTTTCGCTACTGACAAAAAGCCCAGTTAGACTGGGCTTTGGTTAAGTATTATATCAAGGTTAGCAAAGCTTGAACTGGGTGCTTAGGTTTTACTCCTTCAAAGCGCTTGACTTGGCTTCGGCAGGAGTATCCGGTAATTAAACAGCGCTCATTATCGAGTTTATCCAAGTTTGGCTTCCAACTCAGATCATAAATATCACGCGACATTGATAGCTTATCCACCTCATGACCAAATGTGCCAGCCATACCACAACAACCTACTGGAACAGTATTAAGAACCGCTCCAAAGTGAGCAAAAATAGCCCCCCACTCTTTCTCTGCATTTGGCATTTTAGTTTTCTCAGTACAGTGAGCGAATAAATACCAAGGCGCTTGCTGTTTAGGTTCAAATGCGTCGAAATCACTCAATCTTGGGTAAAGCCACTCATGCGCAGTAAGAACGTCAAATTCGCCACGTTTACTACCCAGCACTTCTGCGTATTCATCTCGGTAACAGAGCACCAGTGCAGGATCGACCCCCACCATTGGGATATCCAAATCCGCAACCATTTCCAAGAACTTCGCGGTGTCTTGAGCTGTGTTTCTAAACTGACGTAAGAACCCCTTAATATGTTGTGCTTTGCCGTTTGGTTTAAATGGCAACAATACCGGATTCATACCCAGTTTCTTTACTAACTTAATAAAATCTTCGACCACGTCAGCATCGTAGTAGCTGGTAAATGGGTCTTGAACAATCAGCACATGCTTTTTCTTATCTTCGCTAGATAAGCCGCTTAGAGCTTGCAGTTCGTAGGCCGTTGTTAAGGCTTCAACGCGCTGCTTCAACGTCGGAACTGACAGCAATGGTGCATCTACATAACCTACTGTCGAAGCAGTTAAGCTTTGAACCCAAGATTGCTTCAATACACCATTAACTACTTTTGGCGCTTTCGCCATCAATGGCAACATGGATTCGATGTTCGACACCAAGTAGTCTTTTGCCGGACGTTGGTAACGTGAGTGGTAAATATTGAGGAAGCGAGAGCGAAAGCTAGGCACATCCACTTTGATAGGACACTGGCTCGCACACGCTTTACACGCCAAACAACCATTCATTGCTTCGTACACTTCGTGTGAGAAGTCATACTCATGACGACGATTAATCGAATGACGGACACGATCAATCATGGTTTTGATGGATGTCTTGTTTTCTAGCGTTTGCTGCTCCAGATCGAGAATATCGATACCCTGCTCTGTTAACTGGCGTAACCATTCACGAACCAAACCTGCACGCCCTTTTGGTGAATGACGACGGTCTGCCGTCACCTTCATCGAAGGACACATTGGTGAACTGGTGTCGTAGTTAAAGCACAATCCGTTACCGTTACATTCCATCGCCTGTTTGAAGCTGTCGCGGACTTGAACGTCAATCTGGCGGTCGAAGTAGCCGCGTTTGGTATCGGAGACTTTTACCAGCTCTGCATCGCTATTTAGCGGCGTACAGATCTTACCCGGATTCATTTTATTGTGCGGGTCGAAAGCTGCTTTTACTCGGCGTAACTCAGTAAAGAGTTCTTCACCAAAAAACTCAGGCCCATATTCAGAGCGGAAACCTTTCCCGTGCTCACCCCACATTAAGCCGCCGTATTTCGCCACCAGCTTAACCACCTCATCTGAGATTTCATGCATCAATGCTTCTTGGTGAGGGTCGCACAGATCCAGTGCTGGGCGAACGTGAAGCACCCCCGCATCTACGTGCCCAAACATACCGTAGTTGAGTGATTTCGCGTCTAGTAACTCACGGAACTCAACAATAAAATCCGCCAGGTTTTCTGGTGGTACACAAGTATCTTCCGCGAAGGCGACTGGCTTAGCGCGCCCTTTAGCAGCACCAAGCAGGCCAACCGCTTTTTTGCGCATATTGTAAATACGGCCGATACTCGCCACATCATTACTCACTTGATAACCGATAATGCCTGCTTCTTCAGTTTCTAACATGCTATCTAGCTGTGCGGTCAGAGAAGCAACTTGCGATTCGACCTCTTGCTCATCTTGCCCTGCATATTCCACCATGTTGATGCCAAGCATCTCTTTATCTGGAACGTCAGTGATTAAGTCGCTGACCGTGTGCCAAACAATATCTTGTTTGGCAAGATTAAGAACTTTTGAATCGACGGTTTCAACCGACATCGCATTCGCTTGCACCATAAACGGCGCGTTACGAAGTGCAGAGTCAAAACTGTTATACTTGACGTTTACCAAGGTACGCGCTTTGGGAATACGAGTTAGGTTAAGCTTAGCTTCAGTAATAAAGGCTAAAGAACCTTCTGCGCCACATAATACACGCGTAATGTCGAAGCTACCCGTTTCTTCATCAAGTGCATTCTTTAAATCATAGCCCGTTAGAAATCGGTTTAAAGGTGGAAACTTATCGTTAATTTTCTGGCGATTTTCACGACACACCGACTCAGTCACACTCATTGCGGTATGCGCAAACTCACCTTCAGTTGGCAAACCATTCGAAAGGTCTGATTCGAGGACTGAACCGTCAGCGAAAACCGCTTGTAATGACAACACATGATCAGACGTCTTACCGTATTTGAGAGAACCTTGGCCAGATGCATCGGTGTTGATCATCCCGCCAATGGTAGCTCGATTGCTAGTGGATAAATCTGGCGAGAAAAAATAACCGTAAGGTCGGACGGCATCATTGAGTTGGTCTTTTACCACACCCGTTTGAACACGAACCCAACCTTCTTCTTCATTCACCTCAATAACTTTGTTCATGTGGCGAGACAAATCAACCACTATCCCTTTGGTTAGTGACTGACCATTAGTCCCAGTTCCACCTCCACGCGGAGAAAAGGTAATTCGTTCGTACTCTTCTTTGTTGCTTAGTTGTCCAATTAGAGACACATCGTGCGTTGATTTAGGATGGATAACAGCCTGAGGTAGTTGCTGATAAACGCTGTTATCAGTCGCCATTGCGAGACGGCTAGAGTATTGGCTTTCGATATCGCCTGTGAATCCTGCATTTTCTAGTTCTTTCAAAAAAGATAATACGAGAGGATCGACATCTGTTTGAGAGTGTAATCTTGGTAACATTGCTTCCTGCCCCTACGACACTATTCCGATCAGTGATAGGTATTGTTTTTTGTTTACTTTGCCTGTTCAACAATCTGCTATTGCGATAATTGAAGAAGTTGATAGGTTAAGTAATATTCTTTGAATTTCGTCACTTTACAACATTTAAAAAAGTGATCAAATCAGAATCTCATTGCAACAATTCAACTTATGCTTTCTTTTTTAGCTATTCACACCTACATTGATGCAAAACTCGCTTTCAAGACCAATATATTGAGCATTTAGAATGAAAAAAAATAAAGTAGTCACTACTGAGGATATCCTTTTAAAACTTTGTCAGTCAGTTTCTGGCGTCTTAACTTCAGCAACATCTTCTCAAGTTCACTATTCAGCAATGGTGCAAAAGATCAACAAAACCAGTCTTAAGCCAGATTTTGGCTGCTTTGTCCTTTTTGACGGTGGTTTTACTGGCTTAGTTGTTATTAACTTTACCGCAAAGGCAGCACTAGAGATCTATACGAATTACATGCGAAATATGGGCATGCCTGAAGAAGAACTAGCAATCTCTCACACTTCTGACGAAGTCGGTGATGTCCTTGGTGAGCTGATGAACCAATTAGTGGGTGACTTCACAAATAAAATCCGTAAAGAGCTACAAACAAACATCACTCAGAACCAACCTAAGATGCTAGCACTGAACAAACAGGTCATCTTACAAGTTGACACGAACCTAGACCGCCCACAAGCACGTCGAGTGACATTCTCTACAGCGAACAACAACATCTTCTATTTAGAACTAGCAATGGATAAAACTGAATTTATCCAGCTAGAAGAGTTTGAAATTACTGAAGATGAAACGCCAGATGACATCTTAGAAGCCACTCGCAAGAGCATGGAAGAAAAGTCGAAGCCAGAGACAACATCACATAGCTCAGCAGATGACCTGCTTGACGAACTCGGTATCTAGTTAAGCATCAAGCCTCTTTTCGAAGCACCCTTCTCTGGGTGCTTTTCTTTAGGTTTCCACACCTTCAAACCAGCCCAAAACCTTTAGACACAAAGTCCTGTGTTTCGTTTTTACGCCAAAAAAGGTAATATATCCGACTTCTCAAATTTTGTGTTTTTGTTATTGGTCGTCAATGGATAAACAAAAAGCTCTTAAGAAAATCGCTAAGTGTCTAGAACTAGGTAACTCTGCCAATGTAAACGAGGCCGCAAACGCTATAAAAATGGCGCACCGCCTCATGCTCAAATATGGTCTAGATAAAGATGACATTGAGTTTATCAAGATGGGTAAGACGCAATCTTCCCACCTGTTACCTTCTAACATCAGCTCGACGATACTGCGCGTGATTCGAGGTATTAATACCAAGTTTGGTGTAGAAGCAGTTTTGTTGAACCATAAGGGGCTAAAACGAGTTGAGTTTATCGGTGAAGCTGACCGAGCTATCTTTGCCGCGTTTGCCTTTGACATTATCTATCGCGAAATGAATGAAAGTACCGGACAGTTCCGCAATAGTTTTGCTGGTTCGGGAACATCATCAATGGAAGTAACTCGCCGAGTTAACTCATTTGTCTCTGGTTGGGTTGAAGGTGCGTTGGAAAAACTACCGACCATTTCACCTGATGAAGAGTCGGCAAATAAAATCAATAACTACATAGACAAAGAATTCAAAAACATCGACCGCGAGACGTTCAAGAAACAGCTTAAAGAAGCGATGAAAAACCTCACCGCTGATTATGAAGTTGGATTAAAAAAAGGACGCAAGGTATCAGTTAACCGCGGGGTCGGTGGAGCACAAGCTAGAAAGATGCTTGATAGCAAATAGTTTTTGGCTGAGTTCTTTATCAGTCTGACTTTTACATAACAAATATCAATAACACCCTACGTATAATTCGGTTCCTAATGTGAGGCTTACTATAGCCTCTGTTTTATATGGAGATATTCCTTTGAAAAAGATGTCTATTGCACTTGCACTAGTGCTTGCTCTTACCGGCTGTCAAGCTACTCAACGCCAAAATGCTACAACAGGCGAGTACGAAACAAATTCAACAACTCAAGGTGCTCTAATTGGCGCTATTGCTGGTGCTGCAATCGGCCTAGCAACAGGTGACAACGCAAAAGAACGTCGTAAGCATGCGCTAATTGGCGCGGCTGCAGGTGGTGCAACAGGTGCTGGTGTCGGTTACTATTTTGACCAACAAGAAGCAGAACTGCGCCGTGCACTACTTAACTCTGGTGTACAAGTAGAACGTGTTGGTGAGAACCAACTGCTACTTCGCATGGAAAATGGCATCGGTTTCTCATCTAGCTCATACCAACTAGATGCAGGTATCCACAATACACTTCGTGGCGTCGCACGCATTCTTGTTGAATACCCAGATACAAGCCTAGTGATCGACGGTTACACAGACAGCACTGGTAGTGAATCATACAACCAAACGCTATCTGAGCGTCGCGCAGAATCAGTGCGTCAATTCCTAATATCACAAAACGTAGCACCAGGTCGCGCAATCGCTCGTGGCTACGGTGAACGTAGCCCATTATGTTCAAACCAAACTTCTGAAGGTCGTGCTTGCAACCGTCGTGTTGAAATCCAGATCTTGCCACTGAAGTAATTTGGTTGCACCATATCGGTAATAATAACGATTACCGGAGCAGGTCTAGCGAACTCCGCTAGACCTGACATACCCAATGTCTTTCAGAACAATCGCCCTTACCTTAACTTTAAGTGCCTGCCTTACAAGTACTGCATTCGCTTCTCAAAGTCCTACGCAACCTGAATCCCAATTCGATCTAGCGCAACAACTGGCGTTAAAGCCCAATCCAGACTCTCCTTCTGACGTGCGTTATTGGCTAGAGCAAGCGGCAAGACAAAGCTATATTCCTGCCCAGAAACAATTAGCTGAAGACTACGCCAGAGGATTAACAGGAAACGTAGACTTCGCGCAAGCAACCTATTGGTTTACTTCAGTGGCCTTAAACGACCCAACCGATAGAGGCTTCCTCCTTGCAGACTTTGTTCAGCACCATCAAAATCGCATCACCACCGAAGATCTACTTGAGGCTTGGTACCAATTAGCGGCACTAAAAAACCCTCAAGCCGAAGAAGCTTATAATCAGTTTTTAGAAGAGCGCTTCAACCAACTAAGGGCGAAACAGGTTTCCGAGATTGTAGAGCTAGATAAAACTGCCACACACGAAGAAGCACAAGATATAGCTACATTTGAACAGGAACAGAAAGCAGAGACCACGAATATATGGTATGCCTCAGGTGCGCTCGGATTGAGTGTATTGATTGGCGGCTTTGCTTTTGGTTACCGAAGACACAATAAAAAAGTGGCAGCCAATATAGCGCATGAAGCGTCGCAATCTCTGCTATTAGAAACTCAGGTGAAAGAACTTCAGTTTTCTAACAAACAACTTAAACGCCAACTAGAAAAAGTGTTCAAAGAGTTTAAGAAAATTAAGGGGCAGTCTGACAATCAAAAACTGGCAATAGCGTGCGCCACATTTGGTTATACCCCACAAAACATTCCAGAGAGTAAAACAGTGAAATTGCGCTACAGACAATTATCAAAACTCTACCACCCTGATTCTAGAGGAAGTGAAGATGAGATGAAGCGTTTAAATCAAGCGTTTAAAATCATTTCACAAAATGTTACAAAAGAGTAAAAAGTAGCAGTACTCCCTTTCCTTGCGAGCTTTTCATCCTAGAAAACAAAGGCTCGCAATCGATCTCCCTCTCAAACAAATTAACAGACATTTAACTAAACGTTCGTTTGTATGCCATAATGCGTGGCGAAAAATAACACCTAGCGACTCAAAACTAATTTAGGTGGGGAGAAAATCAATGTTCACTGAAGAAGGCACCTGTGACTGGTGTAAAAAACCTAGCTTTGTAATTCGTCATGATTACCTTGATGGTAAGTATCATCGCTCATGCAAATCTTGCTTCGACATCGCGAAAATCGACGTTCGCCTGTTTAACCAAGGCGAAATGCAGATGCGTGAACGCATGGCACACCAAGCAAGCTAATCAGAACAAATCAATGGAACTGATTTTCAAAGGCGCCTTTTTAGAGGCGCTTTTTTGTTCTCTAAAACATGATACCAACCGGATCAAACAACGACGCACTCTAGTTTGCGACAACACAGTATCGAATCACTTCCTGAGATCGTACCTTTGAGTGGGTAAACTCATCTCAGAGCATTCTCTCCTTTCTCCAAAACACTGTATAGATGGACTAAAAGTACTGTGTATACAGTACTAATGACCTGTACATAGAAAAAAGAATACTACTTACCTCACATTTATCACCCTTCATAAAAACAAGTAATTCCACAATTATTTCAATATATTTCAGCAACTTAAAAGCATGCAGATACGTAATCATCGGAAAATCTTACGTTCAACTTTTAGAAATCGGTTGATCAGTCACCAAAAACAAACTACTGTATAGACATACAGCATGTATAAAGGAACAGTAAGATGCAGTTACAAAGTCAATCTCATACATACTCTCGCTACAACGTATTGGCACAAGCAACACAACCTATGGATGTGTCTGACCAACTTCTTTCTAAGTTGGCTGTATTGTCTCAACAGCAACAGTGGATTCTGTTTACTGCTGAGTGCCCTCGCCCTGATTTTGAGCAACTTGCTGCTTCTAACATTCGCTGTCAAAACATCATTCAGATGAAGCCCTCTCAACAGCTTTCTGAAGTGGAAATTGTTATTAAGGCTATTCAATCTGGTAATGCTAGCGCTGTCGTCGCATCGAACAAGATTGCATTAATGAATCAATCAATGCTGCGCGATATTGCCCAACGTTATCAGTGTGAAGTCTTTTTCGTCGAAGGCAGAGTGAACAAGTACCACTAATAAGATCGACGTTATCCATCCTGCATCTCGCCTCCTTTCAAGGAGGCTTTTTTTGTACTTCAATAAATTAAGGCAAACGTTTGCTTTTTCTCTGGCGAGTTAAAATAGTTCTGGTATGATGCCCTCATTCGATTTATTCAGCGCACATTGTTCGCTGGATATCTTCTCTTTATGACGTTTGATTAAGATGATAGGAATGTCGCAATGAGCCTTGCTAATCAAGTACTTGCCGTCAATGACGACCTGCCAATTCGCACCCACAAGCCTGTACACAGCGGAAAAGTTCGCTCTGTTTACTGGTTAACTGAAGAAGACAGCGCACGACTGATCAAAGAAAAAGGATACGATGTCGCTCCTGATGCCCCACTGGCCATCATGGTGATCAGTGACCGTATCTCTGCATTCGATTGTATCTGGCACGGCGAAGGTGGACTAAAAGGCGTTCCGGGTAAAGGTGCAGCACTAAACGCGATTTCTAACCACTGGTTCAAATTGTTTAAAGACAACGGCCTTGCTGACAGCCATATTTTGGACATTCCTCACCCATTCGTTTGGATTGTGCAAAAAGCGAAGCCAGTGAAGATTGAAGCGATCTGCCGCAAATACATTACTGGCTCTATGTGGCGCGCTTATTCAAATGGCGAGCGCGAGTTCTGTGGAATTCAGCTTCCAGAAGGTCTTGAGAAAGATAAAGCACTACCAGAACTATTAATGACACCTTCAACCAAAGGTATTTTGAAAGGCATTCCTGGCGTTCCTGAAGCCGATGATGTGAACATCACGCGCCAAAACATCGTGGATAACTATGAAGCTTTCAACTTCTCAAGTGCAGAAGACATTGCACAATACGAGAAGCTATTGAAAGAAGGCTTTAACGTGATCAGCGATGCGCTTGAAGCCGTTGACCAAACGTTCGTAGATACTAAGTTTGAGTTTGGTTACGTACACGACGCAGCAGGTAACGAAAAACTGATCTACATGGATGAAGTAGGTACACCAGACTCTTCACGCATTTGGGATACGAAAGAATACCAAGCGGGCAATATCGTAGAAAACTCTAAAGAAGGTTTCCGTCAATTCCTACTAAACCACTTCCCTGACCCCGATATTCTGCTTAACAAAGAACGAATGCCAGAACGTGAAGCGCTCGCTCGTGATAACGACCTGCCAGTGGAGTCTTTGATGGACATCTCACGCACTTATATCGGTATCGCAGAAAAAATTACTGGTCAGCCAATCACGTTAAGCGACAACCCCAAAGCGGAGATCATCGAGATCTTAAGCAAAGAGTACGGTTTGATCGACTAACTTTATCTCTAAAATGAATGGTTAAAATGAACCAAATAAAAAGTCCGCAAAATGCGGACTTTTTTGTTCAAACTAAAATCAACGTTAACTGTCTAGTTAATATCTAACGTTACACCATCGGTAGTAGAAGCCGATTTAGTCGTAACTCGATACTCTTTATCTATAATAGTCGAAACCATGTACCACGTTGATTCTGCTTTTTCCGGAGTGAAGGTTACGCGCATAAAACCACGCTGTTTAATATCTGTCCATTGAAGCTCTTTCGATAAGTGAGGAAGCGTAAACTCCATTTGAGCAATCGCAACCGGATCCAACCCTAAATAAGCTTCTAAACCGGGAGAACTGACAGAGCTTGTTGCAAACTCCACACCGATGGGATTCCCCGACATATCCGCCAGCTCGCTTGTCCATGCGTTATGGGTATCCCCTGCTAGACAAACGAAATTGCCAGAAACGGATTGTGCTAACTGGTACAGCCTTTCTCGTTCAACATAGTAACCATCCCACGCATCAAGGTTGTACGGTAACGTTACTGGGTCTGAACTAGGATCAGCAAGATACGCTGTCATTGCAGAGTTAACGGCCAATAACGCAGCCGATTTCTGCTCGTCTGTGGCAGTGAACAGTTGAAACATCGCTAGCATGACACTGCTTGGAATTTCCATCTTCGACATTAGTACTTGCTGACCTAGCACGTTCCACTTTGAGTTGTTAGTTGTGAACTGTTCAACTAACCACCCCAACTGATCCATCCCAAGAAGCTCTCTATCGCTTGCTCTCGACTGAGCCACAAGCTGAGCAATACCCTCCATAGATGGGGGGGACATGGAAAAGTAGTCTAAAGGCTTATCACGACCTACTAGGCGAGTATCAAGCATCATAAGATTAACAAGGTCACCAAACGCAAACTGCCTATATATCAGCATGTTTGATATTGGGTTTTCTCGTACTGGTAGCCACTCTACCCAAGCTGCTGCAGCAGCCGCTCGACGATCATAAAAACTCCCATCTGAATCTTGATGGTTTTCAGCGCCTTCCTTCCAAGCATCATTGGCAAGTTCGTGATCATCCCAAACGGCAATCATTGGTAAAGTCGCATGCAGTTCCTGCAAATCGGAATCTTGTCGATATTGAGCATAACGAGCTCGATAGTCTTCTAATGTGAGACATTCCGTTCCTTTACTTGGTTCTCTGCCAAGAGTAGTAGCATTCTCAGTCGCGTATTCACCTGAACCATATTCATAGATATAGTCCCCCAAATGTAAAACCACATCGATAGATTTGCTTTTATGTTGGTTGATAATTTCACGATAAACATTGAAATAACCCGCGGGATAATTCGCACACGACACGACTGCCATCGATATTTCATCAATAGCGCCCTCCGGCAGAGTGTGCGTCTCTCCAATAACACTTGAAGAATCTCCAACCAAGAAGCGATAGAAGTATTTGGTGTTGGCGTTGAGGTTCATCACATCAACTTTTACGGTAAAGTCTCGACTCGTATCAGTTGAAAACACGCCTTGCTGAACAACATCGGAAAAATTCATATCAGACGCAACTTGCCACTCTACGTCGACGTTTGCTGCCTCGGTAGAGACTCGCGTCCAAATAATGACTTGGCTTTGTGTTGGGTCCCCGCTCGCAACCCCATGCTCAAAAGCTGCACTTGTTACTGACGTATCTTCATCGCTACTACATCCAGCTAGACCCGTTGCAACTGCCGTCGAAGACATGGCTTTGATAAAATCTCTACGTGACAAAGACATATTAACTTCCCTTGTTATGTTTTGTTCCTTTAGCTAAGAGCGATTGTTCGGCCTAATGCGAATAAGTTCTCAACCACAAATAGCGTTTAAACATTGTTTGTGAAACACAAACTTAGAAGCACGTTATGACAATTGCATGTCAGAAGGTTACAAAAATGTTAATTTAAGTGTAAATACTCTATATTCATCACACTTATTATCAATTCTGCATTAATAACAAATAGGAAAATTTTGTTTTCGGAGACAAAAAAAGCGACTGGTGGATCAGTCGCTTCTATTAGATGTTTGAAAGTGAGGAAAAAGAAAGGCTAAAGTTTTACAGTCAAAACATCCGGTTCACTACTCTCTATTTTGAGTTTACTTCTTTGCTCAATGTATTCAATTTGCTGAGTTTCCAAAGCATAAGGCATAACTACTCGTAGTTCATGTATACCTTCACCTTGCGCTAACCTTACCAAAGTAACCAGATTGGATTCATCACTCTGACGCGAAGACATCGATTTTAATGCTGCTTCCCAAAGGCGATCTTCAGGCTCCGTCAATTCCACGATGTTCTGTTTCCACATCATGCCAAAAATGGGAGCGATGGTGGTAAACGCCTCTAGAAAGGTCCACTTTTTACTGCCAGATGCGCCTAGAAAGCTTGTGTAGTCGAATTCAATGCTTCTCTTTCCTTGTTGCTCCATCATAGGCCTCGACACGCTTTTTATTAGATATACCAAATATCGTTCAACTGTTTTGATATAGCAATAGGATATAAGACAATGGTCTTTTATGCCCTAATTTACATTCAAAAGGAAATATAAGAACCAGATTTGTAACAAACAATGTACAGCTTAGCCATATATAAGCATTCAATTGATTAATATTTTAGCCAGTAAAGAAAAAGCGACACCATTAACAAAATGGATGAAAAATATTTATAAATTCATAAGTTTAATGCCAAGCCCAAGTCGAGTCTGAGAATGGTTGTAATCAATCAAGGTTTCACCGTATCCATGATAACCCTGCACATAGATACCTAAAATATCGTTAATCGAGTGCGTATAACCCAGTTCAACTCCACCTTTATCCGACGAGAAATTGTAAAAACCTCGGGCATCAATCACGCCAGGTCCAGTATAGAGTTTGCTCCAAAGCTTATAGGGAGCATAAAAGTCCTCCATGTCATCATGTTCAGACTTAAATACCCACCAGCCTTGAATACCATACTCAACCGGCCCCGACACTCTTTCCAAAGATAGGTAGAGGCGGTCCCAACTGCGAGATAAAGCCGTCGACTGACCATTTGATTCATGCAAATAACCCGTCTCTAAATGATTGAAGAGCAACATATTCGACTGGTGGGCCAAAAATAACTGAGGCTTGTAATTGGTTTCTCTAAAAGGTGAAGAAATATCGTTGTTTGCCAATTGCCACAAAGATTTTTGTGTGTAGGAAGCTAACACAGCAGTACCGGAGTTAAAGCGATATACCGGCACTGATGCAGAGATTTGAAACTTAACTTCAAATTGCTGAAGTTGGTCGACGTCTTCTGCTTTTCCTCTCAGAACGTCTTTATTAATATCTGTCGTGTATGTACCCAAAACATAGTTATCTTCATATGTTGCAATATTAGTGAGGCTTTTACCCTGCACAAACATTGGACATAAAAGAAGTGGAAGTATCTTAAATTTCATTACTCTCCTATTCTCGCCACCCACAGAGCGGCAATGGTGTTCCTCTTAAGCTCCTTTACGTGAGCCACAATTAAAAAGAACGGTATTTAAAGCAAATACCGTTCCAGTTCAAAAATCTCGCTGTCTGCTGGCGATTACTTCACATCGATCACACGGCTGGCTTTCTTATATTGCACCTTCCATCCCGCCCATCTTGGTAGTTCCCAGCGTTTCGGGTCGCCCTTTCGATTGCCATCAGTGTAAATAACATGAACCAACTTACGAGACACAAAGTACTCCACGTCGAGCTTTAATTCAGCCAACAGCAATTTAAGCGGAAACTGCTCTACAAAGTCCTGATATTCCCAATCGGGGATGCCTTCGAATGGGATGTCGTCCGCTTCAAACAGTTCAATGTCTTCCATGCTTTCCACGCCAAGCGTTTCTAACTGTTCCACGAGCCAAGTTGAAAAAGACAAATCATCAAGCGTGGCTTTATCGACAGGCTCTTGATTTAACCCAAGCGCGTTATAAATCTTCCAATGTTGTATCTGTTGTTTTCTTAACGGGGCAAAACCCGGCAGTATTGCTTCGTCTTCAATCATCTCCACGATGGACTGAACCGCAACACCACCTTGAAGCACTTGGTATTCAGTGCAAATGGTTCGTCCTGCATAGATCAAGTGCATGGTCGCGCGCGGAGCTTCTTCCTCATAGTTGGTTTCGCCTTGCTGCCACTCACCAAGCTCTAACGCACGCAGCAGATTCAGAGAAACAGGTACCATCACGGTTGCAAGGTTGAGCGTCTGCTTTACACCTCTTCCGGGAACGCTGTGGCTGTCTAAAATCAGTGCTGCTTCACTTTTGTCAGGAAAACGGCTGTTGCGACCGACCATCATTTCCATCAAACCATTACCCAATGCATCACGACGACGTTCTCGGCGCACAAACACCAACTCAGGATGTAACGTGGCAATGGCTTTGGTTAGTTCATCACGCTTGTATCGCGACGCCACTTCAAGTTCTGGCAATTCAAATACTTCTCGCATCTGCTTCGCTAAACCTTGCGCTTCTTCAAGCACACTCGCATCAACATTAACGCCGGGAAGTTGCTCCCCTCGCACCAAGCGAATCATCATAGAAGCATCGCAACCAAATGGTTCTTCTTGTGCTAATGCGTCAACAGACTCCCCACCTTGAAGTTGATACAACTGAGCCGGTACCGATAGGGCTGCAGCCAAGTCAATCATCGCTTCTTTTTCTGATTTGGTCTGAATACGAGTCACTAAATCCGCAAATAAGGCATCAATTGGTAGGGGATAAACTTTTTTGCCGTGCTCAGTGATATCGCCTTGCTCGTCTATCGCTTCCATCTTTTGCAGGGTTTGGAGTGCTGAGTTGAGTGACTTTTCCGGCACAGAATCAAGGAATGAAAGTTCGGAAAGTCTATAACCACAACAAGCTGCTGCGAGCATTGGCTCGACAAGTTCTTCACGATGCAATTCAGGCGGCGTGACTAATTCTAATGGCGCATGCTCACCAAACAAACGAATGCACGCCCCTTCAGCAACACGACCTGCACGCCCCATTCGCTGCGCTGCGCTGGCTTTAGAAATGTTGGTTAACGTCAGTGCTGTACGTCCATTTCGTTGTACGGTTCTGCGCTCCAAACCACTGTCGATCACCACACGAATATTTGGAATAGTCAGAGAGGTTTCCGCGACGTTAGTAGCCAGTACGACTTTGCGTTGCTTTTGCACTGTCAGTGCACGGTGGCGCTCTTCATCACTGACAGAAGCATGTAACTTTACCACCAGCACATCATCGAGATTTTGCAGCATCTGTGAACATTGAGTGATCTCTTTACGACCCGGTAAGAAAACAAGAAGATCACCCTCTTCGTCTTCTAGCGCTTCTTTCACTGTTCGAACGACATCGTTCTCACAACCTTTTTTGTTCGGCAAATAACGACTATCCTCCGAGCGATGGGTCACGGTGACAGGAAAACATCGTCCTTCAGAACGTAAGCGCTTTGCATCCAGATAATTCGCCAGCTTTTCGCCCTCTAAGGTTGCAGACGTGACAATCAAACGGTGCTGTTTTTCTTGCTTTAAAATCGCCGTAAGGAGATCAATGTCCCAGCGGCGTTCATGAAATTCATCCACCATCACGATATCGAAGCTAGCCAGTTTATTTTCCGCGAACCAGCGCAGTGCAACTCCGGGTGTCACGAACACAACATTGGTGTTTTCATCGTAGTGAGCATGAAGCTTAATCGCGTAACCAATCTGCTTACCTAACGGTTGACCGGATTGCTCAGCTAGAAACTCAGCTAAAGATGTACAAGCAATTCGACGTGGCTCAATCACCAATACTCGACCGTGATTGGCAGCCCAAAGCGGCAAGCGTGTGGATTTACCTGAACCTGTTTCGGCTTCTACCACCAAGTGATGTTGATTCACCAGTCGGTCAAATTCAGCTTGTAAGCTATCGATAGGTAATTGAGACATAATAGATTAGAACGTGATATTAGATAGCGAGGGAGTATACCAGAGTCAGAAATCCCTGCTCTAAGATTCACTATGCTCGATTCAGTGACGATATTTTCGTCTAGAAGCAGATTTTTTTGCGACATTACGTTGATGTACATCAACGAATGTTTACAACTAAATGGCGAACCCGTTAGAATTTTACACGCATCCTTCAACCCTACATTTAAGGCACCTAATGAACAACGACAAGCGCCCACTCTATATCCCATATGCGGGTCCGGCTCTTTTAGCGACCCCTCTTTTGAACAAGGGCAGTGCGTTCTCTGCAGAAGAACGTAGTTCATTTAACTTGGAAGGTCTTCTACCAGAAACAACAGAAACCATCCAAGAGCAGGTAGAGCGTGCATACCAACAATACAAAAACTTTGAAAGTGATATGGATAAGCACATTTATCTGCGCAACATCCAAGACACCAATGAGACACTATTCTACCGCCTAGTTCAAAACCACATTTCTGAGATGATGCCTATCATCTATACACCAACCGTCGGTGCAGCATGTGAAAACTTTTCCAATATTTACCGTCGTGGTCGTGGCCTATTTATTTCGTACCCGAACCGTGACCGTATCGATGATCTACTCAACAATGCTGCAAATCACAACGTTAAAGTTATCGTAGTAACCGATGGTGAGCGTATCTTGGGCTTGGGTGACCAAGGTATCGGCGGTATGGGTATTCCAATTGGTAAACTTGCTCTTTACACCGCATGTGGTGGTATCAGCCCTGCTTATACACTGCCAATCGTACTGGATGTGGGCACGAACAACCCGCAGCGCCTTGCAGATCCAATGTACATGGGCTGGCGTCATCCTCGTATCACTGGTCCTGATTACGATGCATTTGTAGAAGAGTTTATCCAAGCTGTACAACGCCGCTGGCCAGATGCTCTGATCCAGTTTGAAGACTTTGCACAGAAAAACGCAATGCCACTTCTTGAGCGTTACAAAGATCGAATCTGTTGTTTCAACGATGATATTCAGGGTACCGCTGCGGTAACCGTAGGCTCTCTTCTAGCGGCATGTAAAGCAGCAGGTACGAAGCTGTCTGATCAACGTATCACTTTCTTGGGTGCTGGCTCAGCAGGTTGCGGTATTGCAGAAGCGATCATCGCACAAATGGTTTCAGAAGGGATTTCTGATAAAAAAGCGCGTTCACAAGTTTACATGGTAGACCGCTGGGGCCTATTGCAAGAAGGCATGCCTAACCTTCTTGACTTCCAACAGCGCCTTGTTCAGAAGTTTGATAACACTAAAAAGTGGGAAAATGAAGGAAATGGTTTCTCGCTTCTTGATGTAATGCATAACGCTAAGCCAACCGTTCTTGTCGGCGTATCGGGTGCTCCAGGCTTATTCAGTGAGGAAGTGATCAAAGAGATGCACAAACATTGTGCGCGCCCTATCGTATTCCCACTATCGAACCCAACAAGCCGTGTCGAAGCGACACCAAACGACATCATTCGTTGGACAAACGGTGAAGCATTGGTTGCCACAGGTAGCCCATTTGAGCCAGTGGTTCATGAAGGTCATTCTTACCCTATCGCACAATGTAACAACAGCTATATTTTCCCAGGTATAGGCCTTGGTGTTCTGGCAGTAAACGCAAGACGTGTCACTGACGAAATGCTAATGGAGTCTAGCCGTGCGTTGGCGACATGCTCGCCATTGGCAATCAACGGCAACGGCGCTCTTCTACCTCCTTTGGAAGAAATCCATCTAGTATCTAAAAAGATTGCCTTCGCGGTCGCTAAAAAAGCGATTGAGCAAGGTGTCGCCTTAGAAATCACCGATGAAGCACTGAATGATGCGATTGAGCAAGCATTCTGGCAGCCTGTGTACCGTCGCTATAAGCGTACAGCCTTCTAGTTTTTGAGACAAAACGGATAATAAATAGCCCCCGCAGTGCGGGGGCTTTTGTTTTTTATGCTTTTTTTTACCATTCTAACCAGATTTTGGCATAAATAGACTTCTCTAGTTTCCGGACTATCGGATATGATGAGAAGCATCTTAATACTCAAGGATAATTCTGGTTTGTTTCTCTCTCAGATAAAGTCAAAGTGCAAGTTTATGCTTTCATGGAAGCGAATAGCTTTGGTTTTGTCGATCATTATAGTTAGCTTCATCACGGTGATTTTTGCCATCGACCGCTGGGTTGCTACACAATCTGAAGATCGTATTTTTACTTCTTATGAGCAAGTACCTTCACATGAAGTTGCTGTTGTGCTCGGCACGAGTAAGTATATTGGAAAAGTACTGAACACTTACTACATCCATCGAATCAATGCGGCTATCGATCTTTACAATCAAGGAAAAGTTCAGCAGTTTCTATTAAGCGGCGACAACGCTCATCGCTCTTATAACGAACCTTGGACTATGAAACGAGATTTACTAAAGGCTGGTGTACCTGAAGAGTCGATTCATCTCGACTATGCTGGCTTTCGCACACTAGACTCTATTGTTCGAGCTAAAAAGATCTTTGCTTCTGAACGTTTTCTCATCGTAACCCAAAGGTTTCATTGTGAACGCGCACTCTTTATCGCTAATGCCTACAATATTGATGCACAGTGCCTAGCGGTGGCAGGACCTGATACTCAAAAACAGAAGAGCTCCATGCGTATGAGAGAGTTACTCGCAAGAGTAAAAGCATTTCTCGACCTGTACGTGATGAACACCCAACCAAAATTTCTTGGTCCACAGGAGCCTATTGTTCCTCACGATGAGCAACCAGAGTTAGAAAGCACGCCCAATTTGGGAGATGAGCCCCCAAAATCTGACACCCCATCTCCTTTGTAGAATATCTTATGGGTAGATTACTACCCATTTCTAAATCCTTACCTCACATTTCCGTTACAGCTGCACCAAACTCTCCAACTTTATCGCCTTAACCAAAGTAACATTTAATCAATAAATAAAAACAAGTCAGTTACTTTGCCATAAATAATAATTAATAAGGCGCTGAACAAGGAGCTCAAATATGACCGCACTCGCCGTGACATTGAAGAACTGGTTCTTCACCCGAAACAGTATGATTTTAACCGCTAATATCGTATTGTTTTTAGTCTTACTTACCACCCTTCCCTTCGAACCAAAAGTAGTAACTGGTTTGAGTATCCTAGTATTTGTCGCGGTACTTTGGTTAACCGAAGCCATCCATGTCAGCATTACCGCGTTACTTGTCCCTTTACTAGCGGTGTTCCTTGGTGTGTTCAATACCCAAACAGCGCTTAACAACTTTTCCAACTCAATCATCTTTTTGTTTCTAGGAGGGTTTGCTCTAGCAGCCGCTCTACATAAACAAAAGCTCGACCAAGCCATTGCCGATAAAGTATTGCTTATTGCTCGCGGCAAAATGTCCGTCGCTGTATTTATGCTATTTGGTGTAAGCGCAGGGCTCTCAATGTGGATCTCTAACACCGCAACTACAGCAATGATGTTACCGTTGGTCCTAGGTGTGATGAGCAAATTGGATGCTAAAAAGAATCACAGCACCTACCTATTTGTACTCCTTGGCATTGCATACAGTGCTTCAATTGGTGGTATAGCAACTTTGGTAGGTAGTCCACCGAATGCCATTGCGGCTGCGGAAGTTGGCCTGAGCTTTACGGAATGGATGGAGTTAGGTTTACCTATCTCATTAATTCTGATGCCAATAGCAATTTTGATTCTTTACACCATGACCAAACCAGATTTGAGCCATCAATTTGAGCTTACTCATAAGCCAGTCGAATGGACCAACGGAAAAAAGATCACTTTAGCTATCTTTTTGCTCACCGTGACTTTCTGGATATTTAGCAAACCAATCAACGCCATGTTAGGTGGCTTTGCGAAGTTTGATACGCTTGTTGCTATAGGTGCTATCTTACTGCTTGGCGCATCTCGCGCAGTAGAATGGAAAGACATCGAAAAAACTACCGATTGGGGTGTATTAATTCTGTTCGGTGGTGGTATCTGTTTGAGTAATGTACTTAAAGCAACAGGTACTAGTGTATTCCTAGCCAATGGTCTGGCCGGATTCCTAGAGCAAGCAGGCATTCTTATTACTATTCTTTCTGTGGTTGCTTTTGTCGTGTTCTTAACTGAGTTTGCAAGCAACACGGCAAGTGCTGCACTACTCGTACCCGTTTTCGCTACCATTGCCGAGGCGCTTGGTCTATCGCCAGTGATCCTCTCAGCCCTAATCGCTGTCGCGGCTTCATGTGCCTTCATGCTTCCAGTGGCAACGCCACCAAATGCCATTGTTTTTGGTACAGGTCACATCAAGCAGCAAGAGATGATGCGAATCGGTATGGTGCTTAACATCGCCTGTATCGCAGCGCTTACCCTATTCGCTTGGTTATTCTGGTAAAAAGCAAAAAGAGCCGCGTTATACGCGACTCTTTTTAGTAAAAATCTAGCACTACACTGCTGTTCTCGGTAATCAATTTGAATACCTAACTACTACCCCCTAGTCATGTTCAGCAGTTTCCCTTTTGGTGGTCGAATGACCACCTTTTTTATATCTAGTGTTTACTTCACTACTTTCAATGGAACTAACCCGAAGTTAACCTCAACTCGGTTACGGCCCTTATGTTTCGCTTGATACAGCGCCTCATCAGCCCTTGCCATTGCTTCGGTCATCCGCTCCTTTTGCATCTCTGCAACGCCGATACTACAAGTTAACTTTTCACCGTGTATCCAAAGGTGATTTTCTACATTCTTTCGAAGTTTTTCTGCAATTTCTTGTGCCTGATGAACAGAACAATCTGGGCAAAAGACCACAAATTCTTCACCTCCCCAGCGAACAAGACGATATTCCTCTGGGATTGAACTGGCGATGACCATCACAAACTCTCGTAAAACATCATCACCCATTTGGTGTCCGTACTTATCGTTAACGGCTTTAAAATGATCTAAGTCCAGATACAAGATAGAAAATGACTCAGTTCCCCACCTCACTTGACGTGCTTTTTGTTCCATCCAATTGCGCACTGCGTGCCTGTTCATGGCACCCGTCAAGGCATCCCGATGAGCCAATTCTGCGAACTCATAGTTTTGCGCACGTAGTGTGCTGTTTGTTTTTTCTAAATGGCGATGTCTCTTTTGTGACTTATCAAAAGCTTGCTTACTTTTTCTCAACTCATTTAAAGAGAATGCCAGCCCCAATGCCATCCATGAAAATAGCAGTGTGAACAACAGCGTTTCCTGGGCTAGATATGCACCTTCAAATTCGATCTTTTCAATAGTAATTTTGTGATGGCCTAAGCCAGCCCCCGCGCCGGTAGCTAGATCAATTCGCGTAATATTTGAAAATTCAGGACCAGAATGTTCAACAGGAACTTTATTATCTGCAAGCCACCAAGTCATCACTTGAAGATTTTTAATCGGGATTTCAATTGTCTGATCTACACCAGATGACTGAAATTGCATTCCGTTATATTTTATCGTGTATTCATCCGATGGCTTTGAGTAGATTTCATTGAAATTTCTTAGGTACACCCTAAGGTTTTTCGCCCCCTTCCCTGACTCAGCATAGTTAAGCTTGATGCGTATCGTGTGGTAATTTGAGAGGTCAATACCTTTCGTTGCTTCCTTCACGTCTGTGTATATTGATATTCCGCAGTAAGGCCAAGCATAGCTGCTTTCCTTTAAGTCACAGTTTAGCTGTAAATCACCTTGCCCCCACTCAATACTTGACTGACTAGCACCGCCCTCTACAGAGTCATTAGTAGCATAGAACTTATATTTTTCTGGTGTTACAACCAGCTTGCGGGTGTCTCCTAGCACACTGTAGAGAGCAACCAAACTGATGGTGCATATAGACAACGCAAAAATGAGTTTATGTATCCACTTCATATTTAGCCACGAGATAATTAATGATTTTACAGCCCACTGTACTGAAAGTTTTTTAGAACTTCAAATAAAGTTCTTTATCAAGCCTAAAAAAACCAAACAAAGCCAACGTCTCAGCACTGATACACTTAAGATCCTAGCTTGTGATGTTAATTCCATAAAACATTAGGACTTATTTAAAAACTAGTTTGCGAAACAGTTCACAACATGTGCTACAAGCAGTGAGCAAGCCATTCTGGTATACTGTGCAAAAACACAATAATGAGTAATGTCATGTCAATAATTGCTACGGGCACGCTAAACAAAATGCGTGCTACTCTTGATGGTGCGGTAAGCTACCGTCTTCCTGTAGGTGATGAAGAAGTGGATCTAAGCCCATTTCTTGGTCAAACACTTAGCCTGACTCATACTGGCAATATTTACTGCTGCTCTTGCGGTAAGAAAACTAAGAAAAGCTATTCGCAGGGTCACTGCTTTGTCTGTATGAAGAAATTAGCGAGTTGCGACATGTGCATCATGAAGCCAGAGACCTGCCATTACGAACAAGGCACCTGCCGTGAACCACAGTGGGGTGAAGAGAACTGCATGGTAGACCACTTCGTTTACCTATCAAATACATCAAGTTTAAAAGTGGGCATCACGCGCCATACGCAAATTCCAACCCGTTGGATCGATCAAGGGGCGACACAAGGTCTGCCTATCTTCAAAGTGAAAACTCGTCATATCTCTGGCTTGATTGAAGTCGAGCTAGCAAAACACATTGCCGATAAAACAAACTGGCGAACGCTACTTAAGGGCGATGGTGATCCAATTGAGCTACAAGATCGCTTTGCAGAGTTATTGCCGTTGGTGGAAGGCAAAATCGCCGAGATCAAACAACAATACGGTGATGATGCAATTGAGGTATTGAGTGAGAATATCACTGCCCTGAGCTATCCAGTTCAGCAGCATCCAACCAAAATCACCTCACACAACTTCGATAAAAACCCAGTAGTAACGGGGACATTGCAAGGCATTAAAGGCCAATACCTGATCTTTGATACTGGCGTGATCAATGTGCGTAAGTTTACCTCTTATGAAGTTGAAGTGAGCGCATAAGCCCTTCTTCACTCTATAAAAACGAAAAAGCTCGAGCCAAATGCTCGAGCTTTTAGTTTGTGCCGTCATCGATTCTTACGCGTCAAGGATACTTTCTAACACATCAAACAACATATCGATCTCTGCTGTTGTGTTGTAGTGCATACAACCGATTCGCACCACGCCCCCAGATTCTTCGAGGCCAAGTTGACGAACCAAACCAAGCGCATAGAAGTGGCCGTTCCAAACGCAGATATTGTGCTCACCTAATGTCTTAGCAATGAACTCTGGAGAGTATTTGTCAAACGTCAAAGCAAACGTTGGCGTTCTCAGTTGGCTACTTTCGTTATTTATACCAAACAGGTTCACCCCATCAAGCGCTCCTAGACGCTGTAAGAAATGTTCACTCAGTTGCTGCTCATGCTGATTATACAAAGCATAACTTTGCTCTAAACGCTGACGAAGTGATGCACCTTCATCACCAAATTGCGCTAGGTATTCGATAGCAGCAGTCACGCCAGCTAAACCTTCGAAGCTCTGCGTGCCCGTTTCAAAACGTCCTGGGCCAATATTGGTTGCCGGCTCTACTTTATAGGGCTTGATGGTGTGTAACCATTGGTCGGCGATGTAAGCTATGCCCACATGGGGCCCAAAGAACTTATAAGCAGAACAAGCAAGGAAATCACAACCTAGCGCTTGTACATCAACCAAATGATGTGGCGCATAATGAACAGCATCCACATAGACCTGAGCACCAATGTTGTGTGCCATTTCAACCACACGGTGCATATCGACAATCGAGCCGGTGGTATTCGATGCGTAAGTCACCGCGACTAAACGCGTTTTCTCATTCAACAAGCAGTGAAGATGCTCAAGATCCAGCGTGCAATCTTCTTCATTAATTCTGACTTGGTGAACCACAACGCCTTTGTCTTGAGCCGCTTGCTGCCAGCTCGACACGTTAGAGTAATGGTCTAGCGCAGAAACGATGATCTCATCGCCTTCTTTCCAATCGCGACTGATTGCGCGGCTTAACTGGAAAGTCAGTGACGTCATGTTGGCACCAAATACAATATTTCCGGATGACGGTGCGTTCAACAGAGCTTGTGCAGACTCACGAGCGGATTGCATAACGTCAACCGTCGCTTGGCTTGAGAAATAGTGTCCGCCAAGATTGGAATTAAAACGGCCAAGGTAATCCACCATGCTGTCCAATACCGATTGCGGCACCTGTGAACCACCAGGACCGTCAAAAAATGTCACAGGGCGGTCGTTGTGGTATTGCGCCAATGCCGGAAACTGCTCTCGAATTTGATTAAGATTGAAGTTCATTTCGTTTGTCCGTCGCTGTCAGCACAAATACATCCATGTGACCTTCTTGATCATTAATCACAGAGCGAATTGGCACCGCATTGTGCCACAACTTGCTGTCTGCCAGCATTGCGACTTCCCCATTCTCCAGCACTTTACGGAAGAAAGGCGCTTGATTGTGACTGCTGTATAGCATGATGTCCCCGCCCATGATGTTATGGCGCCCCACGCCGACAAGCGCGATATGATCAAAACCATCTTGGTGTACACCTTCCGGTGCGACTTGAGTTTCATCGTAGATTGCAGTGATTCGAATTTGGTGGATTTCGATTTCCTGGCCGTTTGGTAAGTGGTTTGCGTTAACAAACAGCTCACACATTTCTCGGAAACCTTCACTGGAAAGAATTCCTTTTTCAATCGGCTCAAACTGACGAATGACATCACCTTGGAAACGGTTGATATCAGAAGATTGTACAAAGCTGTTTTTGTTTAAATCGACTACCTGACCATTTTCGAACCCCACCACCGAGTAACGGCGAAGGCGATATTGGCCGTCAGCGTGTTCAGTACGAGGTAAGCCTTCGAAGGAAGGTGAAAGCTGCTCAATCGCTGCCATGCTGAGCTGAGTTAAATGTAGGGTGTTCTCACGTGAATGTAACATCATTGGCTCCTTTAATGAGGCACATCTGGTTTATTTGATTAACATTTAATTTACATTCTAGGATACGCAAATATTCTGTAATTGCCAGAATTTGACGTTGATAGCTTCAACAAAAACAAAAAAACGACATACATATCTATGATGTGGCCATATGCTAGTTTAAACATTCAAATTAGATAACAGACAGCATTTGAAACTAGAACTCTCCACTATGAACAGCATTTTATGCTAGCGGAAAGCAGTTCTCCGTAAACATCAGCAAGTTCTAACCTATAACCAATAATTCGATCAGCTCAATCCGTTTATGCTTTTAAAGCACTACGATTTTCCATACAATCGGATGAAATGTTCAGCCCTCTATGGAGCCATAATGAGCGACGTAAAACACTGTAAATTATTAATTCTTGGTTCTGGCCCAGCTGGTTACACTGCCGCGGTATACGCAGCGCGTGCAAACTTAAACCCTGTGCTAGTAACGGGAATGCAGCAAGGTGGTCAGCTAACGACCACAACTGAAGTAGAAAACTGGCCTGGTGACGCAGAAGGCCTCACTGGCCCAGGTTTGATGGAGCGCATGAAAGAGCACGCAGAACGATTCGAAACAGAAATCGTGTTCGATCACATCAACGAAGTGGAATTGTCTCAGCGTCCATTCCGTCTAAAAGGTGACTCTGGTGAGTACACTTGTGACGCATTAATCATCTCTACAGGCGCATCAGCAAAATACCTAGGTCTTGAATCTGAAGAAGCATTCAAAGGTCGTGGTGTATCGGCATGTGCAACCTGTGATGGTTTCTTCTACCGTAACCAAAAAGTAGCAGTTGCAGGTGGCGGTAATACTGCTGTCGAAGAAGCGCTTT
Organism: Vibrio sp. WZ-1; assembly: GCF_052037695.1. Classification (NCBI taxonomy): domain Bacteria; kingdom Pseudomonadati; phylum Pseudomonadota; class Gammaproteobacteria; order Vibrionales; family Vibrionaceae; genus Vibrio; species Vibrio sp. WZ-1. The sequence goes on along the minus strand of NZ_JBQEQR010000085.1, from coordinate 410,222 downwards.
ACCTATCAAACATTGCATCAGAAGTTCACTTGATCCACCGCCGTGATACCTTCCGCGCGGAAAAAATCCTTGTGAAACGTCTGATGGACAAAGTAGAAAACGGCAATATCATTCTTCACACCGATCGTACCCTGGATGAAGTTCTTGGCGACGATATGGGCGTAACTGGCGTTCGTATTAAAGATGTAAACAGCGGTGCGACCGAGAATTTGGAAGTAATGGGTGCATTCATCGCAATCGGTCACCAACCAAATACGCAAATCTTTGAAGGTCAGGTAGACATGAAAGACGGCTACATCATCGTTAAGTCAGGTCTAGAAGGCAACGCGACGGAAACCAGTATCCAAGGTGTGTTTGCTGCAGGTGACGTAATGGATCATAACTACCGTCAAGCAATTACCTCTGCAGGTACAGGCTGTATGGCAGCATTGGATGCAGAACGTTTCTTGGACGCACTTACTGACAAATAACTTTTCACATTTGTGTCATATCCTTAAAGCCCAGCGGTATTCCCGCTGGGTTTTCTTTTGTATACTACCGCCTCATTAAAACAATTATCATTAAGCCTTCACAATGGATAAGAAAAAGCAAAGCAGCTTGAATAAGTGGCTTAAGCAACAAAGTAAGTTGGCCAAGCGCTGGCTGATGGTTGCGATAGGCCTAGGCGTACTATCAAGCGTGTTTTTATTGGCTCAAGCAGCCCTGCTCGCCTCCATTCTTCACCAATTAATCATCGAGCATGTCGACAAGAGTGAACTTGTTTGGCACTTCGTCGGATTGGGTGTCACCGTTGTCGGTCGCGCGGCCTGTACTTGGGGGCGCGAAATTGCCGGTTACCGTTGCGGCGAACAAATCCGCGTTTATATTCGTCAACTGATTCTCGATAAAGTCCACCAACTGGGTCCTGCTTATATCAAAGGCAAGCCAGCAGGTAGCTGGGCAACGTTGATTTTGGAACAAGTAGAAGACATGCAAGATTTCTTCTCTCGCTACCTTCCACAAATGTCGTTGTCTGTATTGGTACCTTTCATCATCCTAGTGGTGGTTTTCCCAATCAACTGGGCGGCAGGCCTCATTTTCCTTGTGACGGCACCTCTTGTTCCTATGTTTATGGCATTGGTCGGCATGAAAGCCGCGGATGCAAACCGCAAGAACTTCAAAGCTCTGCAACGTTTATCCGGTCACTTCTATGACCGTTTGCAAGCGATGACTACTATTCGTTTGTTCGACCGCACCAAGTCAGAAACCGAGACGTTAAAAGGGGCATCTGAAGTTTTCCGTACACGTACGATGGATGTCTTGAAGATTGCCTTTCTATCCTCTGCGGTACTTGAGTTCTTCACTTCGATTTCAATTGCAATTACGGCGGTTTACTTCGGTTTCAGCTACATCGGTGAACTTAACTTTGGTTACTACGGTGCTGGTGTAACCCTCTTCGCAGGTTTGTTTATTCTGATCCTTGCGCCTGAGTTCTACCAACCACTTCGCGACCTTGGCACTTTTTACCATGCGAAGCAACAAGCGGTCGGTGCAGCAGAAAGTATCGTTGAATTCCTAGAGCTAGACGTTGACCAAGTAAAAGATGGTCACAAAGCTGTTGAACAAAACGCCGCAATTTATATCGAGGCAAACGATCTTGTTATCTTCAGCCCTGAAGGTAAGCAACTCGTCGGTCCCCTATCCTTCTCTCTGGATGCCAACCAAAGCACCGCATTAGTTGGTCCTAGTGGTGCAGGTAAAACTAGCTTAGTAAACACCATCCTTGGTTTTATGCCATACAAGGGCAGTTTGAAAATTAATGGCTGTGAGTTGTCTGAGTTGGACCTAGCAACATGGCGTGAAGCCATCAGTTGGATTGGTCAAAACCCAATGCTTCTACACGGCAGTATTCGTGACAATGTCACCTTGGGTAAGCAAGATATTCAAGACCAACAAGTCCATTCGGTACTCAACGACTCCCACGCAGCTGAGTTTGTTGAAATGCACGGCCTGGATTACCAAATCTCTGATCGTTCTGGCGGTTTATCTGTTGGTCAGGCACAACGCCTTGCGCTTGCTCGTGCCATGCTACAAAACGGTCGTTTTTGGTTACTTGATGAGCCAACCGCAAGTCTGGATGCACGAAGCGAAAAACTGGTTATGGAAGGCATCGGTAAATACACCGAGTCCACCACTAACTTAATGATCACTCACCAATTGGCACCACTGCAAAATGTCTCTCAGATTTTGGTGATGCAACAAGGACAAATTGTCCAACGTGGTGATTACGCGACGTTGGCATCGCAAGATGGTTTATTTAAAGAAATGTTGGCTGCCAACCTAGCTCAACATGAATCAGACAAGGGGAACTTAGATGCGTGATTTACTCCCTTATCTAAAACTGTATAAAAAACATTGGTTTGGTTTGTCACTGGGCATGCTACTGGCATTCCTGACGTTAGCTGCCTCTATCGGCCTATTAACACTGTCCGGCTGGTTTATTTCCGCAGCTGCAGTTGCAGGACTGACAATTGCTCGTGAAACCTTTAACTACATGCTGCCTGGCGCAGGCGTTCGTGGCGCTGCGATGGCACGTACAGCGGGCCGTTGGGGTGAGCGTGTTGTTAGCCACAATGCAACATTTAAGCTACTGACCGATCTACGTATCTTCTTCTTCAAGAAGCTTGCGCCGCTGATCCCTGGTCGCGTTTCAACCATGCGTGATGCGGATCTACTGAACCGCCTAGTGGCAGACGTAGATGCAATGGACCATGTGTACTTGCGTCTTATCAGCCCTGTGATTGTTGGCGTGTTTGGTATCTTATCGCTAACCGCAGTGCTGGCTTTCTTTGACTGGCATCTTGCCCTTCTGCTTGGCGGCATCCTAACGGTAATGCTGCTTGTTTGGCCGGTACTGTTCTATAAACTGGGTAAGCACAACGGTGAACACCTAACTCAGAACAAAGCACAGTTACGAGTTGCAACACTGGACTGGCTACAGGGTTACAGCGAGTTAAGTCTATTTGGCGCAGAAGAGCGCTACCGCAACGTGATTCTAGAAAAGCAAAAGCAGCTACTATCCAACCAATTCGTCAACGCTAACCTAACAGGCATGGCTTCTGGTCTACTGATGCTAGCGAATGGTTTAACGCTCGTTGCTATGCTTTGGTTTGCCGCAGACGGCGTTGGTGGCCGTGCACCAGATCCTTGGATTGCGCTGTTTGCATTTGCAACTATGGCGAGTTTTGAAATACTGATGCCAATAGCAGGCGCGTTCCAATATCTAGGTCAAACACTGACTTCGGCACGCCGCTTAAATGAAATCACCTTGGCTCAGCCAGATGTTGTCTTCCCAGAAGCATCAAAACGTGAAGATGATAAACCGCTAGATATCGAGTTCAACAAGGTTGATTTCACCTACCCTGATGGTCAGCAAAAAGTACTGAAAAATCTAACGCTATCACTGCCATTGGGCTCAAAGACTGCGATTGTCGGTCAAACCGGTTCAGGTAAATCAACGCTTATTCAATTGCTTTGTCGCTACTGGGATGTAAACCAAGGTCAAGTGAACATTGGTGGTGCTTCTCTGCAAAATTGGAGCGAATCTGATCTGCGCGCTGCAATCACAGTAGTTAGCCAACGTGTAGATGTGCTTAATGGCACACTGCGTGACAACCTATTGCTTGCGGCTCCAGAGGCTACGGACGAGCAACTGGCTGATATTTTGACCAAAGTGGACTTGGCTAATCTCCTAGAAGAGCCAGGATTGAACGCTTGGTTAGGTGATGGCGGACGTCAGCTATCCGGTGGTGAGAAGCGTCGAATCGGTATTGCTCGCGCTCTATTACGCGATGCCCCAATCCTGCTTCTTGATGAACCAACTGAAGGCCTGGACAAACGCACTGAGCAAACGGTAATGGAACTGTTCAAAGAGCACTTTGCGAACAAAACCGTGGTATTTATTACCCATCGTTTGATTGAGCTAGAAAGCATGGACAACATCTGTCTGATGGAACAAGGCGAGATCATTGAACAAGGTAACCACCAAGCGCTACTTGCCGAGAAAGGTCGTTACCACCAGTTATTACAATCTCTATAGTTCTGGAATTAACATAAACAAAGGGCTCATCCATTGATGAGCCCTTTTATTTGTGCTCTCACGGTTCCCAGCGCAGAGCAAAGAATACATTAGCGTCCTGACTTCGCCAGGTACGCCGACATTTCAGCCTCTGGCACCATACCGCCGCCTGTCGCCCACACTAGGTGCGTCGCGTTTTTCAATCTGTCTTCAGTAAACGCCATTCGTACTTGGTACTCCTGGTCATTTGAAACATGCACCGCACCAACCATACCAGCTAACGCAGAAGGCTCTAAGCGAATACTTTCTAGATCACACAACTCACCCAAGTGATGGTACATACGCTCGTCCGTCATGGTGTAGTAACCGTCAAGAAGTCTTTCCATTGCTCGTCCCACAAAGCCAGACGCACGCCCTACTGCTAAGCCATCAGCAGCGGTAATGTTGTCGATACCAAGATCTTGCACCGCAATGTCATCATGCAAGCCAGTGTGCACACCAAGCAGCATACACGGAGAGTGTGTCGGCTCCGCGAAGATACAATGAACGTGGTCACCAAACGCCATCTTCAAGCCAAACGCCACACCACCAGGGCCACCGCCCACCCCACATGGTAGGTAAACAAACAAAGGATGCTCCGCGTCAACGATGATGCCCATATCATCAAACTGCTTTTTCAAGCGTTCGCCTGCAACGGAGTAACCTAAGAACAAGGTTTGAGAGTTTTCATCATCAATAAAGAAGCAAGTTGGATCTTTTTCCGCTTCTTTTCGTCCCTGCTCAACAGCAACACCGTAGTCTTGCTCGTACTCCACCACGTTTACACCGTGAGAACGCAGCTTGTTTTTCTTCCACCCTCTTGCATCCGCTGACATATGAACCGATACAGAGAAGCCGAGTTTTGCACTCATGATGCCGATAGACATGCCCAGATTCCCTGTCGAACCTACGGCAATGCTGTATTGCTGAAAGAACTGACGAAACTCTTCACTGAACAATTTGCTGTAGTCATCACTTTCACTCAGAAGCCCAGCTTCAATCGCCAACTTCTCTGCGTGTGTTAGCACTTCATAGATGCCACCACGCGCTTTTATTGAACCTGAAATAGGTAAATGGCTGTCTTGTTTAAGCATCAAACGTCCAAGAATTTGAGTGTCGTATTGCGCTTCCAAGCACGACTTCATCTTGTTGATTTCAACAACGCTCGATTCAATGATTCCGTTAGAAGCCGCCGTTTCAGGGAAGGCTTTCATTAAGTATGGAGCAAAGCGTTTTAGTCGTTCACTCGCGTCTTTTATGTGAGCAGCACCTAAGCCAACGTACGGCAGCCCTTCTTCAAGTGTGGTGATATTTGGGTTGAACCAAACCACCTCTTCTAACCCAATGAGTCGCTCAACCAAAGGGAATTCTGCTACTAGTGTGTTTACATTATGCGTAGTCATTATTGTTTACCTTTATTAGATCATGTACGACAGAAGGAATGTGCCAGCTAATGCAACAAAAGAGGCAATGAATGTCGCTGTCGTGTAGTACTTGAAGATTTCTGTCATCGTGGCTCCGCAATATTGCTTCACCAACCAAAAGAGCGAATCGGTTACTATCGTACAACCAATTGCGCCAGAGCCTATAGCCAGAGTAATGATTTCTGGACTTACGTTTGGATATAGAGGGAGTAATGGAGCAACGATTGCCGTCGCGCCCATCATGGCAACGGTGGCAGAACCGACTGCTGCATGAAGAATAATTGCAACAAGCCATGCAAGCAGGATCGGATGCATATCAAGATTAGAAAGTAGCTGTGCCAGCACATCCGCCAAGCCACTGCCCTTTAATACGCCGTTGAATGCACCACCAGCACCAATAATCAGTAAGATGTTGGCAATCGAAGAAAAGGCACCTTCCGTTTTCTCAAGCAGTACACCCATACCCATGTTCTGTTTAATCCCGAGCATGTAGTAAGCCACGAAAGCCGCAATGAACATCGCTGTAATTGGGTTACCTATGAACTCCAGCGTGGTGTATAACGCACTGCCGTGTTCCATGTTCAGTTCAGCAGCAGTTTTCAGCAGCATCAGGACAATCGGCAGCATTACAGTGAAGAGTGTTGCACCTAAAGAAGGTAGCTGGGCTTCATCTCTAACTTCTAACGAGCTAAATTCATCAGGTACTGACTTAAACGGTAAACGAGAGCCCATAGCTTTTAAGAACAAAGGGCCGCCGACTAAAGACGCAACTAGACCAATAAGCAAACCATAAAATATCACTGAACCAATATCAGCACCGAGTTCGTTAGTCACAAATAGTGCAGCTGGGTGTGGAGGAACGATACAGTGAACCGCCATCAAGGCAGTACAAAGTGGAATAGCAAGATTTAAAAGTGAAGTATTGGTCTTCTTCGCAATAGAGAAAGCAAGAGGAATAAGGAGTACCACACCCACTTCTACAAATAAGGTGATCCCACAAACAAGGCCAATCAACACCATGATGACTTCAGGTGAAAGCCAGCGAATTTTTTGAAGAGTAATCCCTATTCGCTCTGCAGCCCCTGACACTTCCATCATTTTGCCCAGGATAGTGCCCAAACCAATGACAACGGCAAGAAAACCTAACGTACCACCGATGCCACTTTCAATTGCACTGACCATCTCTAATGGCTGCATGCCCATCATGCCGCCAACATAAAAACTGGCGAGTAACAGAGCTAAAAAAGGGTGGAGCTTAAACTTAACGATAGCAAAAACGATCATCAAGATGCTCGATATGAGGGTTGCGATAACCCATAGATTGGATTCCATGTTCAGACCTATGTTTTTGTTTTAATTGCGGTCAATTAAACGAGGAATCAGCAGCGCTGACAAACGATCAAAACTCACCTTTAGATGAGCTAATTTGAAACAAAAACGTGATTAAGGCGACATTTAGCAACTTCTAAAGCAAATAAGTGAGTCTAGGTTAAACAACAGTATTAACATTGTATCTATCAATAGTTAAGTCGTTCTCCGTTATGTACACTAAAGACAATATTTTCGCCAAAAGCCAGCGTATCAATAGCTTTCAACTTTCTAAACTTCATACCTTCGAAGTAGCCGCCAGACACAGCTCGTTTTCCCTTGCGGCAGAAGAACTGTCTATGACACCAAGTGCCATTTCGCACCGTATCAACAAACTTGAAGAAGAGCTCGGTATAAGCCTATTTAGGCGTTCTCATCGAAGAATAACGCTGACAGAAGAAGGGGAACGTATTTATATTGCATTAAATCGCACGCTCAACGAGCTAAATCAAGAAGTGATGGATGTTAGGAGCGGTGAAGTATCCGGAGAGTTGACGATTTACTCTCGACCTTCATTTGCCCAATGCTGGTTAGTTCCACGCCTTTATTCATTTAAGCAGCTTTACCCATCCATCGAGTTAAACATTTTAACTGGCAATGAGAACATCAGCTTTCAAGGTTATGGCATTGACGCAGCTATTTATTTTGATGAGCACATTCCTGATAAACTATGGTCTCAGGTACTTATGGAAGAAAGCATACTTCCTGTATGCACGCTTGAATACGCAGATAGGTTTGATCTGATCGGAAAGCCTGAGAACTTAAAGCACGCAACCCTTTTACATGATAACCAGGCTTGGGAATACAATTCACACCATGATGAGTGGACGTTATGGGCAAATGAAAACGGCGTATCAGGTATTGATGACATTCCCAGTATTTCATTTGATCGCTCAGATTTAGCGGTAACTGCGGCCATGCATAATGCAGGGGTTGCGATGGGGCGGCTCTCTTTAGTAAATAAAAGACTGGCTTCCGGTGAGCTCATTACTCCGTTATCCAGCGCTGTCCTCAAGTGTAAACAAAAGTATTACGTAGTCAGCGCAAGCCAGAAGCCTTCCCAAAAGCTCGAGTTATTTATTTCCTGGTTAGTTGAAGAGATTGAGAAGTAGTTAAGAGAGTTCGTAATACCCAAGTAATCTCAAACTACTTGGGTATCGTTTTGCAAATCAAACCGAGTAGAACTCTCTTTTCTTACAGTACATGGCTTCATCGGCAATGGATACTAGCTTATCCAATGATACGGTTTCACTTGAAGCCCCTCCTACAGAGAACTGAATAGGGTGGCGGTGATTATCTGATAACTCTATCCATTTATCTTCTTGAGCCAATTCTAGTGAGCTTACCAAACCATCCAGTCGTTTTACTCCACAGTTTTTTGCAATAACAGTAAACTCATCACCACCAATCCGGTAGAGTTTAGAGTCATCGCCTAGCACTGTACGAATCAACTGAGTGCTCTTTGAGATCAACAAGTCACCTCTATCATGGCCATAGTTGTCATTGAGCACTTTCAGTCCATTAATATCGACAACAAGAACCGACATCGATTCCCACTTTGAACGTACTACCGACTGACAAGCATATTCAAAATCTTCATCAAATGCTTTTCGGTTCGAACACTTAGAGAGTTTATCTCGCCTAGCAAAGTCTTCTAACTCTAGCCATGAATAAAGCTGCTTCTTAAACAACTCAATCAAAATTATTTCATCTTCATTAAGACTGCTCTTGCCGTAGTTAAAATACCCCAGCGTAGCCCCGGTTGAAGAGCGCATGGTCTTCACCCTTTCACCTATCACTTTATAAAAACTAAAACGCATTTCAGTGCCAGGAAATAGCTTGTCTAAGCCCGTATTTATCACCTCCGGTATCGCGTGATATCCAATTCCCGCGTGGCTAGTAGCAAAGTTGATCAGCGACATTAGCTTCGTTTGATAGGCTTCTTCTTTTGCCAGCATGTCTCTGAGCTCTGCGGTTTTCTCTTCAACTATTAGCTCTAGTCCTTGGTTGAACTCAGCCAACTGAGCATTAGAATCATGAACTTGTTGGTTTGCTTGACGAAGCGCTCTGTTGCGTATTTCAAGCTCTTCCATATTCGAACTCAACTGGCACCACATAGAATCCAGCAATGACATTAGCTGTTTGAACTCTTTAAACTGATACCTATTTGATTCTAAATCAGGTCTTTGATTGTTCTTAAAGCTTCTTACAACCCGCTCCATTTCTCTAATAGGCTGCGTTAACCAACGGCTCACCAATATCGCGATACACAAAGTCACAACTAACGTAGCGATGATGATATTAAGCAGTTGTTGCTTTGACTTGGTTAACTCTTGATTCCTCGCCATATCGGAAAATGTATGCACCATAGTTACCGTCAAAGGTGTCACAAAGCTATCTGTGTCGATCTCTATTTGGCTAAGGTTTCGATTCGCTTCCCCTTTTACCTTTTTTAGGCTTCCATAATGAAAATCAACACTCTCCTGCGCAAATAAGAATGGTTGAGACACTTTCATTAGGTCTTTATAAGAAACAAGAACCACTAAATACCCTTGGGGCTCATACTCTGAATTCGGTAATAAGGTATAAGGCAGTAAAGGGCTTACTAACGCGATGCCTGCTTGCCCGCCTTTCATCACCAAGCTCTCATCAAAGTATGTAGTGTGGTACATTTTCCCTTGTTTATAAATGGCCTGTGCAGATCTTATTTTCTGAAGTAATTTACTGTTTTCTATGTGATAAACCGAACCATTACTCTCATACATGGGTTTCCAGTTTTTGTCGATAATATAGGTAGCGCTTACATTGGTCGCCAACTTTTCAAACGTTTGAATCTTCTGCCAAATGATGCTTGAGTACAGAACATTATCCATACCTTGAACCAAGAGACGATCTTTCGAGTACCAACGAGTAAGGTTTGCAACAAATGTAAGGTCGTCTTTGACGGTTTTTCGAATACCTTGGTTACTGTTTTCAAGTTTTACTGCTTTTTGTTTTAGCAAGTCTTCCTGGTGCTTTTCGATCATGCTGGTACCCACCCAATAGGCGGGTAACAATGACCCAATCACCACAATCAGGGTTAAGATGCTTCGCAAACTGACCATTACTGTGACTTCCTACTCTGATGAATGTGTTGAGAGTGTTCGTTAATAAAGTTGGCAACAAACTGAGCTGACTCTTTGGCTGGCATCCCTGCTTTATAGCGTTTGTAGCCTCTAATAAGTGCTTCCCAAGTAACGGCCATCTCTACTGAACTTGGCATCGCGTAAGCAGGACTCAATTGTTTATAAAGATCACTGTAGTAAGTGTTCTCATTGTCATACCATTTGCGATTGATTGAACGATTAGTCGAAATCAAATTCTGATTAATGATCACGTCTTCAATAAATGCGGGCTTTTGAACAATTATCGCGAGTGTACGCATCGCTGTTCGCTTTTCAGGATTAGCCATAGCCTCCGCGTTGAAAGCTAAAACTTTACCACCACTCAATGAATGCATGTGATGGTTGTTATAGGTTGGTAGGCTACTGACTTTGAGCTCTTTGCCAAAGTTCTGTTTCAGTTCTCCCAACGCCCAGTCACCATCAATGAGGTAAGCAACCTCACCATTGATAAACTGTTTGCGAGCTTGTTCTTGGCTGCACTGGTCTTTCACAATCCCATTCGTTGAAAGTGCCCCATAGAACTTTAAAGCAGCCGCCAACGCTCCGACATCAATATCCGTGACCGATGGTGCCCGAACATCGGAAAACATCGGAACAAACGACATCAAGAAGTACATATTTGGGTATTGCATCGCCAATGGAAAATTACCTCGCTTAGCATCTTCCAGTAGGACCTCCCAAGTTGGTTGAGTATCTTGGGTTAGCTTGGTGTTCACATACAGAACGAGATGATTACCCAAACCTAGCGGCACACCATAAATACCATCATCAACCGTTACAAGTTCAAGAGCTTTGGGCTCCATACTTGCTTCATCAATCCAGCTTGTTGGAATTTTTGCCAAATCGAAATAATCGTGTAAACCTAAAAAGTCGGAAGGTACCCAAATAACATCAGGTAAAGTGATACTGGTCTGCTTCGCTAGCAACAGTTCTGAGCGAATATTATTCACATCGAATTCTCGAATTGCCAACGTGTTTCCCGTCTCTGCTTCAAATCGTTCTTTGATCTCAGCGACCGTTGAATACTCAATACCGCTCCACACTTGGATCTCTTGAGCGTGAACGATAGAAGACAAGCAAAATAGAATTGTCAGAAAGAGGTTTTTCACTAAGGTTCTCATAAGTTGACGGTGCCACAAAGATAGCGAACCGATGGTAGTTGTTCAAAATTCACACATTAAAATGTGGAGGTGCTTCCATGAGATTACTCTGAAAAGCAAAAAGCGCCGCAATAGCGACGCTTTTTAAAATTATATCACAGCTCTTAGTTAAGCGTACTTTTGTTCAAACTCACGCATGAAGTCCACTAGGGCTTGTACCCCCTCAAGTGGCATCGCGTTGTAGATTGATGCTCGCATACCACCTACCGCGCGGTGACCTTTAAGCGCTTTCAAACCCTTCGCATCGGCCAACTCTAAGAATGTCCCATCAAGTTCTGGCTTCGCCAACTGGAAAGGCACGTTCATTAAAGAACGGTTCGCAGAGTACACACCATTACGATAGAAATCTGACTGATCGATGTAATCGTACAAAAGCGCAGCTTTTTCTCGGTTAACTTGCTCAATCGCTTTTACGCCGCCCTGCTCTTTTAGCCATTTGAACACTAGGCCTGATAGGTACCAAGCGAATGTTGGTGGCGTGTTAAACATTGACTCTTTTTCTGCCAACACTTTGTAGTCAAGAATACTTGGTAGTACTTCTTTCGCCAAACCAAGAAGATCGTCGCGAACAATCGCAATCGCAATACCAGAAGGACCGATATTCTTTTGGGCACCTGCGTAAATTACGCCGTATTGAGATACGTCAATTTCGCGAGAAAGAATGGTTGACGACATATCTGCAACGATCGGCTTATCCGTTACTGGCAAATCATTGATTTCAATACCATCAATGGTTTCGTTCGGACAAAAATGGACGTAAGCCGCATCTGGTGAGATTTTCCATTCCATCGCTGGTAGAACCGCAGCCTTACCGTCAATAACCGTTTTCGCGTTGAACACGTCAGGTTCGCAGTACTTTGTCGCTTCCGCTACTGCGCTCTCTGCCCAGTAACCGCCATCAATATAAGTCGCAGTTTCCGCATCACCCAGTAGGTTTAGTGGTACAGCGGCAAATTGAGCACGAGCACCACCTTGGCAAAACAGTACTTTGTAGTTGTCTGGAATGTTCAGAAGATCACGAAGGTCTTGCTCTGCTTCTTCCGCAACCTTGATGAATTCTTTGCTTCGGTGACTGATTTCCATCACTGAAGTACCAAGACCTTGCCAGTTGATTAGCTCCTTTTGTGCTTGCTGCATGACTGCTTTTGGCAGACCTGCTGGACCTGCACTGAAGTTAAATACGTTGTCCGTATTTTGTTCCATGATGCTCATTGCTCCTGCTAAGTAAAGATTACGAAATTAATATCACGTTTTTGCAGGGATAAAAACAAGAAAAGAGGTCTTACGACCTCTTTTTAAACTGAAAAAGCTAAAAACTTACTTTGTAACCCAAGTGGCTTGAAAATACTTGAGTATCAGCTTGTCTATTGCATCAAGGCAGGCATCAACAGTGCGATTAAAGGAAACTCTTGTCCGTTTTCAAACTTTAATTTTCCATCAGAGATTTGAGCTTTTAATTCATAACCATGTTCTGTCTTATCTAAAAGTTCCATCACCATCAGCTCATCAACGCCCTCTTGAATAAACGGGTATAAGTTAACCAGTTCATCAGAAAAATAAGTGTTTAAAGAACCAGTGGTAGCAGTAACCAACTTCATCGGGTCTTGCGTAATGTTGTCAGTTCCTTGAGGAATAGACAGTTTCCACTCATTACGGAACTTACCTTCGCCAAATGCAAGAGATAGCTCATTGACTGAAAGGTTAAAGCCTTTACTAAACAATGTATCGACATGTGGTAATAGTTTTTGGATCTCTTGCTCACCCAACATTGGTGAGTTTTGATACATGGACATAATCTGGTCGAATGATTGACTATCAACATCACCGATAGCGAAATCTAGCTTGAAGTTGTCCACACTAGTGCCATCTGTGAGAAGCATTTTTTGCGCACCCACCACAAGATTGGTACTCAGCTTATCACCCACTTCATTGAGCGATGTGTAACCACTGTAGTTTGCATTTTCAATGAGAAACATCGGAGCAAGCGTAGCATCAACGACATCAAGTTTTTCTAAGGAGAAAGACTGTTCCCCTAACCAATAACCTTTTGCTTGTTTGCCTTTTCCTTGTCCTGTGAGTTCAGTTAGGTGAATTTCTTCACCATTTTCAAAATCAACTTGAACAGATGGAACTGAAACCTGGTAATTCAGATCGCCAAGCACAGTAACATTACCGGTTATCTGTGCGGGACTTGAGGACAGGTGCATCCCTTGCGCCTCATTTTGATAACTCCAACTTGCAAGGTTAAGAGTGAAATCCGTATTACCGTTCAGCTGAGTTGTACTGTGCATGGTTAACGGTAGAAACTCTGCATCAACTAACTTTGAGTCTGCTGTTAGGCTAGTTAAGCCATGAGACAGGTCACTTGTAACATCAAACGCAGTTGGTAGGCCGTCACGCTCAAGCTGGCTTTTTATTTCAGGGTCAACCACCGTATAGCGAGTGAGCACAACGGAAGAAAGGTAACCACGATCGTATTCGACGATTTCGCCTTTCACCATGTCATCATTCATGTTCGCGATACCATCTTCAATGATCGATTGGCCGATCTGACCAACGGCTAATGGCCAACATAATGCCAAAGAAATAGCACCACCAATGGCACCGAATTTTTTTAAGTTTTGCATAGTGTCTTTACTTGATGTGTTTTAACTCAGTCTAACGCAAACACTAGCCAGTGGAAACATTGAGATAAATCAGACTATTGAGGCTTAGCAACGACGATTGCACTATAACCATACATAGCTCCCAACCGTATTAGTAATTTATTGATATTGTGTTAATGCCAAGTTTTAGTTGGAGCCTTTAGCCTAGTGAATCGATACGCCGTACTTTGTCTAGATAACAACCCTATTAGTGCTGAGCAATTTCGCTTAGAACTTTCTCCTTTCGCTAGTAGGTTTGATATTCACTCTGTCGAATCCATCGAAGACGCACGGAGTGCTTTAGAGTATCTTGAGGAAAAGCAACAGAGTGTCGCTCTTGTTATAACCAGCCACCATGCAAATTTAGATGGGGTTGATTTCTTAATTGGACTTTCTCGTTCAGCGCACACCGAAAAAGCAAGGAAAATACTCATCAGTTGCTCCTCTGATATTGATGCGATTCTCACTGCGGTGAATGAAGGACGTCTCGACCACTGTCTGACTAAACCTCTACCAGACCAAGTACTGTTTAACACCGCACAGAAAGAACTGACTCAATTTGTATTAGAGCACGATCGAGATAACTTACTCAGCTACAGCCAAGTACTTGACCAACAAAAGCTGCTCCGTGCGCACATTGAAACCCAAATGAAAAGTTATCAAGCGGGCTTTCTGAATGACTACCATGCGCTATCTGATTTTGATCTTGCAGAGCAAGTTATTGGTGCACTGCAGAGCTTTTTCACTGAGAAAGATGAGTCAAATGCTTTTCGTACTTACTCTCCTGAACATTTACTAACGGTAGAAGGTGAACCAAATACTTTTTTGTGGTTTATCACCAGTGGCGAAGTTGCTCTTTACAAGCGCGATGAATTAGGAATGCAGAGAGAGGTTGTTCGTCACAGCAAAGGCAATATAGTTGGTGGTATGTCTTTTGTTACAGGAGAGAAGTCCTTTTCTACAGCGTTAACACTAACGACGACCAACGTCATTAAACTGGATCGGAAGGAATTTCGACAGGTTATGCAATCAGACTCAAACCTGCTTCCTTTGTTTACAAACCTATTATTGAGACACTTTAATCGGCGGCTTCAACGTAGCATCAACACAAAATTGGAGCTACAAAAAACACTCGAATCATTAGAGTCTGCGCACCAACAGCTCATTGAGAGAGAAAAAATGGCGATGCTAGGCCAACTTGTCGCTGGCGTCGCTCATGAGCTCAATAATCCCATTGCAGCAATATTAAGAGGGGTAGAAAACCTCACAATAACACTGGAAAAATTGCTAACTCAATCACCATCGCAATCAGAAAGAGATAAGGGGTTTGCAATATTGCATGACGCACAAACCTCTAAACCCTCATCTACAGCTGAGCTTCGCTCGCGAGTGAATCAGCTTAAACCACAGGTCGTCGACAGAAATATCGCCAAGAAGCTAGTCAGCTTAAACCTTGATAATGATTGCTCTATGCTGGACTCTTTAGCATCCACACCAGCCCAAGCCGTCGATACACTCAACTTACTCGAAAGCTACCATCAAACCGGCACCACTCTACGCTCAATAAACGTTTGTGCTGCACGTATTGCAGATATGGTTAAGAGCCTAAAAGGATACGCTCGTTCAGATGATGAAATAATGCACTCTGTTGATATTCACGAAGGTATTGAAGACACATTGGTGATCTTTGAGAACAAACTCAAAATGCATACTTTAACTAAGGATTATGCCAACGTTCCCGAAATTCTTTGCCAACCTATTGCGTTACAGCAAGTTTGGACCAACCTTATTTCCAACGCGATCGATGCCTTCCCAGAGAAGGGAGAACTCAACATTACCTCTCAGATAAAAGAAAAAGCGCACAAACAATATATCGTCGTATCTTTCCAGGACAATGGCGCTGGAATACCTGAATCTCAACAAAAAGCCATATTTGAGCTCAACTTTACCACTAAGAAAGAAGGTAACTTTGGGCTTGGGATTGGTTTATCTATATGTCAGCAAATTGTATCTGCTCATCATGGATGGATAGAAGTAGATTCCAAACTCGGTGAGTACACCACCATGACAGTGTGGCTACCGATTGATTCAAAAGGAGAAGAACATGTCTAAGTATCTAATTTTATGTGTTGATGATGAAAGAGAGGTCTTGGATAGCGTACTTCAAGATCTTGCAGTGTTTGAAGATAGCTTTGTGATTGAAGGCGCAGAATCTGTTACTGAAGCCAAAGAAGTGATCGCAGAAATGAAAGACGACGGTGTCAAGCTAGCTCTTATCTTATGCGACCATATCATGCCAGAACAAACCGGTATTAGCTTCTTGATTGAACTTAATCAAGACGATGACACACGCGTTGCTCGCAAAGTACTACTAACCGGTCAAGCGGGATTAGAAGACACCGTTGAAGCCGTCAATCACGCAAGCTTAGATTATTACGTAGCTAAGCCTTGGCGAGGTGACGAGCTCAGATCTGCTTTGGTTCAGCAACTAACCACATTTATGATTCAACACGATGATAACCTGCTCTCTTGGGTTTCAGTATTGGATTCTGAAGCAATACTAAATGCGATGTCCGAACGAAGAACCAGTTTTGGTGAGTAAGTTAACTTTGAACCACCTCACACTAGAATCAGGTTTGAACTATATCACTGGCACCTTATTTGCTTAGCTATTAGCAAAATGACAAATATTCGACACAATTTTATTGGTCGTAGAGCCATGTTTTGATTATGATGTCGAACAATCTAGATAAGGTTCAATTATTTATTGGACCAACGGAATGACAACTAACAAGGTTTATCGTTGATTATGCGTAAAACACTTTTAGCAGCAGCACTTCTGCTAGCATCAAGTCAAGTAATGGCTTATGAAGATCGTGATAGCTCAGCTACCATGAGTAACTTTAGTTACGACTATTTCGAAGCGCGTATTGGCGCTAGCCCTGTTACTTTTGGTGCGGGCTTCAGCAAGTCGATCCACCCAAATGCGCATGTTATCGCACGTATCGATTCTGAGTTTGACGGTGATTTTGATTCAGCGGCTGGTTTCGGCTTCCACTCTCCAGTAAACAACTGGGCAGACTTAACTGGTGCAATGCTGATGCGAGTTGTTCAACCTTCATCTTCAAGCAGTGCGGATGTTGGCATGGAATTGAACTTAGGTGTTCGCCAATGGTTAGGCCCTCAACTAGAAGTTGGTGGTAAAGTTGGCTACGTATCGATCGATAACGACGATGATTGGATGGGTTCTGCTTACGCTCGCTTCCATTCAACAGAACTGTTCTCTCTCGGTGCAGAAGCAAGAATCAACGATTTCTATGGTGACCAATTTATGTTCACTACTCGTTTCAAGTTCTAACGCTCTGCCATAAATAACAAAGCCGAGGTAAATTCTACCTCGGCTTTTTTGATCTATTGCAGTGAAGTGGCTGCGTACTTAAACATCCTTATCAAGACGCGGCTCTAATCTATTTATTGACTCGCTAACTCCACTTAAAATCAATAAAATCAATAACTAACTATTGACAAAGAGACAACAGCTGTTTTTTCCTAGGCTCTTGGATAAGTTTCCAGTGAACGCCATCCACCGCACCAGCAAACTTCCAAAGCAACTTCACATCCACATCACTTCCATAAGCTGCCCGCACTTTATTGAAAACTTCTACAGGCCCTAACGCTAAGAATGTTTCAACATCATCAATGCCAGCTTTCTTAACCATTCGCTCAAGCGTAAGTTGCATATTAGGCAGATCACGTAGCCTTCTGCTGGCAGAAGATTTTTGGAACTCTCGCTCCTGTACAGAATATGCTATTGATTTAACGACGAGTTTATCCAACTCTGGCGCGCGGGATTCAAATAATTCTGTAACATCGTAGTAATTTACTGTAGCTGTTGTTTGCTTTTTAACGTGTTTGTATTTCTCACACTCCAATTCGACAAATATTTGGTCTAGTTCTTTTCCGCCGCGAAGATAGCAGCAGTCGTTGCTCACTAATGCAAACATGGCATCGTCACTAAAAAGCCCTATACCACCGAACATGGAGCGCTTCTGGAACGATTTAAATTTTTTTATGTAAGTAAAAAAAGCTTGGTCTGTCATTTCCTTTGACCTCTTAATCTGAATAAATTACCCCGATTAGCGATGTCACCAGATAAAACAGCAGCTTATAGCGAAAAATTGTCAGTTTGTTGGCGATATTTTGTGATTTGTGCTCACCAACTTTCCTAATCATACTTAACGTTGAAAAATAAGTTAGGATCTGTGTCACAGATAGAAAAGTATAAATACACAATACGTGATTGGTTTCACAATACACTTTTTGTAGCGATGTTTTTTTGACACTTAATAAAACAAAAAGCCGACAAGTTGGTGATTTAGCATCCAAATACACCGAACCAATTACGCAATCAATTGATAATCGACTTTAGTCGAGGGTACACTGTACGAAAGCTCTCTAGCACCGCACTTTATGGAACATTTATCATTTTACTGGCTACCGCAAAACAAAGAAAAACTAATAAAATCTCTTGAAAGCGATTTTTCACATTTAGTTAAGCAATCAATTTCGACAGGAAAAATATCACTCCCTCCCATTCCGGATGTGGTATTGAAGATTCAACAGCTTTGTACTGAAGAAAATACCGCGATCTCTGATATTGCTAATTGCTTAATAGAAGATCCTGGACTAGCCGCCGTAGTTCTAAGAGTTGCCAACTCTGTCATTTTCAACCGACGTAACATCACCTGTAACGATCTGACCACAGCAGTATCTAGACTCGGTATCCTTCGAGTCCGTGATATTGTTACCGCACAAGCAATTGAACAACTCAAACACTCCGTCAACCTGACTAGTGAATGTAATTCAATCCTAAGAAAAAGTGCGGCCGTGTCACGTGAACTTGGTGCGACAATGGTTCTTATCGTGCAGCAGTTCAAGAAGCACGAACCTGAGTGTTACGCCTATTTAGAGCAAGAGAAAGCCTTACTTGTCGGTCTGCTAGCAGATATTGGCCTGTTCTGTTTGGTCAATGAATACCACCTCTACTTAGACCGTGGAAACTACCTTGACAGTGATATCGCTCTTCAAATTTTCCAAACCCGCTGTTCAGCAACCAGCAAACTTGTTTTGGAGAAGTGGGGGTTCGACAACGATTTTAGTGAAGTTTCTTCCAATGAAAAACTGACCTGGCACCGCCCAGAGGTAAGCTACCTTGATGTTGCTCGTATTGCGAATCACCTTCTTATGTTCCGAAGCCAGGATGAACGGATTGACGAGCATGAAGTTGAGTTTAATTTGACCGGAGCAGAAGTCTTGTTTGAGTTGAGTAATACCAGCGACGACGATTTCCAAAATATGATTAAGGAAGTGCTTCACGCAAGTGGTCTTTAGAGACATATCACACTACAATACGCTCAGTTTACTACTTCATAATTACTAGGAAATTGAGGGTTTTATGTTCTCAGGGATGTTGTTTATATTCGCCCCTCTTGTTGTTGGCTATTTGATTCCAATTTCGCAAGCTTCGTTGCTCACTAGAATCAATGCCGCTACGTCACATCTGATCTACGTCATTCTCGCGCTGATGGGGCTTAGCCTTGCAGCGCTTGATAATCTCAGCAGTAACTTACAATCTATACTGCTCTATGCCGGCACATTCTTCGTCTGCTTGAGCACTTGTAACCTTCTTGCTCTTCCACTTATAGATAAGCTACTTCCTCTTAAAACGGACGCTCAGCACAAAGCACTACCTTTATCATCGATGGCAATGGAGTCTGTTAAGCTAGTCTTAGTTGTGGGAGCAGGACTGCTAGCTGGTTTAGTATTGCCTATTGGGCTCGGATGGGTGGATACCGCAAGTGAATGGATTCTTTTCCTTCTTCTGTTTTTTATTGGCATCCAGTTACGTAATAGCGGGCTTACTCTGCGTCAAATTTTACTTAATAAGCAAGGGATGGCCATTGCTTCTCTGGTAATAATAACATGTATGCTAGGTGGCATAATTGCTGGAGTTATATTGGATATTCCTCTCTATCAAGCCCTCGCGATGTCGTCAGGCTTTGGTTGGTATTCATTAGCAGGAATCCTTATGGGAGATGCTTTTGGTCCGGTATTTGGCGGCGCCTCTTTCCTAATTGAACTGATGCGAGAACTTGTCGCCCTTGTTGCTATCCCTCTTTTAATCAGAAGCTATCCATGTACTTCCATCGGATATGCGGGTGCGACCGCTATGGACTTTACCCTTCCTGTGATTCAAACGACCGGTGGCGTCCGTTGCGTACCTATCGCAATCGTCAGCGGCTTTATTCTCAGCCTATTAGTCCCAGTCATGATGCTGTTCTTTGTGTCACTTGCTAGCTAGATCTCAGGTTTTTTCTTTAACATCTATTACAATGCGGCAAAATATTATAAAACTCTAATACTTGCCGCTAAGTATCTCAACTGAGATAAGAATGTGAATTCATGGCATGTATGCCAACTAAAAGTTGGTCAATGCAACAGCCCAAAAGGAAATAGAATGAAACGCTTTGTCGTAGCAGCCTTGCTTGCTTCTTGCTCAGGCTACACTTTCGCTGCAGATCAGCAATGTCTCACTGAAAAATACGATTCATATATCGATGCTTCACTACAATGGTATCAGGACTTAGTGGACCTAACAGTGACTCAATATCCCGACCTAGATGAGGTGAGTAATTGGTTTTTAGAGGGACGTAAGCATCACTTCGAGCTAAACCGACAAGCCGTGCATTATTTTTTGGAAAATGACCCTAGCAGAGTAGCAACAGGCCAACCCGTGGAAGCGTGGCTTAAACTAGAGCAACAGGATGTTAAACAGCTTGCGACACGAAACGATGAGCTAGGTCAGGCAGCTAAGAAAACGTTTTCTGACAGACAGTCTGCAAACCATGAGAAGAACTATGATCTTCGTTCCGCATTTGCAGATCTTCTTAGTCATCCAAAACAAATTGATGCAGCACTCAACAAATACAATCAGTCCATTAGTAAAATCGAAAAACAGAAGTGTGATTAAACACCACCTGTTTTTCATTTTAGCAAATTGGTTTTCAACAATTAAAACGGGACTTTGCTCCCGTTTTGGTTTAGATTGTTGCGCTCGTCTTACTAATATAATTACAAATAATTCTTGCCATGGTTAAGGAACAAAAAACCGCAGACGTTAGCTTTGAGAGCCTGTTAAAGATCTTCACTATTCCTGAAGGGCCAGACTCAACGTTAACTAAAATCGAAGAGAGCTTGTCTCAAAATCTAAACCAGTTTCTACGCGAGCATATCGTGGCAGAAGAAAAGCCTTTGCGTGAAATTGAAAAAGACTTTTCTTCTGCTCAGATTCCTGAGCAGCCGGAATTCGTCTCTGATCATACAGAGCATTTATTAGATACGCTTGTCTCACACTCCGTACATACCTCTGCACCTAGCTTTATTGGTCACATGACTTCAGCGCTGCCGTATTTCTTAATGCCGCTGTCGAAAATCATGATCGCCCTGAACCAAAACTTGGTCAAGATTGAAACATCAAAAGCATTCACTCCGCTTGAGCGTCAAGTTCTCGGTATGCTGCATCGCCTTATATATGGCCAGGACGATAAGTTTTATCGCAAGTGGATGCACAGCGCGAAGCACTCTCTTGGGGCGTTTTGTTCTGGTGGTACTATCGCGAATATCACGGCTCTTTGGGTTGCTCGCAATAAAGCACTGAAAGCTGACGGCGCATTTAAGGGCGTAGAGAAAGAAGGTCTCTTCAAAGCGATGAAACACTATGGCTACGACGGTTTAGCTATCTTAGTTTCAGAACGTGGTCACTATTCGCTGAAAAAAGCGGCAGATGTTCTCGGCTTGGGTCAAGAAGGCCTTGTCGCAATTAAAACCGACGGAGCCAATCGTATTGTTCCGTCTGACTTGAAAGCGAAAATTGCTGAGCTAGAAGCTCAGAATATAAAACCAATCGCTGTAGTTGGTGTGGCTGGTACAACTGAAACAGGCACGATAGACCCTCTTGAAGAAATCGCACGGGTATGTAAACAATATGATTGTCATTTTCATGTCGACGCGGCTTGGGGCGGTGCGACATTAATGTCAAACCACTATCGCGGGCTATTAGCCGGTGTTGAGTTAGCAGATTCAGTAACCATAGATGCGCACAAACAGCTCTATATCCCTATGGGCGCTGGCATGGTTCTATTTAAAGACCCAGATGCGATGAAATCTATTGAACACCACGCTCAATATATTTTACGCAAAGGTTCAAAAGATCTCGGTAGTCATACCTTAGAAGGCTCACGCTCAGGCATGGCAATGTTAGTTTACGCTGCAATGCATATTATTAGCCGTCCAGGCTATGAATTACTGATCGATCAGAGTATTGAAAAAGCACGTTACTTTGCTGATTTAATCAAAGAACAGCCAGATTTTGAGCTTGTTTCCGAACCAGAGCTGTGCCTACTTACTTACCGTTACTTACCTGAAAGTTATCGCCGTGCCCTAGAGCAATCAGATGGTATTCAGCGTGAAAAGCTCAACGAGTTAATCAATCAACTGACCCAGTTTATTCAGAAACGTCAGCGCGAAACTGGTAAGTCATTCGTATCTCGGACTCGACTGAACCCCGAAAGATGGCAACGGATGAATACCATAGTATTTCGTGTAGTTCTTGCGAACCCTCTGACAAGCAGGGACATCCTTTCATCGGTACTCGATGAACAACGTGAGATTGCGACGCAAGCTCCGACTCTTACCGGAAAGATTCAAGAATTAGTCGATAACGTATTGAATCCATAATGCTCCAATTGAGTTACATTTAACTGAAATTTTCTTTCTTTTTGATGTAACTCAAACATCATTATTGTGCTACTTGACGCTAATCCCCTTCCCTCCACATTCAATTCTGTAGTTTTTACAAAATTTTGTTTGAGGCTTGTCAAATTCTCACTAAATAGTAACCGTATTTGTTTTAGCCAGATTGAGGATCGGGTTTATACTAATTTTATGGCGCTGGTAGTTTTCGTTAACGCCTCAGTACAGATTTGAAACTGACGTATTTCTTGCCGTTAACAGAGCCAGCGAGTTGTTCTCTTACCCTCGTGAACACTATGAATACATTAGAAAAAATTCAGAAAAACCTGGAGAATTTCAGTAAGTCGGAACGCAAGGTTGCAGAAGTAATCATGGCGTCACCACAAACTGCGATTCATTCAAGCATTGCAACGTTAGCCAAAATGGCCGACGTAAGTGAGCCCACTGTAAACCGTTTCTGTCGTCGTCTGGATACCAAAGGTTTCCCAGATTTTAAGCTTCACCTTGCACAAAGCCTTGCTAACGGTACGCCTTACGTAAACCGTAATGTGGAAGAAGACGACGGCCCTGACGCTTACACTCATAAGATTTTCGAATCAACAATGGCGTGTCTAGATGTCGCTAAGAACAGCCTTGATGCGATGCAAGTTAACCGCGCAGTTGATCTTCTGACTCAAGCGAAGCGCATTTCATTCTTCGGTCTAGGTGCTTCTTCTTCTGTGGCGCGTGACGCTCAAAACAAGTTTATTCGCTTCAATATCCCAATTACTTGTTTCGAAGACATCGTAATGCAACGTATGAGCTGCATTAACTGCAGCGACAATGACGTTATCGTTTTGATTTCTCATACAGGTCGCACTAAGAGCCAAGTTGAGATTGCGAACCTTGCTCGTGAAAACGGTGCGACGGTGATTGCCATCACAGCGAAAGACTCGCCGCTAGAGAAAGCAAGTTCATTAGCTATCACGCTAGATGTACCTGAAGACACGGACGTGTACATGCCGATGGCAAGTCGCGTAGTGCAAATGACGGTCATTGATGTACTGGCGACTGGTTTTACCTTACGCCGAGGAACTGGTTTTCGTGAAAATTTGAAGCGTGTAAAAGACGCTTTGAAAGATAGCCGTTACGACAAGCTCTCTCAGTACTAGACAAACTCTCTGTACTAAACATTACGCATAGAAAAGGGAAGCCGATGCTTCCCTTTATTATTGCTAGAGCAGTTTAATCACCCTAAAAATATTCACCGTTTAGTTATCTACACGGCTTAAACTATCTATTGTATCGAGCACTTCAACAGAACTATTGTGCTGCTCAGCAGCTTTATTGCACTCTCCACTACAATCACAAACTTGTCGCAAGATATAAACCAACCGCTCCTGGGTTAATGGCAGCGGGTTGCCCTTTATCGCAATAGACATTAGTGCGTCATCCGCGACTTTCTCAAACGAAGTCTGGCAAACACCAAACTTTCCTAGGTGTGGTAGATCGAGTTTGTCTAAGACCATCTTAACCCACAAGACACCATCGTTTTCATTCGCATTAACCCGACCAGTGACAAGTTGGGCAAGCTTTCGGTACCGGCTAAGAACATCTCCACGCCCAGCTAATCGGGCTGCTTTTATGTTTTCTTGCATCACGTGGGGAGCGAGCCTTGCTGTAATAACGCTATGTGGTGCATCAAGCTTACCCCCTAGTGCAGAAGCAAGCCCATGAGCAGCACCTAACTTTGCATTGGTAATAGCCATACCACCCAACATTGCCGCAAATGATAAGTCTGAACGTGCTTTGTGACTATCTTGTTTACACCCTGCGATAACAGAATCACTCAGACGACGTAGACCTTCCTCGCACACCATGTCTGTCAATGGATTAGGATCACCGCAAACATAGGCTTCCATCAAATGAGTGAACGCATCCATCGCTCCACGTCCGGAGGTATACTGATCTGTGCCATACGTTAGCGTAGGGTCAACTATCGCGACATCCGCGAGCATATCAGGGCTTCTTAGGCTTACTTTGACTTGATCTTGTCCAGATTTAAGAACTGCATTTCGCGTAACTTCTGAACCAGTACTGGCCGTGGTAGGGATAGCAATAAAATGAATAGGTTTGGTTTTCAAAGGGACATTTCTTCCCACCACTTCGACGTAATCATAAACGTCACCCTGATTTGGAATGATTGCGGCTAACGCCTTGCCCATATCAATGACACTCCCTCCTCCAAGAGCTATTACCATATCAGGCTGAAACTTGCGGCCAATGATCGCCGTTTCTTCAACCATAGTAATATTGGGCTCGCCTCCAATAGCAACATGCTGATAACGCATATTTTGCGCCTTGAGGTAGTTAATTACTGGCTGTGCTCGCTGCTTTTCCCTCCCTGTTACTAACAAGACGCTATAACCAAATTGATTAATCACAGACAGCGAAGATTGGAGCGCTCCCTCGCCGAAGATGATCCTTGTTGCAGTCATAAACTGAAACATACTCTTCCTCCCGAAAACAACTGCCTTTAGCTTGCTATTTATCGTTCAAAAAAAAGTTGACCCAGGGCACTTTGCCGTCATTAACCACACAAAAAACATGACTTTTATGCGTTACTTCACATGCTATTTTATTCATTGAATGGCTATTTATCTCTCCTTCCATTTAACCTTAGACAATCACTTTAATTTCAGGGGAGCAAACTTGCCTATCTTTTATACGATAGATTTGGCCTATCGAAACAAGAGGTAATTGCTGCTTTATTTCCGGATCTGGATCGGGCATAGTTAATCGAAACAACGAAAGTGAATTTGGGCATAAAGCCTAGACTCGTTTTCAACAAGAATAGATTTTAGGAGAAATAAGTTTATGTTCGTAGTTATCTTCGGTCGCCCAGCTTGTCCTTTCTGTGTTCGTGCTAAAGAGCATGCAGAAACACTAAAAGCAAAACGTGATGACTTCAACTACCGTTACGTTGATATCCATGCGGAAGGTATCTCTAAAGCAGATCTAGAAAAAACCGTTGGTAAGCCTGTAGAAACGGTACCTCAAATCTTTATCGATCAAGAGCACATTGGTGGTTGTGATGACTTCGAAGCTTATGCAAAAGAGCATCTAGGTCTATTCGACGAATAAGATCTACCAACGATTTTTTAAAGCCGCATATTGCGGCTTTTTCTTTATTCGTAAGCCACAATAGCACCCCTAGTGCAACTAATAGAAAAAGCTAAAAAAATTCACTTATCTTTTTGCTATATTTAGTTACAATTCGCCTTTCATAATCTTTCTATTTGGCACTCACTTTACCGAGCCACACCGTGAACATAGACGTCGTACACCTTCTCGATCAAAACCCTATTCTCCTAATCTTCGTTGTTTTGGCGATTGGCCTTGCAATTGGCAAAATTCGCTTTGGTAACCTCCAGTTAGGTAACTCAATTGGCGTACTGATCACATCCCTGATAATGGGCCATTTAGGGTTCTCCTTTAACGCCGAAGCGCTAACAATTGGCTTTATGCTATTCATATACTGTGTGGGGATAGAAGCCGGGCCTAACTTCTTTGGTATCTTTTTCCGAGACGGGAAGCACTACTTCATTTTAAGTATGACTGTGTTGGTCTCTGCTGTAAGCTTGACCTATTTTTGCAGCCATTACTTCGGGCTGGACTTTGGTCTGTCTGCCGGCATGATGGCCGGAGCCCTAACCGCAACGCCAGTTTTAGTTGGCGCACAAGATGCGTTGAACTCAGGTCTTGCAACTATTCCACGCAACATGGATTTTTCTTTAGTTATCGAGAATCTTTCTGTTGGCTATGCGATGGCCTATTTGGTCGGCTTAATCAGTATGATCATGTTCGCCAAGCTATTGCCTAAACTACAAAAACAAAACCTTTCTGATTCGGCACAACAAATTGCACAAGAACGTGGATTAGGAAACTCTAGCCAACGTAAAGTGTACCTACCGATCATTCGAGCTTACCGTGTCGGCCCTGAGCTGATTGATTGGACTGATGGTAAGAACCTACGAGAATTGGGCATCTACCGTCAAACAGGTTGTTACATCGAACGTATTCGACGTAATGGTATTCTTGCCCACCCAGATGGTGATGCAATCCTTCAAGAAGGCGATGAGATTGCACTAGTAGGTTTCCCGGATAGCCATGCGCGTCTTGACCCGAGCTTCCGTAACGGTAAAGAAGTATTCGACCGTAACCTACTTGACCTTCGAATCGTAGAAGAAGAGATCGTCGTAAAAAGCGATGCGATTGCGGGTAAACGCCTTTCGGATCTTAACCTATCTGAATACGGTTGTTTTCTAAACCGTGTTGTTCGCGCTCAAATAGAAATGCCGATGGATCTGGATATCGTCCTAGCAAAAGGTGACGTATTGCAAGTCAGTGGTGAGAAGAGCCGTGTTCATGGCCTTGCTGAGAAAATCGGTTTCATCTCAATCCACAGCCAAATGGCAGACCTACTAGCATTTTGTAGCTTCTTCATCCTCGGCATTATGTTTGGTTTGGTCACCATGACATTTGGCCAAGTATCATTCAGCCTTGGTAACGCAGTCGGCCTTTTGCTGTCTGGTATTACACTGGGCTTCCTTCGTGCTAACCACCCTACTTTTGGTTATGTACCACAAGGAGCCTTGAACATGGTTAAGGACTTAGGTTTGATGTTCTTTATGGTCGGTATCGGTTTGAGTGCTGGTGGTAAAATGTTTGAACATTTAACCCAGGTTGGTCCTCAGGTTATTGGTCTGGCGTTTATCGTCAGTGTTGTACCTGTCGTTCTAGCATACCTAGTCGGCGCATATGTGCTTAAGATGAACCGAGCGTTGCTCTTTGGTGCGATCATCGGCGCTCGTACATGTGCTCCTGCGATGGACGTAGTAAACGAATACGCGAAATCAACCATCCCGGCATTGGGTTATGCTGGTACGTACGCGATAGCCAACATCTTGATGACTCTCGCCGGCACGATCCTAATTATTCTAAGTTAACACCTTTGAATAAGCATTACTGACTAAGAAGTGCTCTCTATTCATCGCCAATATTTAGGACATAAAAAAGGCGCTCGTTGAGCGCCTTTTTCAATTCAATAAGAAACGATTAGATTTGCGTAAAATCTGTTTCTACTGCTGGGTTCACGTCTGCTTCGTAATCCACACCGTCAACACCAAAGCCGAATAGCTTCAAGAACTCTTCTTTGTACTCAACGTAGTCAGTCAGTTCTTTTAGGTTATCAGACGTGATTTGTGGCCATAGGTCACGACAGTGTTGTTGGATGTCTTCACGTAGTTCCCAATCATCTAGACGTAAACGGTTCACTTCATCTACTTCTGGAGCGCTACCGTCTTCTTTGTACAGACGTTGGCTGAACATACGGAAAATCTGTTCCATACAACCTTCGTGTACACCTTCTTCACGCATTTTCTTAAATACCATTGCGATGTACAGAGGCATTACAGGAATTGCAGAACTCGCTTGAGTCACAACAGACTTAAGTACCGCTACATTTGCGCTACCGCCAGTTGCAGACAGTTTCTCGTTAAGTGCTGCTGCTGCACGATCTAGGTCCATTTTCGCTTTACCTAGTGCACCATCCCAGTAGATAGGCCATGTTAGCTCAGTGCCGATGTAACTGTATGCTACAGTTTTACAACCGTCAGCTAGAACACCCGCTTCTGCTAATGCATTCATCCAAAGTTCCCAGTCTTCACCGCCCATTACGGTTACTGTGTCTTGGATTTCTTGCTCAGTTGCAGGCTCTACACTTGCTTCAATGATCACATCTTTGTTGGTATCAACAGCTGTAGATGTGTATGTTTCACCGATAGGTTTAAGTGCTGAACGGATTACTTCTCCCGTTTCTGGCATTTTACGTACTGGAGAAGCCAGCGAGTAAACCACCATATCTACCTGACCAAGGTCTTCTTTGATCAGGTCGATTGTTTTCTGTTTTGCTTCATTTGAGAAAGCATCACCGTTTAGGCTTTTCGCATATAGGCCTTCTTCACGAGCTAGCTTTTCAAAAGCTACCGAGTTGTAAAAACCTGCTGTACCTGGCTTCTTCTCAGAGCCTTCTTTTTCAAAGAAAACACCGATAGTTGAAGCACCGCCACCAAATGCCGCAGCGATACGAGAAGATAGACCGTAGCCACTAGATGCACCCACAACAAGAACGCGCTTTGGTGCGTTTTTAATTGGGCCTTGTGCTTTGGTGTAAGCAATTTGTTCTTTTACGTTAGCTTCACAACCCACTGGGTGCGTAGTAGTACAGATAAATCCACGAATTCTAGGTTTGATGATCATATTCAACTTCCTTTAAAAAACGTTGTTAGGATAAAAGGTTCGACACAACTTCGCACCTAATTTCTGTAAAAATGCAGCGAAATAGCAAGTGGTTGGAGCACTCCTCAGTTCATTTCATTAATTCTACGACAAAAAAGCACCTCACAAGAGGTGCTTTAGGACTGGCATAGGAAATTTCGTCTATGCTGCAGGATTTAAGTGAGACTTCTTCGGGCTATTGGTGCGAACTTCCGAAAAATCGTGGCTAAAGTGATCAACTTGAATCGCTTTGTAACGCAGTTTGTCTGCTGCCATAATTTGGTCAATTTCTTGTTCAGTTAATACATCAGCTTCAAAAGCCTGTTGCAGACGATCATGCAGTAGGCCTTTGCGCGCTACTTTGCCATCTTTAGCAGCCTTCATCAGCTTGCGCTCTAGCGGCTTAACGTCATACATTGCTAAAAATGCATGCTCCATCAGGCCAACACTATCATTCTCATCTTGGCCGATGTAACAAAGGTGAGTCATACGATCGCGTTGTGCTCCAGGTGTCATCATAGCCTCAGCTAGGCTTACACACAGTTCATCACTTGGTGCTTTGAAATGATTTCCCAATGGGAACAATAAGCCTTTAAGAACACCACCTACGTATTTCACTGGAAAATTAGAATATGCCTCGTTTAGTGACTTCGATGCGTTGTACAAACAGTGCTGCACAGCGTAGTGAACAAAGTTCAGGTCACCTTGCTGTCGACCTTCATCCTCATACTTTTTAAGCGCCGCTGACGCCATGTACAAATAGCTTAAGCCATCGCCTAGGCGAGCAGAGATCATCTCTTTACGTTTCAAGTCTCCGCCTAAAGTTAACATTGCGAAGTCTGCACTTACTGCCAGCGCGCGACTTAAGCGCGTGATGTCTTTGTAATATTGCTGAGTTGGACCACTCATATGCGCTTTCACAAAGCGAGAGCCTGTTAGCGCAGCACCAAATGCACCGAAGGTGTTAGCCGTCGCATGCTTGATGTGCTTGAACAACAGTGCATCAAACTCTTTTGCACCTTCTTTTGCATCTGGGTTCGCTGCTGCTTCCATCTCTTTCAGTACGTATGGGTGACAACGCGTTGCACCTTGACCAAAGATCATCAGGTTACGAGTAAGAATATTTGCCCCTTCAACAGTAATCGCAACTGGAATACCTACGTAATGTTTCGCTAGGTAGTTCATGGGACCATCTTGAATAGCGCGCCCTGCATGAATATCGAAAGAATCGTTCAGAATAGTACGAGCCATTTCAGTCATATGGTATTTGGCAATCGCTGTCACAATGCCTGGCTTCTCCTTCATATCCAGAGAAGTGGTGGTTAGCGTTCGAGTCGCTTCTAGTAGATAAGTTAAACCACCGATGCGCCCCATTGCCTCTGCTACACCTTCAAACTTACCAATCGACATACCAAACTGCTTACGAACGTACGCATAAGCACCCGTAGTGCGTGTTGTAAGGTGACCAATCGCGGTGCCTAATGCAGGAAGGGAAATACCTCGTCCAGCTGATAGACATTCCACCAACATACGCCAGCCTTTACCTGCATACTCGGATCCACCAATCAACCAATCCATAGGAATAAACACATCGTTACCACGTGTTGGACCGTTCATGAATGCAGAACCTAGTGGGTCGTGACGCTCACCAATTTCGACGCCCTCATGGCCAGCAGGAATCAGTGCGCAAGTAATGCCAACATCTTTCTTATCACCAAGTAGACCGTCTGGATCTTGAAGCTTAAATGCTAAGCCAAGTACGGTAGCGACTGGCGCTAGAGTGATATAACGTTTATCCCAACTAACACGTACACCCAGTACCTCTTCACCTTCGTGATTGCCGTAGCACACCACGCCTAGGTCTGGAATGCCACCGGCATCAGAGCCCGCCTCGGGGCCTGTTAGGGCGAAACATGGAATGTCTGTACCATCCGCTAGGCGCGGCAGCCAGTAATCTTTTTGCTCTTGCGTACCGTAGTGAGAGAGCAACTCACCCGGACCAAGAGAGTTTGGCACCATTACAGAAACTGCCACACTAATGCTTCGAGTTGCAATACGAGAAACGATAGTTGAATTGGCAAGCGCAGAAAATTCACGACCACCATACTCTTTTGAAATAATCAGTGAGAAGAAACGCTCCTTGCGTAAGAACTCCCATACTTCTGGTGGTAGATCTCGATCGTCTTTTACAATCTTTTGATCATCCAGCATTGCTAGCAACGTCTCTAGTTCATTGTTCATGAAAGCTTGCTCTTCAGACGTTAGAGTAGGCTTCGGGTAATGATGCAATGTAGTAAAGTTCGGCTTACCTGAAAACAACTCAGCATCCCACCACACACTGCCAGCTTCCATTGCTTCTTTTTCGGTACTAGACAATGGGGGCAATACTTTCTTAAACATTTTGAATGCTGGGTCACTAATCCATTTTCTTCGTAGAGAGCTCATAGTTCAGATCCTTTTGTTCACGTTACCGCTCGCGGCTTTAACTTATATTTTTATTGATTTTATATGGTTTACTTAGCGGACATTCCTGCCGACAAGTATGGAATCAGTAGGTCAACAACGGACTTCGCATCAACCTCTTTATCAAACTTACTTTCGGCAATCTCGGTCAACGCTTGGCTTGATGCCATAGTGAAAACACAAGTGCCAAGCGTGAAGTGTAATCGCCAAAACAGCTGTTCTTCTGTCAGTTCCGGGTTCGCTTTACTGATCGAGAACATAAATAGCTTTAGTACCTCGTCATACCTTGTACTGATAAACCAACGTAAATGACCTTGTACATCAGTGTAGCCTCTGCCAATCAGGAGCATAAATAGTTCGGTTCCATTTGGTCTTACATTATTCAAAGCTCTTAACGGCAATCGCAGTGATTCAAACACTTCGTCCATGTTGTACTCATCGCGTGTATTTAACTCAATTAACGAGCTTTGGATGCTTGGCATTAAAGCCTCTAGGTATCGATCTAATACTGCGCGAACTAATGTCTTTTTATCGCCAAAGTGGTAGTTAACCGAAGCAAGGTTCACATTTGCTTTGCCAGTAATGGTTCGTAGTGATGTGTCATTGAAACCGTATTCTGCAAACAGTCCTTCTGCTACATCGAGTATTTTCTCTTTTGTTGTACTTCTCGGTGCCATTTCAATCACTCGTATTAAACAACTGTTTGAAATATACCCCCGAAACTCAAGATTAACAAATGATTAACATCACACTTTCAACCATTGGTCAGACCAGACAATAAAGGTCTGTACTTAAGGGGATGAATTTAAAGTGAATATTGTTTTGCGAAAAAAATTTCTAAAAAAAATGGAACTGTTTGGAATGTCCCGGGTCTTAATTACTGTAACAACTAGGGCATTTTAAGTTTTACTGGCCGTCAGACTTGTTTCTTTCTAGTTGCTACATTGCTGCTTTTTCTTATTAACTCCTATGTTTGTATCCGCCCAAGCACTTTTTAG
Organism: Vibrio sp. WZ-1; assembly: GCF_052037695.1. Classification (NCBI taxonomy): domain Bacteria; kingdom Pseudomonadati; phylum Pseudomonadota; class Gammaproteobacteria; order Vibrionales; family Vibrionaceae; genus Vibrio; species Vibrio sp. WZ-1. Next base: position 377,775 of record NZ_JBQEQR010000085.1, on the reverse strand, counting down.
CTTGGGCTTTTTTTCGTCTGCATTTCCTTGATTACGTAATACCAATTCCGTTAATTAGATGTTCAAAAAATTGCGTCGGTAAAATCACATTACGGCTAAACGCAAAGAAGCCTCCCAAGTGGGAAGCTTCTTCGTTATTTTAGATACTTACGACTATGCTTTTTCAGCGGTCACTTCTTCTGCAGCCTTCTTTGGTAGCGAGAAGTGTAATAATGCATAGCCAATTACTGCAGCTGTGGTTGAGCCCATCAAGATACCCAATCGAGCATATGTATCAAACTCTGGGCTTACGTTACCAAACGCAAGTGAAGAGATGAAAATCGACATGGTGAAACCGATTCCGCACAATACTGACACGGCAAAGATATGTACGAAGTTAACACCTTGAGGTAGTTTCGCGATACCTAACTTCACTGCAGCCCAACTAAATGTGAAGATACCCAGTGGCTTACCAACCAACAGACCCAGTGCAATACCTAGAGGTAGCATAGAAGTCAGACCTGACATCGATACGCCTTCTAGCGAGATACCTGCGTTTGCAAAAGCAAATAGAGGAAGGATACCGAACGCTACGTATGGGTGAAGTGCGTGCTCCATGTGTTTCAGTGGAGAATGCTCACCCTTCTTGCCTTTGAGTGGGATAGCAAAGCCGATCACTACACCAGCTAGCGTTGCGTGCACACCTGATTTTAGTACCGCAAACCAAAGGATCGCACCAACAATCATGTATGGCGTTAGCTTGGTCACTTCTTTCGCATTCAGCATGAACAGAACACCCGTCATGATAAAGCCGACAATAAGCGCCATTGTTGATAGGTCACCGGTGTAAAACAGTGCGATGATAACAACTACACCAAGATCATCAATGATAGCCAAAGCTAGAAGGAAGACCTTCAAGCTGATTGGCACACGCTTGCCAAGAAGCGCCATGATACCAAGAGCGAATGCAATGTCTGTTGCGGCTGGGATTGCCCAGCCAGAAATAGCTTCTGCATCACCTGCATTGAAAGCAACGTAGATAAGTGCTGGTGCCAACATACCGCCTACCGCTGCAATTGCAGGGAAGATCGCGGTTTCTTTAGACTTAAGCGCGCCTTCAAGTAGTTCGCGCTTTACTTCAAGACCGATTAATAGGAAGAACACGGCCATCAGACCATCGTTAATCCAGTGAGAAACTGACATACCAAATACATAAGTATGCAGCATTGCTTGATAACTTTCACCAAGCGGTGAGTTTGCAATAGTCATAGCGATTGCTGCTGCAATCACAAGAAGGATACCGCCTGCGGATTCCATTTTGAAAAAGTCACGAATGACATCGTTCATGGTTTCGCCCTTATATTTATTATCTTAATAAACGATTAACAAAGAATGGTTAGAGTGTATAGCTATCGAAAATTTAGGAATAATCGCTTGTTCAGAGTATAAACCTCGAAATTTCCGAAGTTAACTATACGATACATCGTTTTTTTCTTAAGTATGCTCTTCAGTTATTACTTCCATGCCTGCCTGATATCCAAACTTGTTATTCCATAGATTACTATTAACTTAGTTAAATATCGTAGTCATTTTCGTGATTCGCAAGCTGTTTCTTGATGAAAACTATGTGTTTCTGACACAAAAAAACCACCATATAGGTGGCTTTTTTTCAGAAACTAGTATCCCGTCAACTGCATAAATCCCCAAGCTTCATTGGATCCAGATGCTAGGGTCGGCCCTTCCCAGTAGGGAATCACAAATGGTAACCACATATCAGACTTTGTAATTCTTGTAGTCAGGTTAATGCCATATTTGGGTACGTTGATGATCCATTGTAGGGGTAAACGCCTGCCATTGGATAAGCCTGTGACTTGAAGAGGCGTAATGGTAAAGTCATTTTCGGTCAAATTAACCACTTTACCGGACCGAGTAGATAGCGTACCAAACAAATGTGGCAACTGCCCGTTGTGACGATAACGACTTACTGTTAAAGCCCTACCATCATCCAAGTTAAAAATAAACCAATCCCAACCTTGCTGTCCGTCTCCGATCAGACCACTTCCCCACTCTTTTTGGGTCCATGCATCGCCCGAAACAGCTATATCTTTGCCATTGAGGTTTAATGTTCCCTTTACATTTAAAAATGGTGCGCTAAAGCTAAACGAGGCAACGGATTGCAGCGCATGTTTAACTTGGAATCCTCGCTCACCATTAAGAACAAATGGTCCACTTGTGGTGGTATTAAGTTCAATGCCAAACGTATCGGTAGATACATCTAGTTTGCCAGGGAAAGGCGTCGAGCCCAAAGAACGCCAGTTCCAGTTATCAATCCATAACCGGAAAGGGTGATTAGTCATACCAGCTTGACCAATACCACCTCGCGCGACGCGCTGCTCTCGCCAGACCTTATTACCCCGACTAACAACAATATGAGAAATATAAAGCTGTGGGCTTTGCCACCCCCTCATTTCCCGCTCATCGGTCGCAACTCTAAAGTAGCTCCACTGAACATTGTAAACAGTACCATGCTTATCTTGCAGCCGAGCAAAATAGTTCCACCATTCATGTTGATATTCAGGGTGAAAGCGAAAATCTTTAGGAAGTGATACATGTTCGTCTGGTAGTACTGGCTCGAAGATCGTTTTGTCTTCTCTCTTCAGCATCGCGTTAAGTTCATTGTCCTCAGTCGCCGTTGCTACCGCCCAGTAGGTCATATATACAAAAAAGCCCAAAGCGAATATCGTAGCAACAAGCACTAATAGAGTAATAGAACGGGTGCGATTTTGATTTTGCTCTTTCATCACAATGCATCCCTTAGCGACTTCATTGGCGTACTCTTAATCATTCGGATTACAGGTAAAGCACCGGCGGCAATAATTGCAATCATCGCCCAGCCAATGGTTTGTGCGTATTCCCAAGGGATCAATTGAAGCTCCAGTGACCAACCAAACGATTGTTTAATAATGATATCAACGATCAAATGAGCAAGGGCGAGCCCTAGTGGCACTGCGATAATGGCAGAGATAGCACCAAAGACAAACAACTGCATTCCTCCGAGCGCTACGAGCTCCTTACCAGAAACCCCCATGCAGCGTAGTAATGAGAAATGCCGCTGCCTTGATAACTCACCAGCTAAGGTAGCAAAGAACAAGCCAAACACCGCAATAATCAAAGTAATGTTACCCAACGTATCGGCAATCGCGAAAGTATGATCAAATACCCTCATTGCTTGATTATAAATATTGTTGTTGTCAAAGATTCGATCTTGGGAAAGACGGAATACATTTTCTAATCGGCGCTTCAGCCCTTCACTCTTAACGTTATCTTGTAGTAACACGCCTAATGCGACGTTACCAGTACCTGCAAACGCATACAGCCAATTACGATGCGAGACCATTACCTGGTTGTAAGGGTTGCCATAGTCATAGTAAATACCTACGACTTGCCACCCACCACCTAAAGGCTTAGCCAAATCAATATAGTCACCAGGACGAATCCCTAACTTTAGTGCCATGGATTCACTCACCATCAAACTTTTCGAGTGATGTAAGTGGTACCAATAATTTGGTACACCTAGTTTTACAGTAAGTGAATCCAACTCACCTTCCGATGAACCAGTACTCACCACTTGCAGGGCTCCACGATCGGTCGGCAAATCTTTTTCCCAACGCCACCATACCGCGTCGACTTCTGGCTGCTCTTGTAGCCATGAGCTCATTCTTGCTGCTGAGTTATTGGTCGGGTAAATGTAGATGTCCGCTGCAAGTCGTTGGTTTAGCCATTTATCAGTAGTATCTCTAAAACTACCAACCATAGTTTCCACGCCAATGTTCGCTGCTAGCGCCAACATAAATGCCATCGTAGCGACACCTCTGTAGCTCATGCTAGCTGCAGCATCAGCAAAGAACCAACGAACTCGTACCCAACGCAAAGAATAAGAAAAACTTTGGAACATGTGCCACATCAAAAATGGCGTAAATAGCGCCACGCTAATTAGCATGAGGGCAATAATGGTGAAGCCAGACTCCTGCGTTTTTGGAGCTTGGTATACCGCGACAGCAGCAACGCAGAATGCACATGCAGCGAAAGCTTGCCAAGAGAACTCTCTACCAGCAAATCGCATCAAAGATAAACGAGATGAAAGTCTAATTGGCTGAGATTTCAACAAGCGGATAAGTGGCCATAAACAGGATATTAACGCCCCCACCGAAGCCATAGCCAAGCTGTATAGGCTCGACTCCCACGACCAACCAATGCTCAAGCCAACGTTAGCATCATAAAGATCGCTCAAGCTTGCTGACACCGCTGGAATGAGTTCATTCGCCAGAATCAGTCCAAAGAAATTACCACACCCCCAAGCTACGAGAACAAGGATGGTTAACTCCAGAAGTAACGCTTGAGCTAACTGGATGCCGTTGACACCAGTCTGACGTAGGATGCCAACCAAACGTTGCCTCTGGATAAAAGACAACGACATGGCTTGATAGAAAATGAATAAGCCAACTAAAAATGACAGCATTCCCATCGCAGTTAAGTTCATATGAAATGCTTTGGTCAAAGATTCAAGCTCAGAACGACTGTTACGAACCAACGTCATTCCATTAGGCAGCATATTCTTGAGCGCGTTTACTTTTTCCTCTGGCATTTCGCCACAAGCGATTGCGGATAAGCCTGAGCTACGTTTGAGCATACGTAACAAGGATATGTCCGTGACTAGACGCGTCCCTGATAACAACTGATCGGTATCAACTTTGATTGGCCCTAATTTACTGCCATCATTCAAGCGGATAAAGTCACCAGTTTGCCATTGCATATGTGCCGCTAAATCTTGACTAACCAGTATTGGATAAGGAGGTTTCATCAGACTCAGCATAGGTAAATCACCCAAAGATTTGCCTTGGCGCAATGGCAACATAGCGACGGGGTCAATACCAACAAGCATTAAACTGAGATCTGATTGTGTATCTAAATGAAGAACATCAAACGGGGCACACTGGTTAAAACCCGCGCGACGGAGTTGAATATAAAATCCTTGAGGAATTTTGTTTGCTGAGTGTTTGGTGCGGATACGATAAGGTAATGGATTAGAAAATAGCTTTTCACCTGTTTCGTAGCTTTGTCGAGCATGCTGGTTTATTGAGGTAACACCAACCAAAAGGGATACACCTAGTGTAAGCCCAAGCCAAACTAAGATAATTTGTAAAGGATAGCGGCGGTAGTGACCAAGTAGTGCCTTAACTACGGGCCATAACATGCAACTGTCCCCCTTGCAGGCGAATTCGACCTTCCATATGTTCAGCTACTTTCTCACTATGGGTTACCAATAGCAGCGTGCACTCTAATTGACGAGCCAAAGAGGTCAACAAACGCATTACCGCCTCTGCATTACGCTCATCCAAGCTCCCCGTAGGTTCATCAGCAAGTAATAGCTTTGGTTCCATATATAAAGCTCTAGCAATGGCTGCACGTTGTTGCTGACCACCAGATACTTCTTCAGGGTAGCGGCCTAAAAGTGGCATTAGGTCTAGAGCCGAAAGAATCTGACGCCACAGGCCTTTATCTTCAGGCAAACCTTTCAGTTGACGACAAAAACGGATGTTGTCTGCAATATTTAACGTCGGTAACAAGTTGAACTGTTGAAATATGTTACCGATGTTATTGCGACGATATAGCGTACGCAAATGCTCAGGGGCATCATGCATAGCGAAATTAGGAAAGGCGATCTCGCCTGAGTCAGCTGTATCAAGGCCTGCGATTAAGTTCAAAAGTGTACTTTTACCTGAGCCACTTTCTCCCATTAATGCAACTTGCTCGCCCTGCTGTAATGTTAATTCTGCCCCTTGTAAAACAGGATGAAATTCTCCCCCGTCTACATAGCCTTTGCATAGGTCTGACAGTTTCAACATTGATTTTGCCGCTCGAATGGTGGTATGAAAATTTGGGTTCCGAATCTACACTAAAATCTTGTTGGTAGGAAGTATTTTGATTCCTCGATCACATTTTGGATATCTAAATACAACCAATTACTCACCTAAACATCATGATTCGATCAAATTTTTCATCCATTTTTTACTGGTCATCCGCATAAGCGATCCTGCCCACTTGACGACCTCTTCAGTTAAGAAAAACAAATACACCCATTGGGGCTCTAGTCCTAATTTGATAGCCACAAATGCAGCCAAAGGAATGCTTATAAGCCATTGTGCTACAAGGTCTTGGTAGAGGCAGAACTTAACATCTCCACCCGCTCGCAATACCCCCACAATCGCCATCATCGGAATAGAACGGAGTATGACACCAAACGCTAGGATTAACAAAAATTGCTCAGCCAACTTCCTAGTTTCTACAGTCAAAGCACTGAACGCGTCCAAAATTAGGTGATTAGCAATCAGAAGGGCGATAGCAACAACAATAGCAATCAACAAGTTAAGAACGACGGTCGCCCAAGCTTGATAGTAAACAGGCTCAAAATTCTTAGCCCCCAACTGATTCCCAACAAGTACTGCTGCAGCATTAGACATACCTATCATCATAGCCAACGCTATGGATTCAACAGGTGTCATCACCGAAAGTGCCGCCAAGCCCTGAACACCTGCTTGCCCCATAATGGCATGATAAGCAAAAAGTCCACCGGCCCAAGCAAGGAAATTAAACGTTGTCGGTAGAGAAAGCTTAAGAAAGCGTATGATCTTATCAACCACCAGAATCGCGACAAGGTCACTCAAGCCAAACGCAATAGTGTGTTTTTTACGCCACAAGTAACCAAACAAAAATACCACTTCGATTCCTCCGCTGATAACGGTAGCAATGGCTGCACCTTTTATACCGAGCGCTGGCATGCCTAAATGGCCAAAGATCAGCACCCAGTTCAGAAAGATATTGGAAGCGATGCCAATACCACTAAAGAAGGTACTGGTACCAGGTTGATGCATAGCGCGTAGACCGACAGCCATACTTGCCACACAAGCAACCGCAAACATGCTTACCGATGTAATAACTAAGTACTCGGCCCCTAGACTTATTACCTCTTGGGAGTCAGTCGTTAAGCCCATAATGGCTTCAGGAAAAGTGACAAATAGCAAAACCGTAAAAGCAGCAAAAACCATGGAAATGAGCCAAGTTAAAGATGTACTTTGTCTTACTCCCTCTTTATTTCCCGCTCCCCAATACTGCGCGGTGAGCAGCGCCCCACCAGTTGTAACACCCACAAGCATAATCGTAGTGACAAATGTGGCACGTGCCGCTACGCCGACAGCAGCAATCTCAGCTTCACCCAGTTGCCCCAACATTAGGACATCGACCAAACCTCGACTGGAAAACATTATGCTCTGTAACGTGATTGGCAATGCGATGGCGACTAGACGGCGTAAGAATGCTTTATCAGCATGAGTCATAACTTGAGATAAGAACGTCACGATAAACCACTCACAACTTATTGATAGAAGGGGAAAAGTATTCCATGATTATACCTAGCGGTGATTATTCCACCAGCAAATTAAAGGGCTTTAGATGAAAAAGATTTTGGTACTAGGCGCATCCGGTTATGTTGGCTCACAGCTTATCCCTTTACTACTTGCTCAAGGACATCATGTCACTGCAGCAGCCCGCCATATTGACTACTTGAGTTCTAGAGTTGAAGCTCACCCAAACCTTAACTTGATCTATCTTGATCTTGCCGACATAGAGCTTACCTTAGAAGTGGTCAATGACTTTGATCTGGCCTTTTTCCTAGTGCATGGAATGGCGCAAGGACATGACTTTGTTGAATATGAATTAAGCCTCGCTGAGAACTTCAAGCAAGCACTTGAGCGAAGCCGTATCCAGCACGTTATTTACTTAAGTGCGATTCAACCGCAAACTGGTAACTCTCAGCACCTAGCAGCACGTAAAGCGACAGGTAAGATTATTCGCCAAGCAGGTGTACCCGTTACAGAGCTTCGAGCCGGCGTGATAATTGGACCCGGCTCAGCAGCATTCGAGATCATGCGCGACTTCGTCTATAACCTGCCAATTCTGATTGCGCCTAAATGGGTAGACTCCAAAGCCAATCCAATTGCGCTACCCAATCTCAATCACTACTTGCTTGAATTAGCACAAGCTCAACCGACCGCGAGCGAGATCTACGAGGTTGGTGGCCCTGATACATTAAGTTACCGTGAGCAATTTGAAGTCATTTGTAACATCACAAAAAAACCATATCGCCTTTGGTCGACACCATTATTAACACCTAAAATGGCATCTCACTGGCTCGCATTAGTCACATCTGTTCCTGCCAATATTGGTAAAGCACTACTCGCAGGTTTAGAACACGATTACATTGCAGATACCAAAGCGATTCAAGAACGCTTTCCACAAAAACTCATTAGCTACCAGCAATCTGTCTCGGCAACTATTGCAACTGAGGGGACTTTCGTCCGTAGTAATGTGTGGGGCTTCGAACCCGCAGCACTTAAACGTTGGCAACCGGGCTACGGCTATTATCCCAAACAAGCAGGGGCAAGCATTAAAACAAAAGCCTCAGCAGAGTCACTATGGAAAGTAACTCAAAAAATAGGCAGTCCAGAGAAAGGCTATTACTTTGCCAACATTCTTTGGCGGACGCGAGAATGGCTAGATATTTTCTTTGGTGGTGGCAAACCTATTCGGGTTTCACCTGAGGGGCCGAAACTAAAAGTGGGTGATTTCATTGACTCGTGGAAAGTCATTCGCTGTGAAGAAAACCAGTTCCTCTCGCTATTTTTCGGTATGAAAGGTCCAGGACTGGGCCGATTAGAAATTACAATTAGAGACGAGGGTGATGAGAGAGAGTTTGATATCACTGCATGGTGGCACCCAGAAGGCTTCCTCGGGCTACTCTATTGGTTTGCGATGATGCCAGCGCACTTGTTCATCTTTAAAGGCATGGTCAAGGCCATTGTAAAGGAAGCCGAAAACTCAGCTAATCTTGAATAGGAAGTTTGTGCGCAATTCCTGCGTGACAATCTATGCAAGATTGACCTCTACTTTCCATCATCTGGTGTCTTCGAGCGACGGTGCGACCTTGTTCTTCAAAGTCCATCTGCTCAATAGCATGACAGTAGCGGCATTGCCTTGATTTGTTGCTAACAAACTCTTCAGTGACCGCCTTCGCTAAGCGAGGCCGGTGCTCTTGTTCAAAGTTTTCAAGGGTAATATCTCCCTTCCACTTATGATAGATATCAGCAGTTGCACGAATTTTAAGCTCTATCTTCGCCAGAAACTCTCTTGGCACATGGCAATCGCTACAAGTGGCTGCAACTACACCCTTGGAGTTTTTGAAGTGGGATGATTGTTGATATTCCTCAACAATCGTATCCATTCCAACATGACACTGATAACAAAAAGTGTTGCTATTGGTATATTCCATACCGACGTGGAAACTCACCACTGCGATAGCGCCGATAACAAAGGCTAATAGCCCACCAATGGGTATTCCGAACATCCACTTCTTGTTAGGTTTTTGCCATAAGCTCATGCCCAAAAACTCCAAGTCTACTTAACGAAAGCTCGCATAATATTCACTAAGAGCAAGTAAGTCGTCCGCACTCAAACCCTTAATCGCCTCGTCCATTTTCTTATCTACTGAACGCTTACCTTGATTAAATTGTTGTAACGTTGTTAGGAGATAACCTTTTTGTTGACCGGCTAAGATAGATGCTTCATCAAATGGATCACTCCCTCCTTCTGTGTGGCAACTCTCACACCCTTTTTGATGAATTGCTTTCCCTTTTGCAGCAAGCACCTCATCAAATGGTTGTTCCGCTCGGACAAAGTCGATTTCAGAGTAATACTTAGCAATTTGCTCTATCTGGCTTTCACTCAAGGATTCAACAATACTAACCATATCGCCTTTTTGACTTGTATCTCCATAAACGTAATGAACCGTAGCTGCAGGCCTTCCCTCTAAGTATCTCAACATTTGATCGATTTGATTAAACTCTGGTATCCCCGCAATAGAAGGAATATTAGTATTAGAACTCACCCCTTTTGGACCATGGCAAGATTCACACTGATTCTTAGCAATTAATTTTTCTGCGGACGCAAAACATAGAGAAATAAACATCAAATTTAAAGTTGATGCTGTCAATATGTTTGAAGTCATCTTTGAAAAGAAAACCATTAATTCAATCCTCCATCCATTTCAGGAAAAGAATTAGCCTATCTATATTTTTATTTATAGATTAGGAAGTTATTGAAAATAACATAGAAGCCTATATTCACTTGGCCAAACACCCGAGTTGACAGTACATATCAAGTAGCACGAGTAAGCTTTACACAGTGTACAACCCGCGTCTTTAGAGTAGGTGCTCAGCAAAACTCACTCATCAACTAGTGCGAAACTAGCGCTCTCTATTACTGGTAAGTATTATCTGCAACGCCGAAATGTCTATTATTTTTGTTTTCTTAACATCTACAATAAAAGAAGACTATATTTAAGTCTATGTTTTAAATATCAATTAAAATCTAAAATAGATTTACACCCACAAAAATTGTGTATTATTCCTTTCATATTTTCCTTTCCGTCTATACTTTTACCAGATCAGTTGATTTCTATTTCTTAAAAGCACATGAATATATACCACAGTAACCTCGAAATGCTTGGAAATAGAAGCTTAAATTCGGCATAAATAATAAACCGATCAGTAGGTTGTATTCTCATTACAATCACAATCCCACTTACTTTAAGGAAGAATCGAGAGGGACTATGGACTGTCTAAAGCCGATCATTATCGTAATCCTAACAACGCTGCTCATTGCGTGTGGGCCAAACAGCAAAAATGACCAAAATACTCCTCCTCCTAACTTGGGTAATTTTCAAGTTACTATTCAACGCCCTACCCTAGTTACCCTTGATAGTGGGGAAACAAAGCTTGCGATTGAGTTTTCAGTTTATGATGGGAACGGGGAACTTTATGCTCTTGATGAAGCAAAAGATTTTCGCATCGCTTTATTAAAAGCAATGCCACCTCGCAAAGACACCGAAGACACAAACGATCCCGCTTTTAGCTTTAATGGACGACATGGCAACACCTATTGGAAAAGCTTCCATCATTCGAGCAGCGCCCCAAATAATCGCGCCAGAATGGAAAATATTTGGGAAGGTAGTTTGCAGGAAATGGAAGGTGGATATCGATACACATTCTCTATTGCAGATCTGTTAAAAGTTGAAGACCCCTACCCTAGTGACTCAGCCGATAACGATGGTTACATTGCATGGGATGACGATAAGTTGCACCGAATTGTGATGGCCTATGGTGACAAAGAACTTGGTTTTACTCATACCTATGAGTGGATACCTGATGGGAGCCAGGAAGCATCGATTTCACGAAATGTCATTGAAGAAGGAAAATGCGAAAGCTGTCATATGGCCGAACCTCTCTTCCATGGTCCAGGCTACCGTTCCATTGACAACAATATTGCGGTGTGTACAGCTTGCCACAATGACAGCAATCCCGGAGCTGCTCCTGCCCGACGCCCGTTAGCTGCGATTGTTCATCAGTATCATGGCAACGTTTTTAAGCTCGGCAGCGATAGAGGCGACATCACCACATACAAACAACCGGTCGACGAAAACAATATGCTGGTCACTGACATTAGTAGTTTAGTTGTCGAAGGTAATTCATTCCCTCAAGATGCTCGCAACTGCACGACTTGTCATTCAGCAGATACCACCCAAGCATCCGATGCCAACAATTGGTTTGAGCATCCAACGCAAATGGCCTGTGAAACCTGCCATTTATATCGCGATCGTGGGGCTCATGATAATCAAGTTGGTAACGTATGGTTGCGCAATGGCGAACCACAAAATACTTGCTCTGGCTGCCACCGTCCCTATGAAAGAGACGAAGATGGCAATCCAATTATTGGCGAAGATGCCAGTCGTAGCGCAAAAACCGTTCACCTTACTCGTTTAGATAACCTCGCTACCGCCCGAGATTCCTTAGTGATCGATGTGAAAAGGGCTAGCTTTAGCGACAATCATTTTGAGATTGAGCTCAACATTTCAAAAAGTGGCGTAGGCGTCGCATCAATTGCAGAACTATCCCCTTACATCAACGAACCTGGGCACATAAGCCTATTACTTAATTGGGATAATGGCAGCGGCCCTGTACTAGCGTACAACAGCTTAAATCTTGCTGGTGATGGCCAAACAGGTGATGGTTGTATTGCCCAAGGCGAGGGATCATTTCTTTGTCATAAGGATTTTGCAAGCTCACTTCTACAACCAAATGCTACATCGCTGCTCACCGTAAACCTTGCTGATGCACCACTTTGCGCAGAAAGAAAAACGGGTGAACTCGCAGATTGTCATACCTTCGAAGGAATCGATCTCATCAATTCACCTTTTGTTATTTCCTCGAGTAATACCTCTGCGTCTTTCGATATTTCAGGAACCGAACAACAACATCGCCTACCAACTGGGGCGGAGATAACTTTGTGTAACGACTGTCACAAAGAACTGTCAGTTCATCGACTCGGTCAACACCCTCATGCTGCTACGGATTTTCAGCAATGTAAGAACTGTCACAACTCAGAGCGTTCTGCATTTTATCCTGGTATGGCAGCAGACCTAAAATACCATGTGCATTCTTTCCATGCCTTCGGCTCAAGACGTACAGATAGAATTCAATACCCAGGAGCATTAAACAATTGCGAAGCGTGCCATAGCAAGTCGCAATACAACTTACCTAGCCAGGTCAACACTCGTCCATCATTAGCCAGTGGGAAATACTTTAGTCCCGCACTAGTGACTTGTGGTGCGTGCCACCTTGAATCCTCGCTGGCAAACGCTGATCCCAATAATATCGCCGGTGATGCAGCCCTCAACCACATGCTAAATCATGGTGCGATTTGGGGAGCAGATACCGCGTCTGAAGCGACGGGAACAGAGCAATGTTCAACATGCCATGCTATTGGACAATCACAAGGAGTTGATATCGTTCATAGTGTTTACGACTACCGTTAGTTAAAGCATTGATAATCAAGAATGATTAAAAATGAGGAAAGGAATTCTTATGAAAACAACGATTCAGCGGTGGTTTTTAACTGGCATATTTTGCATTGGATTAGCCTTTACCGGGTATGCAAATGAGACAGGCAAATCTGAAGTCGATACATTAACTCAAGAAGATATTGAACAGATATTGGATAAGAAGTTTTCCGAAGGAAAATACTCTCGCCGTGGCGCTGATGGCTGTTTACGTTGCCATGACGATGCCTCAGATAAACCCGCCACAGGTATTTTTGACAACATACATGGAAAATCTGCCAACATCCATGGCCCTATGGGTGACAAACAGTGTGAAGCATGCCATGGCCCCGAAAACAACCACGCACGAAACCCACGTAAAGGACAGCCTCGTGAACCCATGATTACATTTGGCCCGGACTCTCCTACCCCTGCGGACAAGCAAAATAGTGTGTGTTTATCCTGCCACCAAGAAGCTGAGCGCACAACGTGGCATAGCAGTGAGCATGCTTTCGAAGGTCTGTCCTGTTCTAGTTGCCACCAATTGCATCAAAAAGAAGATCCAATGATGGTTGCTGATCTGCAAGCAGAAAAGTGCACCAACTGCCATGTAAAAACGAAGTCAGATATTCACAAACGTACTAGCCACCCCATCATTGATGGCGTCATGACATGCTCAAGCTGTCACAACCCTCATCAAACAATCAATGAATATAGCTTGAAATGGCCCTCTATCAACGACTCTTGTTACGAATGTCACGCGGAAAAACGTGGACCATTTTTGTGGGAGCATGAGCCTGTTTCCGAAGACTGCACTGCCTGCCATAAACCGCACGGGTCGATTAATAAAGCACTGCTTAACAAACGATTGCCAATGCTGTGTCAGGAGTGCCACCGAGTACCTCATGCAAACGTCTCTATACCAAACAATGACCTTAGAGGGCGTGGCGGAAGCTGCATGAATTGCCACAACCAAGTACATGGCTCCAACCACCCACGTGGCCAGACGCTAAGCTATTAGGAGGAAAGCATGAAACGGAAGCAACTCTATATAGCCATTTGTTTAGTTCTTCCCCTGCAAGTACAAGCCAGTGACTACTCACTTCAAAACAGTAAGCCTGCTGACACCAGTCGTTGGCAGTGCACTGAGTGCGCCAGCGTTGGGGATTGGGAAGGTAATGTTAGCATTGGTTTGGGCTACCTCGACAATGGTGGCTCCTCTCGATTCTATAATTGGAACCCACCTATATATGGTGCTGCAAATGACAACAAACATTTTAATGGCAGCCTAAATGTCGATATGACGCAGTACAAAGATGAGGGGTTCTTCCAGCGAGTGATGGCAGAAGATCTCGGTTTACAGCGTTTTTTACTTCAATGGGAAATTGGTCAGTTCGACGGTTTGCAGCTTCAGACTAGCTACCGTGAAACACCCTACTTTTGGAATCGCTCGTCATTAAGCGCATATCACGATACTAACGACGCACTCACATCGGGTGACCTATCTGAGTATAAAAATGAAGTAACACGTAAAACTCTCAAACTGGAACTCAAATATACACCACATACGTCTTGGCAACCTTATGCATCAATGAAACATGAACGCAAAGAAGGCGATCTATTATTGTATTCACCAACCGTTCCAAATCTTTTCAATGCACCTGGCTTCATCCCTAAAACCATCGACAATGAAACACTGAACACAAATGTGGGTATTAGCTACATCAAAGATGATTGGCTTGTTGATGTAGCCTATCGCGGATCATTCTTTCGCAATGAAAAAGCAGCACTCTATTACGGTAGTGCCAACAATCCGTATGCTAATCACATCGCATTTGAACCTGATAACGACTTCCATCAATTAAGCGCGTCTGGTAACTATCGACTAGACCAACATACCGTAAGTGGTCGAGTTCTGTGGTCTCAAAGCTCTTCAGAAGGGGGACTCAATCCTTTCCCTCAATCTCCCGTCAATTCGGATACATTTAACGGTAAGGTAAACGCCTTACATTTAAGCGCGGATTATCACAACAAGCTCTCACGACAAAGTACATTTGCTTTATCGGTAGATTATGTGGACAAAGATGACAAATCAGATAAAAACACACTTATTGGCGTAACACGTGAAGAATACGATCGAAGCAAAACAAAACTAGAAGGCAAACTTGCTCACCATTTAAATAGCGATATCAATATAACGGCGGGCTATAGCTATAAACAGGATAAGCGCGAATATGCCGATAGAAAACAAACCAATGAACATCGTTTTTCACTCGGCTCACAATATAGACCAGAAGCGCCATGGTATGTTGGAGGGAGAGTTTCTTATTCTCTACGCGACGGCTCCGATTGGAAGTCAACAGGCGATGATGCCCCTAATCTGAGACAGTACTACTTAGCAGACAGGCAACGTCTAGAAATACGAGGTGATGGTTACTACGACATCAACGACAATATACAACTCATCGCAGAAGCTTGGTACGCAGATGACGACTACCCTAAACCAGATATTGGCTTGAGCGAGGGAGACGACTACGGCTATGATCTCAGTATCAACTTCTATCTTTCTGATGGGATTAGCGGGCATGTTTTTTACAATCAGCAGACCATTCGTTCAGAGCAGCAACTCGCTAATTCAAGTGTTGTTGGATGGGATCGTTACACGATAAAACAAAGAGACGATATCACCACTGTCGGCTTCGGTATCAGCAAAGATCAACTTCTTGAAGACAAATTATCACTATCATTTGATTACAGTTATCACCAAGGTAAAGGGGAATCGTCGCCGTCAAACGATGGATATCAATATCCAGACAACCAGTCAACATCATACCGTTTTGAGGTTTCTGGAGACTACGAGGTATCAGAGAGTCAGAGTGTCGAATTCAACATCCGCTATGAAGACTATTCTGAGGAAGACTACCTATTCAATAACGAAGCTGCAAATATGGGAAGAGTTCTACAAAATTACGAAGGCCTATACGGTTCGATATATTGGAAATATCGTTTTTAACATCAGCATGGAAAATGCAAAAAATCAGGTGAATATAGTTATCTAAGTTACCTCAAAAAGCACTGTTCGCTGTTTCTTGAGCCAACTAAAATACATCACCTGATGCCTTCCAAATGATGTTCTTAAGCTTGGAAATTCAGAGGGATCTCCGCCAACTGATTACCTTCATTTGCAGGGAAGATAAGGTACTCACCGTGGTATTTCACCATCGATTTATAGTCTGTAACCTTATGAACCATGTAACCCGCCTGTGATGCTTTCTCAACGAACTCGGCGTGGTTACCACGAACAAACCAGCTCATAGGTTTGACTAACAACTCACCATCAAAACAGCTCTCACATTGGTCTGCACACAAGGCTAAAGAGTTTTGACCTTCTGTAAAGATTTGTACTTTACCGCAGCCAACCAGTTGCTCAGAAGTTGAGACTTCCCAACCAGCCTGCTCCATAAGATCCAAGAACGCTTCGATGTCCGAGTCTTTGATTACTTTAGGCTCTTCCCCTTCTGGAAAGAACTGCCCGTAGAAAGCAGAGATGCGTTTGAAGATAAACATCAAGCCTGCGTCGTTGCCTTTTGAACGGCCAGCCTTTTGCCAACGCGTAAGGTCATCACCGACAGTTCGCCCAAAGCGTTGTGATTTCAGCGCTTTTGATACCCAGCGAACCAAGTAATGGTTATTAGCGACTGGCGCATTGGCCAATTTTCCTGAGCGATGTTCCTGATCCAGGTCTTCCAGAGCAGAGTTAACTAAATTTTGAATTTCTTTGGTGTAATTAGACATTACGCCTTTCTTCCTAAAGTCCAATAAAACAGTGCAGACAGCACTGAACAAGCAAACATAACGATGATCATCGGCCACGCAGCCCCACCTGGCATTGCTGCCACCAGCGCGCCAATCAGTGAACCAGTACCGAAACGCAACGTACCAGCAAGTGATGAAGCGGTACCAGCCATGGTAGGGTAACCACTTAACAACAGTGCCATCGAGTTACTACCAATGGTAGACAAAGTCCCAATAAACAACACAACAAATGGCACAATGCCCCACAATCCAAGATCAAGCATCCAGCCGACGAACAGACCGATTCCAGCAATCAACTGCACGGTTAAGCCGAAACGCAGCATGAAGTGCGAACCGACCTTTTTCACCATGCGGCCATTTAGACTGGTCATGATGATCATCGCTACGATGTTCAAACCAAATAGATAACCAAATTGGTCAGGTCGAACACCGTATAAATCAATATAAACAAACGAGCCCGCCGTCAGGAATGCAAACATACCTGAGAACGAGAACGCACCTGAAAGCATTAAGCCCAAAGCTTCAGGATTAGAACACAAACGCGCATAGTTGCGAATTGTGGTTCTGAATCTTAGTGGCTGACGATTTTCTGGTTTCAGTGTTTCTGGGATCATCCACAGCACAAGCAAAATGACCACAACGGCGAAGATAGCGAGTACCCAGAAGATAGAGCGCCAGCCGAACCAAATTGCTAGGTGACCACCAATCATTGGCGCCACCAAAGGGGCAATCGTGATAACCAAGGTGACGAATGACATTGCACGCGCGAAGTCTTCACGGTCAAACATATCACGCACAACCGCTTGGATAATCACAGCTGCGGCAGCGCCGGCGAAACCTTGCGCTGTACGCACATAAGTAAGCGCATCGATACCGTTAGTGGTTGCACTGACTACTGCTGCCAAACCAAAAAAGAGCACACCTAAAATGAGTACAGGTCGGCGACCGTAGCTATCCGCTAACGGACCATGAATCAACTGACCTATCGCAAAGCCTGCCGTATAAGCCGTTAACGTAATTTGTACCGCACCTGGGGTTACACCAAGATCTTTCGCGATGGTTGGCATAGCTGGCAGGTACATATCGATAGCAAGTGGCGTCAACGCACCAATTGCACCGAGTACAAGGAATAATAAAAAACTGATTTGTGACTGGGGAGCACTTTGGGCTTTTTCTGTCATTGCCTTACCTCTTGTTGTGTCCTCCCATCAACATTCCACATTGATTGAGATAGATGATTGACGCTTCTCTCACCCTGAATCCGCAACAGTCACGAATTACAGCGCATAGTCTCCTTACTATTGAGAAGATCATAAAAGACGAAAGTATACCAAGATGGTCTTGACTAACTCGACGCTAAAACCTGCATGATCAGTATGCAGAACGACAAAGTAACCGAGCTAAAACGAAGAGGCGGTGACGTGAACACCGTCTGTACTTATCGTCAGTAAGAACCAACAAGAGAAAAGGATTTCTCAGACTAAATACAGTTCTGCCTGCGTTTACGAGCGGCGAATAAGCGTCTTACTCAGACACTAAGACTGATTTGGTAGGAAACACCATTCTGAGTAATTTCTCATCAAAAGACTAGTTCCTATCAGGAATTAAACAATTTCCCAGAACAGTGATTATTTCCAACCAGATTGAGTTATTTCACAACTGATTCAACTTCTTCTTCTGTTAAGAAACGGTAATCACCCGGCTCAAGTGCTTCATCCAGCACAATGGAACCAATACGCTCACGGTGAAGATGTTCAACCTTGTTACCGAGCGCAGCAAACATACGTTTCACTTGGTGGTATTTGCCTTCCACAATCGTTAGCAACACTTCGTTTTCGGCTTCGTTAACGATCTCAAGATGTGCTGGCAGTGTTGGCTCACGTTCGTTGCGTAGCTCAATACCCTCGGCAAACTTCTCAACGTAATCAGGTTGAATCGCATCCACTAGCCATACTCGGTACGTCTTCTCACATTTGTGTTTTGGTGACGTAATACGGTGAGACCATTGACCATCGTCAGTAATCAACACAAGACCGGTAGTATCGACATCCAAACGACCAGCAAAGTGCAAGTTTTCTACCTTTGGCTCATCCAGCAGAACGAACGCCGTTGGGTTGTGCCCATCTTCATGCGAACATACAAAGTCCGCAGGCTTGTACAACATGATGTAACGAGGACCAGGAGCACCAACTTCGCGCCCTTCCCATTCAACCACACCACCTTCTGGTACTTTGAATGCACCACTCTTTTGTACTTCACCATCAACCGTTATTTCGCCACTTTTGATGATCTTCGTTGCCTGCTTGCGAGTTGCACCCAGTCCATCACACAAATATTTATCTAAACGCATGAATACCTCTAATGTTTAAGGTCGGGTATTATAGCGATCCTAATTCGAATAGTTGAGCAATTTCACAGATTTTCATGTACACCCTTCGACCATACCAAGCCGACTCTGTAAAAGCGGTGATTCACTATTTTCGTAAACACTCCACACCAGCGGTCATTGTGCTGCCTACAGGTGCGGGCAAGAGCTTGGTCATTGCAGAGTTAGCAAGGCTTGCCAAGGGCCGCGTGTTGGTACTTGCTCACGTAAAAGAGCTGGTGGAACAGAATCACGCCAAGTACGAAGGGTATGGTCTAAAAGGATCGATATTCTCAGCAGGTCTTGGACGTAAAGAAACCGATCAGCAAGTGGTTTTTGCCTCGGTGCAATCTGTGGTGCGTAATCTGGATTCTTTCAAGAACCAGTTTTCTTTACTGGTCATTGATGAATGCCATCGCGTGCCAGACGAAAAAACCAGTAGCTATCAAAAAGTGATCACTCATCTAAGAGAGCTTAACCCTGGCATTAAAGTTTTGGGATTAACCGCGACCCCATACCGCTTAGGCATGGGCTGGATTTACCAGTACCACACCCGTGGACAGGTTCGAACTGAAGAGTCACGCTTTTTCCGTGACTGCATCTTCGAGCTCCCTATTCGTTACTTACTGGATGAAAACTTCTTAACACCTGCTCGTATGATGGACGCCCCCGTCTTATCTTATGACTTCTCGCAGCTAAAGCCAGCCAATACGGGTCGCTACAAAGAAGCCGAAATGGACATGGTGATCGACAAAGCTAAACGTGCGACACCACAGATCGTTGAACAAATCATTCAATACGCCAAAGAACGTAAAGGCGTGATGGTGTTTGCAGCCACGGTTCGCCATGCGCAAGAAATACACGGCCTGTTGCCAGAAGGCGAAACCGCCATCGTCATTGGTGATACGCCAACACCCGAACGTGATGCCATCATTCAATCGTTCAAGAATCGTGAGATAAAGTACTTGGTCAACGTGTCCGTTCTGACCACGGGCTTCGATGCACCACATGTGGATTTAATCGCGATTCTTCGCCCTACCGAATCCGTCAGTCTATATCAACAGATTGTCGGGCGTGGTTTGCGCCTGTCGGAGGGAAAATCGGAATGTTTAGTACTGGATTACGCTGGTAACAGCTACGATTTATACCAACCTGAAGTCGGTGATCCGAAGCCAGACTCCACCAGCGAGATCATCACCATCCCTTGCCCTGCTTGCGGCTTTAATAACAACTTCTGGGGTAAGTTAGACAGCAACGGCTTTTTGCTAGAACACTTTGGTCGCCGCTGCCAAGGGTATTTTGAAGACGATGAAACCGGAGAACGTGAACACTGTGGTTATCGCTTTAGAGCGAAATACTGCGGTGAATGTGGCGCTGATAACGACATTGCGGCGCGTATTTGTCATGAATGCGATGCCACCCTTGTCGATCCAGACAAAAAACTCAAAGAAGCATTAAACCTGAAAGATGCGCTGATCTTCGAATGTACAGAAATGGATTTGTCGGTATTTAAGTCCAATGACGGTAAGTCGCAACTAAAAGTGACGTACTCTGGTGAAACCTATCAAGGCGAAGGAAATGCATTGGTGCATGAGTTCTGGTCACTGAATACCAAAAAACAGAAACAAACTTTTAAAGACCAGTTTGTGCGTCCTCATCTTGCCGACAAACATCGTCCATTTGAAGAAGCATCACCAACGAAAGTGGTAGCAAACCAACATCGTTTCCGTTTACCTCAATTTGTGATTGCTCGTAAATCAGGTCGTTTCTGGAAGTTACGCGATAAGATCTTTGACGACGAACTAAGATAAGCGAATGCTCACTAATTCACTTTCTGTTCATGTACAGCACGATATAATCGTCGTAACTCATTGAAAAAGGCTTTGCCATGTCTATCTCCTTCACTCCGCGCAAACTTTCCGTGCTGCTAGCTATATTTCCGCTTTTATTGTCTGCACCAAGCTTTGCTGATCACCACGATCACAAAGACCATCATGATGACAAAGATGGTCACGCTATCGTTCGTGACGTCGAAAAACCGGGGACACGAATTGAGTTCGATGAAGATCAGGACGAAGTCTACCGCGCCGTTCAGAAAGGCTATATCCGCCCGTTCTCTGATATGTACGCAGCAGTGGAGAATGATTTATATGGGCGTATTATTAAAGTTGAACTTGAAGAAGACGATGACGAATGGGTTTACGAACTTAAGATCTTGTTCAATGACAGTGTGATAAAGGTGGAATACGATGCCGCTACACTAGAAATGCTCGAGATAAAAGGACGTAACTTCAATAAAGCTCTTAAACCGCAGTAATCGATATCCAAACATAATTAGAAGAAAGAATATGAAAATACTTGTTGTCGAAGATGAACCTCGCCTAGGCGAACAGATTTTAGAAACGCTGGAAAACAATGGCTGGGTACCAGAACTTTCCCAAGATGGCATCGACGCGCTTTACCGTGCGACCTCTGAAGAATGGGATGCGATTGTGCTCGATCTAGGTTTACCAAAACTAGATGGTCTAACGGTCCTTAAAGGTATTCGAGACGAAAACATTAATACGCCAGTTGTTATTTTGAGTGCCCGTGACACATTATCTCAGCGTGTTGAAGGCTTGAATGCTGGTGCAGACGACTACCTAACCAAGCCATTTGAAATGGTTGAACTAACTGCACGCCTTCGCGCTCAATTACGCCGCGCTTCAGGTAACGCCTCTCCTGTCATGCAGATTGGTGATTTGAGTTTAGATACACGCTCCTCAAAAGTACTGTGGCAAGGACAAGCGGTCAGCTTAACCGCATTGGAATATAAAGTTGTCGCCTACTTTATGCACAACCCAGAGAAAGTCATTTCTCGTACCGAGTTGGTAGAGCATATCTACAAACAAGATTTTGACCGTGATTCAAACACCATCGAAGTGTTCATCGGTCGTATTCGTAAGAAAATTGCACCGAAAATCATTAAGACAGTTCGTGGACTCGGGTATCAATTGAATGCGGAATAAAAACAAACTTCCAATGCACATTCTTAAGCGGCTGAGTATCAAAAGTCGCTTAGTACTCGCGGCGGTCGTTTGGCTCACAGCGATGATCCTCGCCGCTGGGGTGACAATCCCAACCCAAGTCTACGTCTACATGGTAGATGACACTCGATCACAATTGAATGTCTACATGGACGAGATTGCCGCCCAACTCGAAGTCGACAGCAAAGGCCAACTCACCCTGCCTACTCAACTTTCCGATCCTAGATTTAATCGTCCATACAGTGGTCTTTACTGGAGCGCATCGACGGACACAAGCCTAGAGCGTTCGCGCTCCCTATGGGATAAGAAAATCGAGTACAAAGGGTTAGATAAAGACGCCTTTGGTGCTCGAGATGAAAAACTGATCACGTTGGAAAAGACCCTTTATCTGCCAGATTATGATGGTCCCATTAATGTCATCATCGGTATTGACGAAGACCCAATTGAAGGCACAATCCAGTCTTTAACAGGGCAGCTTTGGATCATTTTAGGATTGCTGTTTGCCGGTGTTCTTGCGGTTATCTTGCTACAAATCGCATGGTCTTTAAGCCCGCTGACCAAGCTGCAAAGAGAATTAGCCGAGCTTAAATCAGGTAATAAGAAAGGCTTGGAAGAAGAGTACCCTAAAGAAATCTCACCTTTAATTTCTGACCTCAATGCTCTGCTCTTTCACTATCAAGAGTTACTTGAACGTGCACGAAATCATGCGGGAAACTTATCTCACGCGCTAAAAACACCACTTTCGGTTTTAAAAAACGAAGTGCAAAACTTCACACCTGAAGAACAAGAACGCTTGAACGCACCAATCACACAGATCCAACAACACATCGATTATCACTTGGGTCGTGCTCGTATGGCGGGTTCAATGAACATCCTTTCGGTGAAATCGAACCCTTCAGAGCGTGTTGATGCCATATCAATGGCGTTTGACAAGGTCTACTCACATCGTGACGTCACACTGATTAACGAGCTTGATTCTGATTTGAATGTTGCGGTAGAGAAAACCGATCTGGATGAGATGGTGGGTAACTTACTGGAAAATGGCTACAAATGGGCGAATAGCATCATTCGTGTTCATTCAACGCTAGATAAAGACAATATTCATATCATAGTTGAAGACGACGGCCCCGGGATCCCTGCGGAGCAATTATGCCAAGTGATAAAGCGTGGTTACCGACTGGATGAAACGACGCCGGGTTCCGGTTTGGGCTTAAACATTGTCAGTGAAATGGCGCACAGTTACCGCGGTCAGCTTGAACTATCAGAGAGTAAAATGGGCGGTTTAAAAGCCACATTGATTCTGCAAAAGAGCCGCGCTTAAGTCGCTTACATCAGCCACTCACAGTAACGCTTTAAAATGGCACTTATCGATTTATTCGCTAGGTGCCATTTTTGTATCTAGATTTAGCTCTGGCTACTTAAATTTAGAGCTAACGACGGCTCGCTAATCAACAACACGTTTCCATCAGAGTAATAGTCATGTTGACTGCCCATTGCGACAAACTGTGCCAGCGAATGTAACTCCCACATTAACGCTAAATGACTCACTTCAATTTGTATTCCATTTCGTTGTTACGCATCTCACCAAAGAAAAAGCGATGCACATTAGCTTTGAAATACGTTATACCCATCTTCATGAAACCATCTTGTTCCAAACGACGTGGGTCAAATTCGAATGTCATTGGTAAGAAGCGAAAACGCCAGGTTTTTGAAGCGCGCTTAACATAGTCACAATCCTCGCAAAGCGTTATGGACTCATCAAAGCCATTTATCTCTTTATGCGCACGTTTTGTAGAGAAAATACAAGCCCCTACCGCGGTTGGGAATACATATTGAGTAATGAACAAACCTGCGTTAAACATGCCGTAGGCTAACTTATGCGCCATTGGCAAACCTTTTGACCCCATGTAAACACCCGCAACTTCCAACTTTGCATCTTCCAACTTACTCATTGCGCGACTTAGGAAATCACGCGGTAAGCGCACGTCCGCATCGAGGAAAAGAATACGTTCGTATTTAGCAAGCTCTGCTCCCGTGTTACGTCCTAAACTAACACCTCGCGCTTCCATGTGACAGACAGTAAGTTTCGGTAGTGAGTTCTCGTAAGCTTGTGCCACTTCTCGTGTCGAGTCTTCGCTATTTGAATCCACGACGATCACTTCAAAGTTCTGGTGCGTTTGCTGAGTTAAATCTTCAAGTAGTCGACCAATACGTTTTTCTTCATTCAAAGTAATAATCACGACGCTGACTGAATTCATAATGTGCTCCATTAAGGTTATCTGCTTACTTTAAGAAGGAGAATAGAACCGACTGACTTAACAGTTACTGAGGTCAACATTCATTTCGCGTTCACTTTGTTAATGGCAAATGTCGCAGTTACCATTCAAAGAAATGAAGTTCGTCTAGAAGAGGAAGAAAAGCGATAAGGGAAGAATGGTAAATAGGTCAAAATAAGCACAACTTGAACAAAGCGTTACCTAACTTACAAAAGCCACACCAAAATTGAAGAAGAATCGCTGTCTTTTTGGCAATTTAGGTATGATTTGGGTTGCTGAATGCATCGTGGGATGATAGTATCCGCGCTCGCTTGAACAGTTCCTGTTTCAAGCTTTACCACGAACACAAGGTCGCATTGTGTCGTGAAGTTTATTTTTTACTAATTTGAGAGTAAATACTATGAAATTCGAAGCAGTAGTACGTACTGAACTAGGTAAAGGTGCGAGCCGCCGCCTACGTCACGCTGGCAAATTCCCTGCAGTTGTATACGGCGGTGAAGAAGCAGCAGTTGCTATCGTTCTTAACCACGATGACATCGTTAACCAAATGGACAAGCCAGCGTTCTACGAAGGCATCGTTCTAGTTATCGACGGCGCTGAAGTTAAAGTTAAGCCACAAGACGTTCAACGTCACGCTTACAAGCCAAAAGTTGAGCACATGGACTTCATCCGTATCTAATTCCCTACCAAGGAATTAACGGATAAAATCCAAACCTTTTGCATAAAGATTATCGGACTTACCAACCGAGATATCTAAAAAATTCAAAACCCCGGAGACTTACCACCTCCGGGGTTTTACTATTTAGGCGAAAAGTAAATTTCCCCTCTCTTTTCTCAATCATATCTTCATTGCCAATAGCCTACTCTACTAAACACTGCACAGCATATTTTTCAACAGTAAGTTATTACGTTCGTGCTATGTACTTCACTAACGTTACGTCGTTGAGTGTCATCTCATCAATGACTTCCGACTCCTCCTCTCCAGAACGTACAAAACCGCACTTCTTGTAGAAATTAAGCCCTTGCTTATTGCTATCCAGCGCCTTAAGACTGATTTGCATCACTGGAGTTGAGAGCAAGCGAGTTTCTAATTCATCTATCAGAGCGCTGCCAGCACCCTGTCCGAAGTATAAGGGCGATACATAGCAGCAAGTCACAATCGCCGTTTTATCTTCACTAGAGTGATTAGGCAACTCATAACTCAAAAAGCCGACAATCTCCTTCTGTTTCTCTACAACAATGAGATGCGCCAGTTGCTCCGTCATGACCCGAGTCCACATTCGCTCTCTACGCTCTCGAGTAAATTGGTCGATGTAGCTTTGAGGCATTAACCCTTTGTAAGCGACTTGCCATGAATCGACGTGTATTTTGGCGATCTGACCCGCTTCATCTCTAATTGCATTTCTAACTGTATATTCCATTGCTTGACTTTCCATTACTCCGGAGTAAACACCCTTTGACGACTGTACGCTTCAAACCCAAAAGACTGGCAAAGCTTTATCGAAGGCGTATTTTCGATATTTACTCGATACCTGATTTTACGCTCCCTCGACTTCACTTCCTTGATTAAATGACTAAGTAGCCTTTTCCCATATCCTTTCCCTCTAGCGTCAGGAGAAACTAATATGGATAACGACTCAAACGGTTCTTTTCCTTTATAACAATAAGACGCCAGCACCGCGACCAGCTCGTTTTTGTCGAATGTGCCATAAAAAAAATGGCTATCTAGGTCAAAGTCCGCTTTGAGAATATCTTCTTCGCTTATTCGGCTTACAAAAGATTCAAGTAGAGCAAGATCAGACTCAATAGAAAGTGAAATTATCGCGTCGTTTTTGTTGTTATTATTGTCATTAAATAAATAGTAGTCGACATCATCAAATTCACAGAACAATTGCTGATCATTGAGTTTTCTCTCCAACTCACTTGGTTGAACATGTTTAATTGTTTCCCATAAACTTTCTGGGCAAGAAATAAAGGTGACGGAATCCGATTGGTATAGAAATACAGCGCAGAGATCAGAGAACTTTTTCCAATAGTGCGGGTCATAAGAATAGCCGTTGTACAGATTGCCACTCACATTGAACAGCTTTTGCCATGAGCAATCGATTTCTGCGGCAAGCGTGGTTGTTTTTTTGAGCATCCCTTCCTCTCAACACAGCGTACAGAAAAATCTTAACTATTTGTTTCACAGAGAGTATTAAGACATTAATCTGATAAAATAATCACCAAAGTTTGCTTCATATCTCACCAAAATGCGTATTGATTCAAATTAAAAAAATGAATTCAATTAAGTTACTCACAGAACAAATATTTAAATTCAACATCCAACCACAAAATACCATTTCTGTTTATTTGTAGACTTAGGTAGCAGCCTCATTAATTCCTTTCGTCGACAGAAGTATAAATAAGACGTTGATCACTAAAGTTTAATAATTTTTCCGTATATTTCACGCCGTAACTAAATCAAAATCACACAGAAAGGATCCCCCTATGAAGTTTTCCAAATCTCTTTTGGTGCTTTCAGTCGGCGCAGCACTAGCAGGATGTGGCTCAGACAGCGATAACTCTCCAGTTACTTGTGAAACGGCAGATTCATGTACTAAGTTCACTGTTCTACATACTAACGACAACCACGGTCGTTTTTGGGAAAACAGTAAGGGTGAGTACGGCATGGCAGCACGTAAAACTCTTATTGAGTCAATTCGTGCAGAAGTTGCAGCAAATGGCGGTGAGTCAATCCTACTTTCAGGTGGTGACATCAACACTGGTGTTCCTGAGTCAGATATGCAAGACGCAGTGCCAGACTTCGTAGGTATGAACCTTCTTGGCTACGATGCAATGGCAGTAGGTAACCACGAGTTTGATAACTCTCTAGATGTCCTAGACATGCAAGCAGAACTTGCTGACTTCCCAATGCTAGCAGCAAACATCTATAAGAAAGATGCTGACGGTAAAGTAACAGACGAGCGTTACTTCGCTCCTTACAAAGTGTTTACTATCAATGGTCTTAAAGTTGCAGTAATCGGTCTTACTACAAAAGATACAGCGAAGTTGGTTAACCCTGACAATGTAGCAAGCATTTACTTCGAAGACCCACAAGTTGAAATCCAAAAAACACTTGCAGAAATCGAAGCTAACGAAAAAGTTGACCTAGTATTTGCGACTACGCACATGGGTCACTACCAAGACGGTAACCACGGTAGTGAAGCTGCAGGCGATGTAATGCTGGCTCGCTCTCTTGAAGAAGGTGAGCTTGACGCAATCATCGGTGGTCACTCACAAAACCCTGTATGTATGGAACCAGGCACTAACGAATACGCTGATTTCAAACCAGGCGACGATTGTGCACCAGACCAACAAAACGGCACTTACATCATGCAAGCGCATGAGTGGGGCAAATACGTTGGTCGCGCAGATTTCGAATACTACGACGGTAAACTCCACCTAGCAGATTACGCGCTAATTCCAGTAAACCTAAAAGCGAAAGATGAAAATGGTGATTACCAGTTCATTACTGAAGAAATCAAGCCTGATGCAACAGTGAAGTCGATTCTTCTTCCTTACCAACAGCAAGGCCAAGACCTTCTAGACGTTAAAGTTTCTGAAACTGATGGTAAGCTGGAAGGCGACCGTAACGTAGTTCGCTCACAGCAAACTAACCTTGGTCACCTATTGGGTGAAGCATACCGTACTTACAACCTAGTAAATGCAGATTTCGGCGTGATGAACTCAGGTGGCGTTCGTGATTCAATCCAAGCTGGTGACATCACTTACCGTGACGTTCTAACAGTACAACCTTTTGGTAACTTTGTAACGAAAGCGACCATGACTGGTGCAGAAGTGAAAGAGTACCTAGACGTAGTAGCAACTAAGTCTGCAGGTTCTGGTGCATACGCTCAACTAGATAACATTAAGCTATCTGTTGACTGTGATGCTAGCGACGTAACAATCACTGACATCAACGGCAAAGGCTTCGATCTTGCAGCAACTTACACATTCTCTGTAATCAGCTTCAGCGCAGCGGGTGGTGATAACTACCCAATCATCGACGTTGAGTCTACACAGATGACAGACGCTTCTGTTCTACGTGAGTTCTTTGTGAACAACCCTCAGATCTCAGCTGAAGACTTCAATAAAAACTTAGACAACATTCAGTACTTCAGTAACGGTCAAGCTGTTAAAGGCTGTCCATCTGCAAGTAACTAAACAAGCATAATTGCTTTAACTTGTTGTCGACGTCCACTCAGTTAGTTAACAACTGAAACAAAGGTCGTCAGACTGACCCTAAGATCAACCGGAGCCCTAAAGGCTCCGGTTTTTTATTAGCGCTAAATCTCTGATAAAACACCACCTTCACAAATCGTTCAAAAAATGTTCATTTGTGTTGTTGACGCCTCTGTGTAGGACTTCTATGTTTGATAAGGTCTTTCAAAGATACAGATTCATTAACTGTGATTTATGACTCTTTTTGATTCACATAGCTAATGATTCTAAGAAAGATGCGAATGGCGTTACAAACACTGCTCTCAAACAATTTGTCTCTCAGACTTCAAACTAAAGCGATGGGCTTCTACGCTCCCGCAAACGAGCAGCCACCTGAACGCCAATGTGTTCAAACTGCTGCCATCGAGTTCTGGAGGTCAAAATGAAACGAGCCAGCAACAGCTATAGACTGCAATTAATTAAAGAAGTGGTCACTCGTAGAGAGCGCGAAGCGTGTACTGATCCTATGGCGAGATACATACATCAACTAATGGATGAATTGCCAACCAGTAAATTAGACGTGGAACAAAATCATCGCTTTGCAGGTAGTCACTTCGACGAACAAGCAGGAGGCTGGGTAAGCGACCAATGGTCTTTAAAGTAACGCCAAACGCTCATATCTTTGGGCGAGAAAATGGATAGGAAGTTCCCGGCTCTTATGGATAAGAATTTCAGACTGGGCCGGGAATCGTTATGGAGCGAGAACAATCAAAATAGAAATAAAAAAGCTAGAACAGATCTTGTTGTGGTGATGCATCATCGCGAGGCACTTCTTTTTTACCCTTCCCTGCTAACACCTTTCTTCTGTATCGTTGTCGACACAGCTTAATGACGTGCAACTGCTGCGCAGGAGTAAAGCTCAGCCAATTAAACCGCTCTTCTCTTTTACGCATGCATCCCTTGCAGTAACCTTTTTCGTCAGAAGTACAAACTCCGACACAAGGACTTGGGACGGTAAAAAACTCCAATTGCTCCATGCTCAACCCGT
Source organism: Vibrio sp. WZ-1 (assembly GCF_052037695.1). Lineage (NCBI taxonomy): Bacteria > Pseudomonadati > Pseudomonadota > Gammaproteobacteria > Vibrionales > Vibrionaceae > Vibrio > Vibrio sp. WZ-1. The sequence goes on along the minus strand of NZ_JBQEQR010000085.1, from coordinate 348,074 downwards.
TCTTCCGCTCACTTATTTAAGTCCGATACGTTTATAATCAAATAACCATAAGAAATTTCGAAGTTTTCGGTGAATTTCAATACCGAGAATGGGATCTCTGTTATAAAATACGCCGTGTTTAAAAACATACGAAACCATAACCGTATGCTGACAAAAACAGTGTTTTATTACCTATACTTACCACGTTTTCTAAAAACGGAGTCAATAAAATGAAGCTTAGCCTAAAAACGTTAGTAGCAGCAATCTCACTTCCAGTTCTAATGACTGCATGCGCTAGCAATGGTGACAATGTGAAAGAAATTACGGCTCAAGATCTACAGCACCATAACTGGCAGTTGGTTCAAATCGATGGCAATAACATCGAACTGAAAGAGCGTCAAAAAGCACCTCGCCTAGAGATTGGCGAAAACCTGACGGCAAACGGCAACGCTGGTTGTAACAACTTCTTCGGTCAAGCTGAACTGAAAGACAACCAACTACGCATCGAAAAAATGGGTATGACCATGATGATGTGTATGGATGACCAAATGAAGATTGAAAAAGTAATGTCTGAAACGCTTTCTGATTGGAGCAACATTACTCTGACTAACGAAGGTCTAGTACTGAAAAACGCAGACCACGAACTAACGTTCGAATTGCGTGATTGGGTAAACTAATCCCATATTCGTTTCGAGGCAATCGGTCTCTGACAGAATAAGTCTCTAAAAAAGCAGCCAATGGCTGCTTTTTTTGCTTCTAGTGTCCCATACCTTGTTTAGCAAGCTTTTCTGGATCGTCATAAACCGCATGGCGATCAATCATATCCAACGTCGCTTCGTTCATTCCGGTCACAGCGACTATCGAGCCCCCTTTTCGGAACTTAAGAATCGCTTTATCCAATGCCGATATCGCGGTGATATCCCAAAAATGCGCATCGGATAAATCAATCGTGATGTACCTTGTCGTATTGTCGAAATCAAACATATCGGTAAAGCTGTAAGCGGAAGCAAAAAAGATTTGCCCATGAACTTTGTGAATCGTATGGTCGTTATCGACAATGACTTCATCCGAAACCTTCATCAAGGTGCGGCTTTGATTCACATAGAAAACACACGCTAATAAAACACCCACCAACACACCTATAGCAAGGTTGTGGGTGGCAACAACCGCAATCACAGTCGATAGCATGATAAGGTTTGTCGACAAGCTGTGTTTACGCATTTCTGCAATGGAGTGCCATGAGAAAGTGCTAATTGCTACCATGATCATCACGGCAACGAGTGCCGCCATTGGGATTTGCTTGAGGTAATCTCCCAAAAACACCACCATGATCAGCAAAAATACACCGGAGCAAAGCGTCGATAAACGTGTTCGACCGCCAGACTGGATATTGATCATCGACTGACCAATCATTGCGCACCCTGCCATACCACCAAACAGCGATGCGACCATATTCGCAATCCCCTGTCCTTTGCACTCGTCGTTTTTCTCACTCTCTGTATCCGTCAACTCATCGACGATAGATGCGGTCATTAATGATTCAAGTACACCAACAATGGCTAATGCTAACGAATAAGGGAAAATGATTTGTAGAGTTTCGCGGTTGAAAGGAATATCGGGAATCATGAACACAGGGAGCGCGCTGGGCAGTTCACCCATGTCGCCAACGGTGCGAATATCGATATCAAACATCAACGCAATCACCGTCACCAAGATAATGCACACCAATGGAGAAGGCAGCATTTTTCCGATTTTCGGCAGGTATGGGAACAAATAGATGATGGCTAAACCTAACGCGGTCAAAGCATAAACTGGCCAAGAAACGTCAGTCAGTTCAGGCAGTTGAGCCATAAAAATTAGAATTGCCAAAGCGTTAACGAACCCTGTCATAATCGACTTGGATACAAAACGCATTAAATCCCCTAGCCTCAAATAGCCGATTAACAGTTGCAGCACGCCAGCGAAAAACGATGCGGCAAGCAAGTATTGCAAACCATGATCTTTAACTAAGGTGGTCATCAATAACGCCATCGCTCCAGTTGCCGCGGAAATCATTCCGGACCTTGAGCCAGTAAACGCTATCACGACGCAGATGGAAAACGAGGCATACAACCCCACTTTAGGGTCGAGTCCCGCAATAATAGAGAATGCGATAGCTTCTGGAATGAGTGCCAGTGCTACAACAACTCCTGATAAACAATCTCCTTTAACATTGTTGAACCAAGTATCTTTTGTAAATTTAAACATAAATCTCTCATAAACGTATTGCCTTAATTGGTGCATTGCGCACGGTGAAGGGAGTGATGCAAACGCATCTGAGAGATCGTTCTAGGGCGGACTAATGAGCAAAAAGCACCTTCCTTAATCGTCAATTAAAAAGTCATGGTTTCCTCGAAATGAGTTTCCTCGATATGAGACAGTCAAAAAACAAGACCGGCCTCATCAGAGGTGTGCTTTATATCACTTCAAAAATGTAATTTGTAATAAATTCTTACAAAAGTAGGTAAATCCACCTACAAACAACAATAAAAAAGCGCCTCCCAAAGGAAGCGCTTATGCATCATTAACACTTTGTTATATCGAAGTTTATTTTCATTTAAGCATCAGAATGACTGCTGAGAATAAGACTCCCCGTCAAAACCACTCAATTGCTCATACGCTTTAGACAGAATTGCAATCCCGATGATGGTGACTACAAAGCTCAGTAGACTCATTAAGAAAGGCAGTTGCAAAAACGCCAATGGCGACATCGCCAATCCAAACAGAAGCGGCACCAAAATAACCACGCTCATCATGTACCAAGTATGGCCTTTGGTCAGATTCCATGCATAAGGGAAAGAGACACCTTTACCAATAGCAATCGCTGGAAACACAAGTACCAGCCGACAGCAAATAACACCTAACACCAGCAACGCGATAGCGGCAAGTGCTACATTAATCATGGCGAAAAGCGCCGCAACCGCGACAACTGCGATTGTCATTGCCAAGTAGTGGCCAATAAACCACATTTCGATCTTTCCAAAGGTGAAACGTCCCCACTGAGGTACCGATTGAGGGCCTTTCAAAATGATGCTGTGTACGTTGATAGCCACAATGGCAGACAGTAATGCCATCAAAATTTGCACTAAGACAGTAGCACCGTCACCCTCTGATGCGCTCAAGAGGAGATCAAGAATGACTGAGAGAATAATAGGAAGCACGGTTGCTTTAGCAATCGCTTGTTTATGAGTACTCAGGGAAGAAAAAGCACTTTTAACGGTATCGACAAACATAGTTAGGTTCTAGCCAAGATAAGGTTTATTCTGCTTGCTGATGTTATCTTCCAGATGTCAATTGAGCAAACCTTTCCCAAAATATCATTGGGTTACAATGATTATTTAGACCCAAACAGCTTCGTTTGTCGATGCCAAAATCGATGAGTTTAGATCAGGTGTCCAACCTTACGAATCAGCACCGCAAGACTTTCTGCCTCAAGTTTTTTCATCACATTAGATCGGTGTACTTCAATCGTTCTCAAAGACACGCACAATAAGTCCGCCATCTCTTGGTTTTTCATCCCTTTTACCACCAAGCCTAGCACTTCTTTTTCACGCTTAGTGAGGTTTTGTAAGATCAACTTTGCGCCCAACTTTTCACCATTTTTGAGTGACTGGGCCATCGCATCATCCACCGCCATCACAAGGGCGTTACCATCGACTGGTTTTTGGAAGAAATCGAGTGCGCCATCTTTTAGCGCATCCACCGCCATTGGAATGTCACCATGTCCAGTCAGGTAAATCACGCTAATTGGACTGAGTTTCTCGTTCATCATTTGGTGAACATCTTGCCCGCGCATGTCTGGCATGCGGCTATCAAGCAAAACACAACCAGGTGCAGACAAATTGACCTCATTGAGAAAATCTATCCCGCTAGAGAAAGTCTCAACCTCATAGCCATAACTCTCTAACATAAACGCCATGGACTCTAATACTGACTCTTCATCATCAACGATATAAAGCGAACAAAGGTTACGACTCATGACAAGCCTCCTGATACGGTAAAACGATGGTCACCTGACACCCTGTTGGATCAATTGACCTAAATTGAATACTACCTTGGTGGGCATCAAGCACATCACGACAAATGGCCAAACCTAAGCCCAGTCCATTTTCTTTGGTGGTGTAGAAGGCTTGATCTAATGGTGTCTCTTGCTCTTCGATACCAATGCCATTGTCCATCACATCGATAATCACCATCTCATCGCAAAAGCTAACGTGGAGATCCACATACAAGTCTTTGCGCTTCGGCACATGGCTCAAACAGGCGTCTTTTGCGTTGTTCAGAACATTGAGAATGACTTGCTGCAAACCAGTGGCGTCAGCAAAGACTTTTTGTGGCTCGCCAGAGTAAAGCACGCCCAATTGAATTCGGTGACGTTGAAACTCGTAATCGACCAGCTTCATCGCTTCTTCAATTAACGAAGCTAAATCCACCCAGCTCTTTTCAATTGGCGTTTTGTTTATCAAGCTACGAAGGCGCTGAATAATGTCACTTGCAGAAGTGACCTGCTGTTGAATTTTATCAAGGATCGGTGCCATCTCTTCGGCCGTAGTACCACGCTCCATGCGCATTTTTGCCCCTTGGCTGTAGTTCTTAATCGCCGCCAGCGGCTGATTGATTTCATGCGCAATGCTACTGCCAAGTTCGCCAACAATGGTGATACGCTGTGCATGCTCGAGCATGGAGCTCTTGCGGCGTAAGTCGTTCATTGTTGTTTTTAATTTTTCGCGACTACGTTGGAATTTCCACTCCAGCCAGAAGTGATACCCTGTCAATAGCAATAACGTCAGTAAAGACGCCATTGCAATCGCTTGATTCTTATGCAGCCATTCTTGCGCCTTTAGTCCCCAAGATTTTTGCAGCGGATGCATGTCTAAGTGCTTGTAAACTTTATCTACATTGATGCTCGGTGCAGGCAGCATCCAACCGACATTGTTTGCAGCAACCGCTGCCGGGTGGTCTTCTGGCATTGCGAATAGGGTTTGTGCCACCATCTGACCAACATCGACTGGTGCGCGTTCCGTCATCGCCATCGTCCAGTTCGGGTACAGTGGCGTACTCACCGCACAAACTGAATCTGCAGGACGCTTCTCATTCAATACACGTAGGTTATGCAGTTGAATACGCCCCTCTTTCGCCATGTTCTCCAAAGTACAAGCAGGAACGATCGCCACATCGAGATCGTTCTCGATCACATCCAAAATCAGCTGATCCGTCGGTGGGCCAGTAAAGTGGATCTTTTCAAAGAATGATGATTTGAAGTAGCCCAGTTTATCGAGCTCGTAACGCAGCGCGAGAAACCCACCAAACGCTTTTTCCGATACCGCCGCAACATTGGCTTTATTGATGTCTTTCAGTGTTTTAAAAGGCGATTCTTCACGTACAACCACCACCGAGGCAATCGACTTATTTGGTAAATCACTGTAAGCAGTTTTCTGCGTTGCCAACCAGTTGATTGGGTACTCGCGAGCAAGTTTGGTCGCCTGCCCTGGACTGGTCAGAATGAAGTCGAGCCAACCGTGTAAAAATGCATCTTCAAGCTGGTCGAAATCGTAAGTATGTAGGTTGAATTGATAGCCAGGATTCTGAGTCTCCAGCCAATCCAAAGTCGGTTGCCATGCTTCTCGCGCATGTGCGTGTCCACGCAGCGCTAAAACACCCACATCGTAGTCTGTTCTCTGTACTTTTTGGTCATTAGCAAAAGCAAAAGAGGTGAAGAAAAAAGAGAGAGCAAAAATGAAAAGAATAAACTTTTGAGAATAATTATCAATCACTTACAAAATACTACCAAAATACGGCTGTGGCGCATTTTACCACCATTCCCCCCTGCTACTTTGTTGCTTTAGATCAATCCCACATCATTATTGTGGGAAACCACAATATCGCCATTTAAACGATTTCCTCAGAATGCCTTACCCATAAAGGGGTAGAGCGCATTTTCACCTGTTTTAAATCATGAACACCCAAAATGAATAAAAAACGTTCATGCCTGTACTCCCCCTTCAAAAGCATTCTATCTGTCGAACCATCGAAGGTTCGGCAGCAAAACTTTAAATTAATATATGGAAGCAACTCATGAAAAAATCGACGATTGCGTTGGGTGTGTTCGCCGCTGTTACAGCGGTTGGCTACTCAGCTTACAATACGATGTTTTCGGCTGAGGCTGTGACTGTGGATGCAGCTGCTCAAGAGCAGAAGTTCACACAGTACGCTCACCCAGAACACTTCATTTCTGCACAACAACTGAAGTCGCTGATGGACGGTGACAAAGACGTGGTTGTGATCGGTGCGCTAAATCCTATCAAACCAGATAGCCCTATTTCTGGCTCTTACACTATGTGGCGTAACGATTACTCAGCAGCTGAAGACGCCTACGACTTCGGTGGTATGAGCAACAGCACAGAAGAGATGGAAACGATTCTAGGCAGCTTCGGCGCGACAGCAGACAGCACAATCGTGGTTTATGCAGCGGGCTCTCACCACGATGCAGCTCGCCTTTACTGGCAAATCCATAATCTTGGCCACCAAGACGTTCGTTACCTTGACGGTGGCTTGAACGCTTGGATGGGCGCTGGTTACCCGACTGGCTCTGCAAACCAAAGTGTGGCAGCAGTTGAATACAACGCACCTAACGCACAACAAGATAACAATGCCCTAGCCACGCTAGACATGGTTATTGCTGCGCAAAACAACCCTGATTGGGTGATCCTAGATACTCGCGGCAACGACGAGTTCAACGGTGAGGTTGCGGTTTCTGGCGCGTACGGCCCTGGCACAATCCCAAGCAGTGTTCACATTAACTGGACTAAAGCGCTGAACGAAGACACAACGCTGAAATCAGCAGAAGAACTGCAAGCCCTTTACGGCGACATCATCAAAGGCAAAAAAGTCATCGCTTACTGCCAATCTGGTGTTCGCTCTGCCCACACCACCATGATTCTTACTGAAGTCCTCGGTGCAGAAGGCGTCTACAACTACGACGGCTCATGGATCGAGTACAGCCAGGCTCACTACGAGCAAAAGAATCCTGAAGTGAACGTTATCAACGGCAAGAGCTAATCAACACGGAACCGCAGTGAATGAACAATGTAATTTTTAGCCAAAAGCTATTCGACACCGCTCAAACGATTGTCGATGGTTGTATGGGTGATACCGATCCGGCATGTCAAACCGCATGTCCAATGCACACGGACGTAAAACAGTACGTTCGCATGGCAGGCGAAGGGAATTTCCAAGGCGCTTTGGATCTGATCCGCAGCAAATTATTCCTTCCTCAAACTCTTGGTCGTATTTGTGCCCACCCTTGTGAAGCGTCTTGTCGTCGCAACACAGAGTTCGGCCAACCAATCAGCGTAGCGGGCATCAAACGTTTCGTCGCAGAGAAAATGGATAACCAAGATCACTGGGATCTCAACATTGCCCCTCTAACGCACAAACACATTGCGATCGTAGGTGCTGGCCCTGCTGGTGCTCAAGCAGCGATCGAACTTCGTCGTCAAGGCCACGAAGTAACGATTTACGAAAAGCTAGACGTATACGGCGGCATGATGCGTGTGGGTATCCCTGAATACCGTCTACCACGCGATGTTATCGATTTCGAATACAGCTACCTAGCGATGCTGGGGATCAAAACTCAGTTTGGCGTTGAAATCGGCAAAGACATCAGCTTCGAAGCACTACGTAATGAACACGATGCAGTGGTGCTTGCACATGGTGCGCACGTAGGTTCAATCATTCCGCTACCGGGTCACGACAATGATGGCGTGTTCTCTGCGGTTGAATACTTAAAAGAGATTTCTGAAACTCGCCAATTCCCACGTGCAGGTAAACGCGTGATGGTTATCGGTGGTGGTGACGTTGCAATGGACTGTGCACGCTCTTCATGGCGTATTGGTGCAAGCGACGTTTACCAATGCTCACTTGAGAGCCTTGAAAACCTGCCTGCAAGCCAAGTCGAAATCGACGAGTCACTAGAAGAAGGCGTCGAGTTCAACGCAGGTTGGGGCCCAGTCGCTATTGAACATGAGAACGGCAAAGTTACAGGCATTACGCTCAAGAAAGTACTGTCTATCTTCGACGAGCAAGGTAATTTTGCTCCTCAATACAGCGAAGAAAGCAAAACCATCTCTGTGGATACGGTTGTTTTCGCTACGGGCCAAATCGTGGCAGACATTACTGACGGTGCACTAGAACAAACTCGCGGCGGTCGTTACGTTGTCGACAAACAGACACTAGCATCAAGTCTAGAAGACGTATTCGTAGCCGGCGACGCATGTGGCGGTAACATCGTGATTGAAGCGATGGCATTGGGTCGTAAAGCAGCAATGAGTGTTGAGCGCTTCCTAACGGCTCGTCCACTGACTGAAGATCGCGATTTCGAGCAAGAATACAACTACGCATCTCGTCTAGACGTACCACTACCAAAAGGTACGGTAGATACCCCTCGCCTACACGGTGAATTACGTGACGCTGAAGAGCGTAAGCAAGATTTTGCCCAAGTGGATTTAGGCTTTACTGAAGCTCAAATCAAACTAGAAGCCTCTCGCTGTCTGCAATGTAGCTGCAAGCTATGTATGACCGAGTGCATCATGATGAATGACTTCAGCGATTGTCCGAAGACCATCTTCTCTGAGTTTGTGAATAACAAGTCGATGGACCCACTGATGGCTTACTCATGCAACGCGTGTGACCAATGTACCATCGTGTGTCCGAAAGACTTCCCGATGAAGGAAATGTTCCTAGGCGCACGTGCTGACTTTGTTAAGGCAAACAACGGTGAATCTCCAATGCCGGGTCATAAAGCGATCAACATGCACCAGAAGCTGGGCTTCTCAAAAATCTTCACTATGGCAAAACGAGCGGTATCGACAAAATGAGTAATAAAGTATTTATGCCAGGATGCAGCTTGCCATCCTACTCACCAGAAGGCGTAGCGGCAATCGCAAGCTACCTAAAAGAAGTATTCCCTGAGATGGGCGCAGTGCAGAAGTGCTGTGGCAAACCGACCGCGGCTATCGGTCAAACAGAGAAGTTCAAAGAGCGCTACGGCCAGCTTCAAGCTGACTTTGACAAGCTGGACGCACAAGAAGTCATCGTGGCATGTCAAAGCTGCTACGGCATGATCAAGAAATCTGGTGGCACACAAAAGCCAGTTTCATTATGGAAACTGCTTCCTGAAATTGGTCTGCCAGAAGCATTACGCGGCAAAGCAAAAAACAGTGATGTGGTATTCACCATTCACGACTCTTGTTCAACTCGCTACGAGAAAGAACTGCAAGACGGCATCCGTTGGATCTTAAATGAACTTGGTTACAAAACCTCTGAGCCAGAACACACACGCGAAAACACGCGCTGCTGTGGCTTCGGCGGCATGGTTGTGCCAGCAAACCCAGACGTGGCCACGCGCGTAATCAAGCGCCGTGTTGAAGAGTTCGAGACAGACTGCGTCGTAGTTTATTGCTCAGCTTGCCGTGCATCCATGATGGGTGTTGGCACGAAATCTTGGCACATTCTGGATCTGATGTTCGGCCCAGTGATCATGCAAGGTGATCAGCCACCAGTCAACGTACTCGCTAGCCCTGTGAAAGCTTGGTTCAACCGCTACAAATCAAAAGCGGGTCTGATCAAGTGTATGTCTGTGTAGCTATCTCTGTTTAATTATTAGGTTTAAGTGAAGTTGAACTTATGAAATTCGTAAAAATTGCTCTTATCGTCGCTGTTGTAGCTATTGCTCTGTTCGCGGCAAAACAAACTGGCATTCTTGAAATCATCACTGACATCAAGAGTCTACAAGATTGGATCGCAAGCTTTGGTGTGTGGGGTTACGCCGTATTCGTAGCAGCATTCGTGTTTGCGTGTGTTTTCCTACTTCCGGGCAGTGCGTTCACCATTGTGGCAGGTATCGTATTTGGTCCTATCAAAGGTGGCGTATTGGCGCTGTTTTCCGCAACGCTTGGCGCAGTGGCAGCATTCATCGTGGCACGCTTCCTATTGCGTAACACCATCATGAAGAAGTTTGGCGACAACCCAATCTTCAAAAAAATCGATGACGGTGTAGCAGCAAATGGTACAAGCTTCTTGATCCTGACTCGTCTTGTGCCTGTGTTCCCATTCAGCCTACAAAACTACGCTTACGGCCTAACCAGCCTAAACCTAGGTACTTACGCTCTGGTTTCGCTACTAACAATGGCACCAGGTGCATTCATCTTCGCTTACATGGCGGGTGATATTGCGACAAACGGCGTGTCTGCGATGCTGCTAGTGAAATTTGCAGTGGCAGGCCTTGTGTTGTTTGGCATGTCTCTGATTCCAAAATACATCGCGAAGAAAAAAGGCATCAACATGGAAGAATTAGCGAAGTAATCCGGTCTATCCATTATTGACGCCAAAAGAGTGCGACTTATCGAGAGTTGCGCTCTTTTCATTGCTACTAATTTGCTCACACTTTGCCCTTCAATTGGTGACTTTTAAGGCCAAAAACTGACGTGGATTGGTATGACCTCACAAGGCGAGTAATTCTCTGAATCTATTATCAAATTCGCGTTGATAATAAAGCGAGATAGATTACTATCCACCTGAGGGAACGGAGCTTCCAGCGTGGTTTATACCCTTATATTTAGTGCTGAAAACAAATGATTTTCATCGCACGGGTATACAGAGCTCCAAAATGAAAACAAAGATAAGAAACACGGATTACGTATGAAAAAGCTACTTAGCACCATTGGCATTTTAGCCACCACTTTTGCCACCTCCTCTTTCGCCGCTGCTCATTCAGAAGAATGGCAAAAAATAGAACAGCAAGCCGACGGTCAAACCGTTTATTTTCATGCTTGGGGTGGCAGCCAAGAAATTAACCGCTACATCCAATGGGCAGGCAAAGAGCTTAAATCTCGCTATAACGTGACGCTTAACCACGTCAAAGTCACTGATATTTCTGAAACCACCACTCGTCTTATTGCAGAGAAAGCTGCAGGCAAAAACAGCGGTGGCAGTGTTGATATGGTTTGGATTAACGGTGAAAACTTTAAATCAATGAAAGACAACCAACTGCTGTTTGGCCCTTTTGTTGACGGTCTACCAAGTTGGCAATATGTCGACAAAACACTACCGGTAGATATCGATTTCTCTGAACCAACAGATGGTCTAGAAGCACCTTGGGGTGTCGGCCAACTGGTCTTTATCTACGATGAAAAAACGCTAAACAACCCGCCAAGCTCGTACGCAGAAATGCTGAACTACGCAAAAGCGTTTCCAAATCGTCTGACTTACCCTCGCCCACCAGAGTTTCATGGCACCAGCTTCATCAAATCTCTGCTAATCGAGCTGAGTCATAACGACGCTGCACTGCAAAAGCCAGTGACAGGCGATTCATTTAAAACCGTCACACAACCACTATGGGCTTACTTAGATGAATTTCACAAAGTCGCATGGCGCGGTGGTAAGCAGTTCCCGGGTGGTACCGCGGAAACCGTGCAACTGCTGGATGACGGTCAAATTGACTTAGCCATCACCTTCAACCCGAACGCGGTTTACTCAGCACAATCAAGCGGCAACCTTGCAGAGAGCACCAAAGCGTATGCGATGGATGCTGGCGCGCTGTCTAACATTCACTTCCTAGCAGTTCCTTGGAACGCAAATGCCCGTGCAGGCGCACAAGTTGCTATAAACTTTTTATTAAGCCCTGAAGCGCAATCTCGCAAAGGTGATATCAATATCTGGGGAGATCCTTCTGTGCTAAGCAGCCAATACCTAACGGGCACGGCTAAAAATACTCAACAATTCAAATCTATCGCAGAGCCACATCCAAGCTGGCAAGCTGCACTAGAAAGAGAATGGTTGAAACGCTACGGGAATTAATAAGCATCCATGTTAAGAGCGCTGTATCTAGTTATTATCGCAGTTTGTATATTGCCAACCATTCCGGGGTTGCTCGGAGTGGTGGTTTCTGCGCTCGGCTATGTTCCTCCTATCGGTTTACATCACTTCTCACTGGATGGCTTTAGTGCCGTCTTCAATTGGGAAGGCGTGTGGACTTCCATTGGCCTGACTTTCTATTCCGCCATTTTCAGCAGTTACCTTGCTTGCTTAATGACGTTTGCGATTCTGCAAGCTTCTTGGGGCAGTAAATTCTGGCGTAAGATTGAAGTCAGCCTTTCCCCACTTCTCGCTATGCCACACGTGGCGTTTGCTATTGGTTTTGCTTTCCTATTTGCGCCAACGGGCATGGGTGTTCGCGTACTCAACCAAATGTTTGGTTACGATCCAAATGCCCAAACAGTGAATGACTTAGCACTACTGATCAAAGACCCATACGCACTAGGTTTGATCATCATGCTTGCCATTAAAGAAGTGCCGTTTTTATTGTTGATGAGCATTCCTATTCTTCAGCAATTAAAAGTCGAAAAGATTGAAAAAGTCAGCCATTCGATGGGTTACAGCTCAGCACAAGCTTGGTGGAAATGCGTTTTCCCACAATGGTTAGCAAAGCTGCGCTTCCCAATGTTGGCTGTTCTGGCTTACAGCTTGTCGGTTGTTGATGTGGCGCTAATTATTGGCCCAACCAACCCTCCTACATTTGCTGTGTTGGTATGGCAGTGGTTTAACGATCCTGACTTATCCCTGCTACCAAGAGCGGCGGCAGGTGCAGTGATGTTGTTTGCCATTGCGAGCCTTTTGATTGGTTTTGCACGACTCGTCGAATGGAGCATTACCAAAGGCTTCAAACGCTGGCAATACTCCGGCCGTAGCGGCTTCCGCTTACCGGGTAAAACCTTGTTCTCTATGATTGCCTTGCTAGCACTGTTAATGGTGCCACTTATGGTGGTCTGGAGCTTCGCTCAACGTTGGCGATTCCCAGATTTATTACCAAGCCGTTACAGCTTACGTTTTTGGGAATACGAGTGGCAAAGCATTCTCGGCACGCTCGAGCAAAGCATGTTGATTGCGGTGATCAGTGCGTCTATTGCCCTTGTACTGGCGCTGATTGCTCATGAATACCGATTACGTTACCGCTGGCAGGTGCCGGGATACATCATTGCCGTACCAATGTTGATCCCCCAGCTATCTGTGTTGTTTGGTATGCAAGTCGTCACGCTGTACCTCGACAGCAACGCGTACTTCTTCTGGGTATGTTGGGCTCACGTGTTCTTTGCGTTCCCGTTTGTTTATCTGTCCTTGGATGGCCCTTGGCGCAGCTTCGACAATGGGTTAACTCGTGTTGCCCTAAGCCTTGGTAAATCACCGATGCAGGCTTGGCTAAAAGTCAAACTGCCGATTCTTCTGCCTGCAATTGCCTTTGCTTGGGCAGTGGGAATTAGTGTGAGCTTGGCTCAATACCTACCAACACTAGTGCTGGGGGCCGGTCGCATCAGCACAATAACAACAGAAGCGGTAGCCCTCTCAAGTGGCTTCGACCGTCGTGTCACCGCGATTTACGCAATTTGGCAAGCGCTCTTGCCGTTAATGTTCTTCTCTTTTGCGATTCTACTTAGTCGTTTACACGTCAAGTATCGCCGGTTGTCTATTAAAGGTTTACTACCGAATGAGTCTTTGTCTCGAAAACCTCGCCATCCGTAAAACCAATGGCGACACACTTTTCTCTGCGTTCAACATGACCGTAAAGAAAGGTGAAATTGTTACCCTGATGGGTCCAAGCGGCTGTGGCAAATCCACCTTGTTGGATGCCATTGCTGGTCACCTGTCTTCCGAGTTCGACTATTCAGGCTCAATCACGCTCGATAACGAAAAGCTGGATGCTTTGCCTGCGCATAAGCGCCAGGTGGGTATTCTGTTCCAAGACGATTTGCTCTTTCCACATCTCACCGTGTGGGAAAACCTTGCTTTTGCACTACCCAATTCAATCAAAGGGACTGAACGCAAAGAGCGCGCCATGCAGGCTTTGAAGCACATCTCGTTAACCAAACTCGCGGAATCTTTCCCAGACCAAATATCAGGCGGTCAGCGCGCACGTATTGCCCTCACTCGCATGTTGTTAGCGAAACCGAAAGTTGCCCTACTTGATGAGCCCTACAGCAAGCTGGACAAAGATCTACGTGTACAGTTTCGTAACTGGGTCGTGGAGCAGCTTCAACAAGCCAATATTCCTGCTTTAATGGTGACTCACGATGAGGATGATATTCCTGAGGGCAGTCGCTGCCTGAACTGGCCTTGGGAGACTAGCCATGCTTGATAGCCTAAGTATCAAAATCATAAAGTGGCCACTAACACAAAGCGCAAAACTGATTGATAAATGTGGCGTGACAGCTAACCAAACCACCTTGTTTGGCTTCGCCCTTGGCTGCTTTGCGCTTCCTGCCTTGGTAGCAGAGCAATACACGCTTGCATTAGCGTTTATTCTGCTAAACCGAATTTGTGATGGATTGGATGGTGCTTTAGCGAGGATTCAAGGCATCACCGATGCCGGAGGCTTCCTTGATATTAGCCTAGACTTCTTGTTCTATTCTCTGATTCCCTTTGGCTTTGTACTAGCAAACCCAGGACAAAACGCTGTCGCGGGCGCATTCTTGATCTTCTCGTTTATTGGAACAGGAAGCAGCTTCTTAGCTTTCGCGATCATGGCAGGTAAACGCGGTATCGATAACCCTGTCTACAAGCACAAATCTCTATACTACATGAGCGGCCTGACAGAAGGCACAGAGACCATTGGTTGTTTCGTATTGTTCTGTTTGTTCCCACAACATTTTGCCGTGATTGCATACATCTTTGGGGCGGCGTGTTGGTTTACTACCTTTACGCGTATTTACTCTGGGTTTCATACACTCAAAGATAGCTAACACCGCACAAAATATTCATTTTTTGAGGAAGAACGCCACTAAATCATTGTTTCCTAAAGCATCAAAGCACATGCAAAATAGAGGTATATACTCTTTGGGTGGAGAAACCATTCGGAGGCTATATGAAAAAATACTTCAAGCTAGGCATGTTACTCACTATTTCTTGTGCGATCTTGCTTGGCGGCTGTACCTCACCTAACCCGTACGGAGATGCATACGGCTCGTCCGATACTCGTAAAGTTCAGCAGGTTTACTACGGAACGGTAGAAAAAGTTGAGCCAGTAACCATTGATGCCTCTACCCAAGCCAACGCCATCGGCACAATTGCAGGTGCTGCCGTGGGTGGTATTCTGGGGTCGAAAGTTGGGGGAGGCTCTGGATCAGATATCGCAGCCATTGGTGGTGGTTTGTTAGGTGGTTATGCCGGTAGTAAAGCCGCCGAAGCAACCGCGAAAAGAAATGGTGTGAACCTGACCATTCGCCTAGAGGATGGAAAGATCATATCTGTCGTTCAAGAAGCAAATCCAAACATGATTTTCCAGCCAGGACAAGCCGTCCAAATCAACATGTCTGGTAATGACGCAAGGGTTGTTCCTCGCTGATTTGAACACTATTCGTCCGTTCCATTGGTTTGCATTTATTAATTCAAGATTGCTAATCCACGCGAGCACTCATTACTTACTCATAGGCTTACGCATTTTTTGAATCAAGTTTGATCGTAGTCAATGGAACATCAATCTCTCGCACCTTTCGATGTTCAAATGACATCAAATTGCTAGCATGAGCCCATTCAAGATAACTCTGGACTTGCTATGACTCCTACCGTCGACCATGTACTCCTCAATATCGCACTCAATCTGAGTTCAAATCGCTCTCATGAACAGCAATACCAGAGCCTTATTGATGGGGTCTCACAAGTATTCCCTTGTGATGCAAGTTGTTTGTTTATCTTTGATGAAGATGGCTTCCTAACGCCAGTTGCAGTAAAGGGCCTATCGAGCTCAGTACTCGGTCGCCGTTACTTTCCTAAAGCTCATCCACGCTTGGACGCTATTATCCACAGTCGTGAACCAGTTCGCTTTGATGCTGACTGCGCCCTGCCCGATCCATTTGATGGAACACTTTTAACGGAAGATCAGTGCATTGATGTCCATGACTGCATGGGCTTTAGCTTGTACGTCGAAGGACAACTTGTTGGCGCGTTAACCATGGATGCGCTTGCTGTTGGCGCGTTTGATCATATCGACCCAGTAGCTATCGAAACCTTCGCGGCACTAACGGCGGCGACACTGCGTAACATTGCACAATTAAAAGCTCTTAAAGCGCAGAACCAGAAGCAAAAGAGCGTCACACAAACCCTGATCCAACAAGCGCGCTCACAACACAGTGACATGGTTGGCTTAAGCCCACAAATCAATCAATTACGAAACAACATTGCGACCGTTGCTCAGTCGGATTACGCAGTATTAGTAACGGGAGAAACGGGGACAGGTAAAGAGCTTGTTGCTCATTCAGTTCATGCTCAATCTCATCGCAGCGATAAACCGATGATTTACGTAAACTGCGCTGCCCTACCCGAAGGTCTAGCGGAGAGCGAACTGTTTGGTCACGTTAAAGGCGCGTTTACCGGAGCCAATAGTCATCGTGCAGGTAAGTTTGAACTGGCTGATGGCGGTACAATCTTCCTAGATGAAGTGGGTGAATTGCCATTGATTTTGCAGGCAAAACTGCTGCGAGTTATCCAACAAGGTGAGTTGCAACGTGTGGGCAGCGATCAGCATTTGATGGTGAACGTACGCATCATCGCAGCCACTAACCGACAGCTAGAGAAAGAAGTGGAAGATGGCACATTCCGTGCGGATTTGTTCCATCGCTTAAACGTATTCCCAATCAAAGTGCCACCATTGCGTGCACGTGATGGTGACATTCCAGTTCTTGCAGGGTATTTGTTGGAAAAAGTACGTCAGCAATTTAACGCACCAAACCTTCACGTTCACCCTAAGGTACTGACTCAACTAGAATCTCTGCCTTGGTACGGTAATGTTCGAGAGCTTGAGCATACCTTAACGCGTGCGGCATTACATGCTATTCAGCAAGGCGCGAGCACTATTATGCTCAGCCACTTTGATACTTCATTGGCACTGGACGATGTAAAAAACACATCACATCACTTGCCGAAAGAAAGTCAGCCAATGCGAGAGTTAATAGAAAGTTATCAGCGTGACTTGATTGAACACGCTTTAAGTCAAACTGGCGGTGTTTGGGCAAAAGCGGCAGAGTTTTTACAGATGGATCGAGGCAACTTGTATCGTATGGGTAAAAAGCTCGGCATTAGCAAATAGAAGCCTCTACTTCGCTCCCTTCTCTTGAGAGAGAAGAAACTTACGTCTTAAAAAGATAGATTCCGGATGGCTCGCTTAGGCTCGTCCGGAATGACTCCTAACCTGAAGCAGAGCGAGCCGACGAAGGAGCGCAATCGGGAATCTCTTACCCCCACAAAACCGCATTAACTTTTCTCCTGTTTAACAAGCACTTCCATTAATATCGACTTCAAACACTTATCTGTGCGCTGCTTTTCTCACCACATCTAAAATTACGTTGTTATTTTAACATCAAACGCGTTGTCATAATTACAACCCCAGCTCATCCAAAAGCCAACAAAGTCCATTAAAATCAATAATATAAATATTGGCACACATTCTGCTCTAAGGAAAAACAAAACGACTATTACTACAATCACTGGAGAACCCAATATGTTCTGTATTCAATGTGAACAGACAATCCAAACCCCAGCTGTAAAAGGCTGTTCTTTCGCACAAGGTATGTGTGGCAAAACTTCAGAGGTATCCGATCTACAAGACGTGTTGGTTTACACTTTGCAAGGGGTTTCTTTTTGGGCAGCACGCGCGCTTGAATTCAACATCATTAATGATGAAATCAACCAATGGGCTCCAAGAGCATTCTTCTCTACGTTGACTAACGTAAACTTCGATCCAGAACGTATCCTTGAGCTAACCTCTCAAGCAGCTACTTACAAAGCACTGCTAAAAGACCAAGTGATGTCTGCAGCTACACTGGCAGACAAAGTGGTAGAGAACATTCCTAATGTCGCGGACTTTGAACTGCCAAACAGCGCAGAGGAAATCCTAGCGTTTGCTCCTCAAGTTGCGGTAAACCGCGGTAAAGACCAAGTACACGAAGACGTTATCGGCCTTCGCCTGCTTTGTCTATATGGCCTAAAAGGTGCCGCTGCATACATGGAGCACGCGCGAGTACTAGAACAAACCAACAATGACATCTTCGCAGAATACCACGAAATCATGGCTTGGTTGGGTACTGACCCTGAAGACCTAGGCGAGCTACTAGATTGCTCTATGCGTATCGGTCTTATGAACTACAAAGTGATGGAAATGCTGGATCACGGTGAAACAGCTACGTTCGGTCACCCAGAGCCAACCACTGTTAACGTTAAACCTGTAAAAGGCAAATGTATTCTTGTTTCTGGTCATGACCTTCACGACCTAGAGAAAATCCTGCAACAGACCGAAGGCAAAGGCATCAACGTTTACACCAATGGTGAAATGCTGCCTGCACACGGCTACCCAGAGCTGAAAAAATACCCTCATCTAGTGGGTAACTACGGCAGTGCGTGGCAGAACCAACAGAAAGAGTTCGCTAACTTCCCTGGCGCGATTGTGATGACATCAAACTGTCTATTGAACCCGGACGTTGGCCAATACGCAGACCGTTTATTCACACGCAGCATTGTAGGTTGGCCAGGTGTGGCTCACCTTGAAGGTGACGATTTTAGCCAAGTCGTTGAATGTGCATTAGCGCACGAAGGCTTCCAACATGACGAAATCGAACACAACATCACGGTTGGCTTCGGTCGCAACGCACTAATGAACGCAGCACCTGCGGTTATTGACCAAGTGAAGCAAGGCAACATCAAACACTTCTTCCTTGTAGGTGGTTGTGACGGCGACAAAGCAGAGCGTAGCTACTACACCGACTTTACTGCAGAAGCACCAGAAGACACACTAATCCTAACGCTGGCTTGTGGTAAATACCGCTTTAACAAGAACACGTTTGGTGATATCAACGGTATCCCTCGCCTATTGGATGTGGGTCAATGTAACGATGCGTACTCAGCGATCCAGCTTGCACTTGCCCTTGCGAAAGAGTTCGACTGCGACATCAACGAGCTTCCTCTAACGCTTGTTCTGTCTTGGTTCGAGCAAAAAGCAATTGTAATTCTGCTTACGCTATTCGCTCTTGGTGTGAAAGGCATCTACACAGGTCCAACTGCGCCTGCATTCCTAACGCCAAACTTGATTGAGATTATCCAAGACAAATTCGACATGCGTAGCATTGGCAACGTTCAGGATGATCTTAAAACTATCCTAGCAGCGTAATCGCCTCGCTTATCACGCGCCTCCTTAATTGGGGGCGCTTTTATCTATTGAGTATTCGACAACCAAAGAGATTGATATGTTTTTTGAATGGCAAGGCAGTCAACCTGTCACGCTGCGCTGCGTAGATAAATACCACGAGACTGCCGATGCAGTGAGCCTCAAGCTGGCAGACCTATCAGAGTCGCTTTTGTTTGAATTTAAAGCGGGTCAGTTCATCAACCTTGGCGTTGAAATCGATGGCAAGATGGAGTTCCGCGCCTACTCACTCAGTTCCCTTTCCGGTGACGATTGCTTGCAACTGACCATCAAACGCGTCGATGGTGGTAAAGTATCAAACTACATCATCGATAAACTTTTGATTGGCGATACGGTTCAAGCCCTTCCTCCAACGGGTGATTTCAACTGTGTTGACCATCCGCCAATCGCACTCGATGGTAAAAAGAAAGCTCTGCTGATCAGTGCTGGGTGTGGCATCACTCCTGTATTCGCGATGGCAAAACAGTGGCTGAGCAATGATCAAGAAGTAGATATCGAGTTTCTGCATATCGCTCGCTCTCAACCTGAAACAATTTACTTTGATTTGCTAGAAACTTACCACTCAGTTTATCCAGACTTTCACTTGAAGCTGTTACTGAAAAATCGTGGTGAGACGCAGCACCCAGAAGGTCGCTTGAATGCCGAGTGGTTAAAAGAACTGGTGCCAGACTTTAAGCAGCGAACAGTTTACCTATGCGGACCAAACCAGTTTATGCTTGATGTCCAAAGTTACTTGAGTGAGCTTGGCTTTGATATGGCAAACTTTTACCAAGAAAGCTTTACACCAGCAGCAAGTGAAGAAGCTGAAATGTCGGATGAAACGGCAAGTGTGTCAGTACCTGACTTTGCTCAAACGATTGACGCACAAAAAGGCCAAGTCCTTGCTGATGCTTTAGAAAGCGTAGGATTACCGCTAATCGTGGCTTGTCGAAGCGGCATTTGTGGTTCTTGTAAGTGTAAGGTCCGCAAAGGCAGCGTATCTTCAACCAGCCTTGAAACACTAACACCGGAAGAAATTGAGCAAGGCTATGTACTTGCCTGTTCTTCGACGATTGAATCAGACCTCGAGGTTCAAATTGGTTAAAGCCGTTGAAACGAACATAAAAAAAGCGCCGTACTCGGCGCTTTTTGTTTATGGAAAAGTGTTATCAAACTAGGAAGTTTCTTTGCCTAAACTCAACTAAACAACAGAACTTTCAGTGCAGCTTCGCTATCTACATCCATAAACTCTGGCGGGTTATCCAAACGCTCGCGGAATGTCAGCTCTGGCGCTTCTTCCTTCATGCTTTCAATCAAGAAATCGCTGGTCACCGATGGCGAGTTAACACACGCTAACACCTGACCACCTTCTGCCAATAAATCTGGCAAACGGCGTAGAATCTTTTTGTAGTCTTTGGTTAGTGCAAAGCTGCCTTTCTGGAATGACGGCGGATCAATGATGATCATATCGTACTGACCTGACTTCTTGATCTTCCCCCACGACTTAAAGATATCGTGACCCATAAAGCTCACTTGGTTGATGTTATGACCATTCAGCTTATGGTTCTCACGACCTTTAGACAGCGACGCTTTCGCCATATCCACGTTAACCACTTTATCTGCGCCACCAGCAATAGCCGCCACAGAGAAGCCACAAGTATAAGCAAACAAGTTAAGTACGTTTTTGTGCTTGGCATTTTCACGAACCCAATCACGACCGTAGCGCATATCAAGGAACAGACCGAAGTTCTGGTTACGACCGATGTCTAGCTGGTACTTCAATCCACTTTCTTCAACCACAGGTCGAGCATCTAGCTCACCCAATAGGATTTCAGAAGGTGCACCGTCAGCGTAACGGTGCTGAATCACGATAGTGCGACCTTGTTTCTCTGCCCACAGTGCAGAATCAGAAAGCGTGTTCAGTCCTGCTTTTAATTCGCTCAGAAACGCCTCATCCACTTGTTTAAATAGATTGACGATCAACTGACCTTGTAACCAATCACACGTAATTTGCTCTAAACCTTCGAAGCGGCGGCCACGACCGTGAAACAGCCGACGAATTTCATTGGGAGCTTGTGTTAGCTCCGCTTCTAAATGCTGAAAAAACAGCGGAAGTTGTGATGCTTGCATCGAATTCTCTTATTCGTTTTCTTTGTGATGGTTATTTGATCGTAGGCCAGTTTAGTTCCCACGGAGAGAGCCAAGTGTCGATACCTTGGGATACCGTTTCATTGTGCCATTTACTGCCAAGTGCTTTGTGTTCACGCGGATCGCAAACAAAGCAATGTGTTTCATCTTGATATGGGAAACACAGCGAAAATGCATGCAAGTAGCCACGGTCGGCTTCATTGCCTGCATTATAAATAGGATCGCCAACAATACCCGAGCCAACTGATTTTAATGCCACGCGAATTTGGTGTGTTTTGCCAGTGTGTGGCTTACATAAAAACAGACGTTCTCCTGGCTCTGCCGCTAGTGAGAAGAATTGGGTAATCGCTGGATTCGTTTTGCTGTTAACCAGTTTCCATGAAGAACGACGAGAGCGTTCCATGTCACCCACTACCAGCCCTTGCTTCTTCTTAGGCTTTTTCGAACCAATCGCAAGATAGAACTTCTCGACTTCACGATCTGCAAATGCTTGCGACAACACACTTGCTGCTTTTGCGTTGCGACCCAAAAGCAAAATTCCAGACGTCATTTTGTCGAGGCGGTGGATAAGGTACAAATGCTCATCACCACTTTGTTTTGCTACTTCTTGCAGCAACATGGTATCACCATCGTCTTTGTGTACTGAGACGTTGGGATGTTTATTGATGATCAGAAAATCTGGATGGGTATGTAGAATGTCGAACATAAAAAACTGGCTCCACGTTTGGAGCCAGAAGTATACCGATTCTAAGCAATTAGGCGAGCTTAAACTTACCCACCAGCGCTTCCAATTCTTGAACTTTACGGTTCAGACCTTCTACGCTTTGCGAGCTGTCATTCGCCAATTGTAATGAGCGATTCGAGATATCGCTGATCGAGGTAATATCGGCAGCAATTTCTTTCGTCACTGCGGTTTGCTCTTCCGCCGCCGTCGCGATTGAATTCACCATGCTTTGAACGTGTGCAGCACCAGAAACGATTTCTTCCAGCGAGTTCACTGCACCCGAGCTTTGACTCACGCCAATTTCAACCAAACGACAGCCATCTTCGGTGTAAGTCACTGCCTCTTGAGTGCCAACTTGAATCGCTTGAATGATCTCACCAACTTCTTGTGTTGCCTTTGTTGTACGTTCAGCCAGAGCACGAACTTCATCTGCAACCACAGCAAAGCCACGACCAAACTCACCTGCACGTGCCGCTTCAATTGCTGCGTTCAATGCCAGCAGGTTCGTCTGCTCTGCGATATCTTCAATTACTTTGATAACCGCACCGATCTTCTCACCGTGAGAGCCAAGGCTGTTCATCTGTACCGACATATCAGACATTTGCTGTGATACTTGCTGAATGCTTTCAACCATATCCACGATCACGGTGCGGCCTTGCTCTGCGGTTGATTCCGACTTACGTGCTTCTTCAAACGTTGCTGCACCCTGCTCAGCAACTTGAGAAATGGTCAAGCTCAACTCTTCTGCCGCAGTCGCAATCAAGTTTGCTTTGTCAGATTGGCTACTCGCACCAGACACAATATCTTGGCTCACAATTGACAGTTCACCGGTAACAGATTTCACTTCTTCTGACACGAGCGAAATCGAACCAATAAGACTGGTCAAAGACGCTTGCATCTTATTTAGTGACGTCGCTAGGTTAGCTAGTTCATCGCCCGACTTATCTTCTATCGGTTCTACCGTTAGATCACCTTCTGAAACACGCTGCGCCAACTCATCGAGTTTGCTCAGACGGTTGGTAATTGAATTCGACAACAAGTAAGCGATTACCGCAGTGGCAACTAACGCGATAGAACCTAGAACATAGATTGTGTTTTCAATACTGGTAAACGAATCAGAAAGATTTAACAACGCTTCACTGGTACTTTCTCTCCCATCCATTGATGCCGCATCCAAGATTGCCTCAATCGGTGCTAAGTTTGCATCATAGAGTGAACGGAGTTTCGCGACATTTTGCTCAACATTTTCAAGGCCCAAATTAGTGAGAATCTGAGTTTCAAAATCTTGTGTGAAGGTTTTCATATACCGCTCAGCCTTTTCAACATTGCGGTAGTCCTCTCCGCCGACGGTTTCTAAAAGCTTAACGTCTGCAATGGCTGCGGCGAATTCTCCTTTGTTTTGTTGGTAATCCGCTTTGGCACCCGGCACGTCAACAATTGCGCCTAATGCATCTCGATACACATCTCCAGCTTCATCAATTAAAATTAAGTACTGAACAGTTTCAGGAACATCGTCCGTCCTCACCTCGTCAGCCACTTCGTGCGAGCTCAATACTTCTAATGTGATAATTCCAATCATCACCAGCATAATGGCTAATATAGAACCAAAACTCGCATACAGCTTTTTACGAACAGACATTTTCATCTAATTACTTTCCTATAAACATTCTTACGCTTATTCAATAAACATAATAAATCACGCAAATTCTGTAAGGCTTATCGGAATGCAACTCGAGAACTTTAATCGCATTTTTTGTGATTCAAATCACTATGCGATCAGATTCACAATAAAGCTATGAATTTAGTATTAAAAACATCAAATATATAAATTTCGAAAATAAAAAAGCGGAAGCCCCTAAGGGACTTCCGCTGTTAGTTTTAAAAGATCTGGGTAAGTTATAACTTCTTAGAGAAGATACCCGCTAGTGCAATAATACCGATACCTAGTAGCATGATTTCACCTTTACCGCTGTCGAAACCAGACTTGATACCCATGAATGCTACGATAGCGATAGCTACTGGGATTACGTATTTAACTAGGTTGTACCATAGACCAAATAGTGGGAAAGATACTTGACCGTCGTTCGTGATTTCTTTCTCAAGCTCAGCACGGTTCAGGCGCCAGCCAGCAAAGATACATACCAACATACCGCCCACCGCTAGGAAGATCTTATCCGTTAGCAGGTCAAAAATGTCGAATGCGCCAGTGCCAAATAGTGTAGGACCAACACCGCCAAGTGATAGTGATGCAAACACGCATAGTGACGCCATTACTACACTTGCTGAAAGTACTGCTGTTGAACGCTTCAGGCCTTTCTCATCGATTAGGTAAGAAACCACAACCTCTAGTAGAGATACTGAAGACGTCAGTGCTGCAACTGTTAGACCGATGAAGAACATCAGAGCGAATAGAAGACCGATTACGCCGCCCATTTCAGCAAACAGCTGAGGTACAACAACGAATACAAGACCCGGACCTGCTGCTGGCTCCATACCAAATGCGAACATTGCTGGGAACATTGCAACACCCGCAAGGATTGCCACACCTGTGTCCATTGCCGTAACCATACCGGTAGTTTGAACTAGGTTCTCTTTCTTCTTCAGGTAAGAACCGTACGTCATCATACACCCCATACCGAGAGATAGTGAGAAGAATGCCTGACCTAGCGCCGCTAGAACCACATTGCTGTCTACTTTAGAGAAGTCTGGCATGAACAGGAACTCAAGACCTGCCATAGCACCTGGTAGCATCAAACCTTTCACTGATACAACGATCAGGATAAGGAATAGAAGAGGCATTAGAATTTTGCCTGCTTTTTCAATACCGCCAGAAATACCTTTCATTACGATAGCAATGTTAAGGAATAGGTAAATACCCATCCACATTAGCGGTTGAACTGGATCAGAAATAAAACCGCCGAAGCTATCACCAATTGCTTCAGGAGTGCTTAGTAGACCACCACCTACTTTAAAGATGTACGCTAACGCCCAGCCACCTACTACAGGGTAGAAACCCATGATCAGTAGACCACTTAGTACGCCGATAACACCAGTAAATGTCCAACGACGGTCAGTAGATTTGAAAGCACCTACTGCTGAAAGACCTGTCTTACGACCAATAGCGAACTCAGTAAGCATTACGCTAAAGCCGATAAAAATAACAAATAGAAGGTAGATTGCAACGAACGCACCGCCGCCACTCTCACCTGCTGTGTAAGGGAATTTCCATATATTGCCTAAACCGACAGCGGAACCCGCTGCTGCCATTACGAAGCCTAGTTTAGACCCCCACGTATCACGTGGTGCTGCTGTATTAGTTGTAGCCACGCTTCTTCTCCAAAATAGTTATGTTGTGTATGCATAGAGATAGGCGTCGAAAATGTTGTGTAAAAAAAAGTATACACTTTATAAGATGTTTGTGTGACGCTCTATGTATGGCAAGTAAAGCAGTTTCAAATTAGAATTGGAACCCCAAAAGTTACATTTATCGAACAATTGTAACTTTACGCACGTTAAATGCTGCTTTTTTAGTCAAAAGTTAAGAAAAAGCCTTATCTTTTACACAAAAATAACAGATAGCCCTGTTATAAATTTCACTCCTTGATACAAAATCCTGTGCGCTTTCCGAGTCAAAAATAGTTCCCCGAATGTGCTTTTGCGCTTAGTATCCATATTGGGCTTATTACTTTTGGCATTTATGGACAAGTTCTATCATTTTCTCACCCTTGCCAGCATCGGGCTTTATTGGTTCCTAGTCGCTGCTGTTACTATCCGCGTCGTATTAAAGCGTCGCGCTGTTAGTGTTTCTCTCGCATGGCTGATGGTTATCTACATCCTGCCTGTGCTTGGCGTTGCCTGTTATTTCCTATTCGGTGAACTCAACCTTGGTCGAAAACGTGCTGAACGTGCCAAAGTGATGTTCACACCGTTCCAACAATGGTTTACTCAGTTAAATGATTGTAACGCACATGTTCCTGAAGCAATGGGGCGTCATATCTACCGCATTGACGAACTGTGTAACAACCGTTTAGGCCTTCCTGCACTGAGTGGCAACACTCTCTCACTTCAACAGTCGCCAGATGAGATTCTTCACTCCATCATCGAAGATATTGAAAACGCACAGCATAGCATTCGAATGGTTTTCTACATTTGGCACCCTGGCGGATTGGCCGACTCGGTAGCTTCAGCCCTAATCCAGGCCGCAAAACGTGGCGTAGACGTAAAGCTGTTGCTCGACTCTGCCGGTAGCCCGCGCTTTTTTCGGAGTCATTGGTACAAGATGATGAAAGATGCGGGCATTGATGTGGTGCAAGCATTAGAAGTAAAAATGTGGCGTATTTTCTTACGTCGTTTGGATTTACGTCAGCATCGTAAGATCATCGTGATTGATGATGAGATCGCCTACACCGGTTCTATGAACCTGGTAGACCCTGCTTTCTTTAAGCAAAGTAGCGGCGTTGGTCAGTGGATCGATATCATGGTACGTATTACCGGCCCTACTGTTAACGTGTTAAGTGCTATTCATTGTTGGGATTGGGAAGTGGAAACAGGTGAGCGTCAGCTACCTAAGCATCCTGAATGTCGTATAGACAATAGCGATGAATTCCAACACCCGATTCAAGTGGTTCCATCCGGACCAGGGATGCCGGAATACTTGATCTATCAGGTATTAACCCTTGCAATTAACCAAGCAAATCATTCTGTACGAATCACGACTCCTTATTTTGTACCAAGTGCGGATTTGCTTGAAACACTAAAAATGACCGCGCAACGTGGCGTCACTGTCGAACTCATCATTCCACATAAAAATGATTCCATGATGGTTCAATGGGCATCAAGAGCTTTCTACAGTGAATTGATGGCGGCTGGAGTAAAGATTTACGAATTCTATGGCGGCCTGCTGCACACCAAATCGGTAGTGATTGACGACCAGTTCTGTTTGGTCGGCACAGTAAATATGGATATGCGCAGCTTATGGCTGAACTTCGAAGTTACGCTTGCGGTAGACGATGAAGAGTTCACAAAACAGATGTCATGGCTGCAAGATACTTACATCAAACAGTCACACACTGTCTGCAAAGACGAATGGAAAAAGCGCAGCATCTTTTCTCGTTTCTTGGAGCGTGTTTTCTATCTATTTAACCCGCTACTTTAATAAATAAGCTAAATATCTACAAAACCGACAGTTTCTAGCTGTCGGTTTTCTTTTATGTACCCTGCCCAGCTGTTTTTCAAGTGATGATCGGACAAGTCATTTCATTTCTATTTTTCCCTTGCAAACCACCCTTGGTCCATGTTTTAAATATTGAAAATCATAATTTAGACAGGGAATATTTATGTCAGAAGGCAAAAAGACCAAACTCGTCACCGCCGGTCGTAACAAGAAGTGGACCAACGGAGTGGTAAACCCACCTGTACAGCGTGCTTCTACCATCGTATTTGATACCGTTGCAGAAAAAAACCAAGCGATGATCAATCGTGCCAACAAAACCCTGTTCTATGGACGCCGCGGCACAAACACGCACTTTGCCTTTCAAGATGCCATGGTGGAAGTGGAAGGCGGCGCAGGTTGTGCTCTTTACCCATGCGGTACAGCAGCGATTTCTAATGCCATCCTGTCTTTTGTCGAAACGGGCGACCACATTTTAATGGTTGATACCTGTTATGAACCAACCCGCGACTTCTGTGACACCATCATGAAGAAGATGGGCGTCGAGACGACTTACTTTGATCCTATGATTGGTGAAGGTATTCATGAGCTTATTCAACCGAATACCAAAATCCTTTTCCTTGAGTCTCCTGGCTCAATCACGATGGAAGTGATGGACGTTCCAACGATGGCACGCATTGCCCATGAGCAAGAAATCATCGTGATGCTGGATAATACTTGGGGCGCGGGCGTGAACTTTTCCCCATTTGAACACGGCGTCGATATCTCTATTCAGGCCGCGACCAAGTACATTGTTGGTCACTCTGATGTGATGTTGGGAACAGCGGTTGCTTCTGAGAAATACTGGGACCAATTGCGTGAGCAAAGCTACTTGATGGGTCAATGCGTTTCTCCTGATGATGCATACCTTGGTCTGCGTGGTATTCGAACTTTAGATGTCCGTTTGCGCCAGCATGCAGAAAACAGCCTGAAAGTTGCACAATGGTTGGCAAGCCGCCCTGAAGTCGATCACGTTCGTCATCCTGCCCTAGAAAGCTGCCCAGGTCATGAATTCTTTAAACGCGACTTTTCCGGTGGTAACGGCCTGTTCTCATTCGTATTGAAAAGCTCGTACCCGAAAGCAACCACTGCGCTGTTGGATGGCATGAAACACTTCAGCATGGGTTATTCATGGGGTGGTTTTGAGAGTTTGATTTTAGCCAACGAGCCAAAGAGCTTTAACAGCTTGCGCACAGTGGCGAATCCAAACTTCGAAGGCACACTTGTCCGTCTGCACATCGGTCTTGAAGATGTTGAAGATCTCATTGCCGATCTTGAAGCTGGCTTCGAGCGATACAACGCTCTCGTACTAGAAAGAGAAGCGTCTTACTAAGTTCCTTCAGATTAGATATAAACGCCCTAATTTTAGGGCGTTTTGCTACTTATCTGCTTTTTAGGACAACCAACAATGTGGTCATCGACCATGCCGACTGCTTGCATAAAGGCGTAGCAGATCGTCTCGCCCACAAACTTAAAGCCTTTCTTTTTGAGGAATTTGCTCATCGCTTTGGACTGCTCTGTAGAGGCTGGCACTTGGCTCATGTCTGTCCAATGATTCACAATAGGTTTGCCATCAACAAACTGCCATAGAGCATTAGATAGGCTCCCGTATTCTTCGATTAATTGCTTTGCCGCTTTGGCGTTAGTAAATACCGAATTGATTTTGCCACGGTGCTTAACCACGTCGAAGTTTTCAACGATGAACTCCGTACGCACTTCGTCACGTTGAATGAGCTTATCTAAGTCATAGTTTTCAAACGCCTCTCGATAACCTTCGCGCTTTTTCAAAATCGTAATCCAACTTAAGCCGGCTTGAGCACCTTCTAACGTGATGAATTCAAACAATACCGTATCGTCGTGTACAGGCACACCCCATTCAGCATCGTGATATTCGCGTTCAAGTGGATGGTTCATCGCCCATGCACACGTATTCTGTTCCATATTTAATCCTTATAAAAACGCCTCTGACGTTAGCCAGAGGCGTTTTAGAACGTTACTTAAACTAAGCCGTTACTTAGGCACTGCCACCTTGTGGAATAGACGATACAACACTGGCACAACAACTAATGTCAGTATGGTCGCAAAACCTAAACCAAACATGATCGTTACCGCCATTGGTTTGAAGAAGATATCCGGTAGCAGCGGAATCAACCCCAAAATAGTAGTAATCGCTGCCATACATACTGGACGGACACGGCTTACTGCCGCATCAACAACCGCGTCGTACGCTTCTTTACCCGATTTCATCTCAATCTCAATCTGATCAAGCAGTACGATACCGTTTTTCAGTACCATCCCTGACAAGCTCAAAAATCCAAGGAGCGCCATAAACCCAAACGGTGTATTCAAGGCGAGTAGACCAGTTGTAACACCGATTAATGCCAGAGGTACCGTCAGCCAAACAATCAGCGGCTCTTTGATTGAGTTAAACAAGAAGATAGTGATCAAGAACATGAACAAGTAGCCCATTGGCATCGTTGTGAATAACGACGCCTTCGCATCGCCTGATGACTCGTACTCACCACCCCACTCTAGTGAGTAACCTGGTGGCATTTCGATTGCTTCAATCTGAGTCTGTAAACGTTTTTGCAAAGTCGCCGCAGTCTCTTGACCCAAAATATCTGGATCTGCCATAACCGTCAGCATACGTTTGCGGTTCTTACGCACAATGATTGGATCCTCCCAACGCATGTCGTAGCCCATGGTTACTTGTTGTAATGGAATAAACTCACTCTGAGCTGGGCTCCAAATTTTCATCCCTTCGATGTTACGGATGTCAATGCGTTCATCTTCAGGAAGACGAGCGACGATTGGCATCAGCGTTGTACCATCACGATATAGACCAACGTTCATACCAGAGAATGACATCGACAAGAAATCGTCTACATCTGATTTGGTGATACCGTAACGACGAGCTTGGCTCTCATTGAATTTAGGCTCTAGTACTTGCGTACGTTCACGCCAGTCATGACGAATGTTCGTTGCACCCGGATCCGCGTACATTATGTCCATAACTTGAGCGGCAAGAGTGCGAAGTACGGTAGGATCTGAACCGATGATACGAGCTTCAATTTTCGCGCCGCCACCAGGACCCAATTCAATTTGCTTCAGCTTATAATTGATCTCTGGATAGTTCGCTTTTATATGCGCTCTGAATCGCTCCATCAATGGCGCTAACGCTTCGTAGTTATCCATTCGTGTGGTAATTTCACCGTACGCGGCATAGCTCTTTTCTGGAGCATACGTCAGCATAAAACGTTGCAGGCCCTTACCGGCTGTCGTCGTAATATGATCGACATGGTCCTGTTTTGCTAACCAGCCCTCTAACTCTTTTAGTTTTGCATTAGTAGCACGAATATCCGTCCCTTCCGGTAACCAAACATCTACCTGGAAGATAGGTGTGGTTGATGATGGGAAGAATGCTTGTTTCACAAAGGTAAAGCCATAAATACTTGCAGCAAGGCCCGTAACCAAAACAATGACTGTTAGCCAAGCTCGGCGCATACAAAACTCAAGGAAGTTCTTGTACATAACAAAGATAATGCCGTTGTAAGGGTCATTATCTTCGCCCTCCCCACTCTTTATTTTCTGACCTTTAAAAAAGATATCAGCAAAAAATGGGGTTAATGATATCGCCGTAAACCAACTCAGCATTAAAGAAACGAGCAGTACCGTAAATAAGGTCCCACAGTACTCACCCGTTGAGTCTTCAGACAAACCAATCGGAGCAAAGGCGGTTACTGCGATAACCGTAGCACCCAACAATGGCCATTTGGTCTGGGTTACGATATCAGTGGCAGCCTGTAGCCTTGTTCGCCCTTTCTGGGTACCAATCAGTATCCCTTCCACCACCACGATGGCGTTATCCACCAGCATACCCAGTGCGATAACCAAAGCACCGAGAGAAATACGCTGCAAGTCGATGGCTAGGTACTTCATAAAAATAAAGGTACCCAGAACCGTCAATAGCAAGATCAAACCAATTAGCAGACCAGATCTAAGCCCCATAAAGAACAGTAATACGATGATTACGATACCAACCGCTTGCGCTAAGCTGACAACGAATCCGCTCACTGATTTGTCTACTTCTTTCGGCTGACTGTATATCTCAGAGATTTCAACACCAACAGGTTGTTGATATTTCAACTCAGCAAGGCGACGGTCAAATGATTTTCCGACTTCAACCACGTTAACGCCTTGCGCGAACGACACACCAACGTTCAGAGCTAAGTTACCGTTAAAGTTGATGATATTCGTTGGCACGTCGACATATCCACGCTTGATATCCGCAACGTCTTTCAAGAAGATTAGACCCTGCGCGCCCGACTCGGTTAACAGCAAGTCACCTAGCTCATCGACACTTTGAAACTCACCCGTTGGCTGAATACGAATATATTCATTACCAATTCGAATTGCACCCGCATCCGAAACCACATTTTGCGTAGACAACAGATTGAAAACCGTATTTGGTGACAAGCCGAGGCTACTCAGTTTCTTCATCGAAATCTCAATGAAGACTTGCTCTTGCTGCTGCCCAGATACTGAGACTTTACTAACACCATCAACTAATTCGAGTTCACGCCTTAAATAGTCAACGTAATCGAGTAGTTCTTTGTAGCTGTAGCCATCACCAGTTACCGCAAGCAAGATCCCGTAAACATCACCAAAGTCATCGATGACCGAAGGGTCGTTCACACCCGGCGGTAAGGAGCCTTTTAAATCATTTACCTTACGACGTAACTCATCCCAGATCTGTGGCAAGTCATCCGGGCCGTAGTTGTTCTTCATAGTTACTGTGATTTGCGACAGACCACGGCTGGAAATCGAGTTAACCTCATCCACATAGGTTAATTGCTGAATCGCTTTTTCAAGTGGGTAGGTAACTTCTTCTTCCACTTGTTGAGGTGTTGCCCCTGGGTAAGATGTAACGACCATCGCATCTTTGATTGTAAAAGCAGGGTCTTCAAGACGGCCTAAACCAAAGAATGCTGCGGTACCACCAATCAAAAAGATCAATGAAACCATCCAACTGATTACGCGGTTACGGATAAAATACGCTGCAATACCAGTTACATTATCATCATCTTGAGGCGCACTATTATTTTGCTCACTCATTGCGTTGCCTCCTGCTTGATTACTTCCACTTTAATGCCATCTCTCAATCGAGATAAACCGGCAACAACCACTTTGTCATCAAGCTCTAAACCGTCAAGGATCTGGACCGACGTTTGTGAGGCTTTGCCCGCTCGTACCTTTTGGCGACTGACGGTATTATCGTCGTTCAATACCCATACAAATTTGTTTTCTCGGCTTAACTCATCACCATCAGCATTGAAAATTGCTTCAATCGGCACGTTGATACCAACATTGAGTTCCAAACCAACTTTTTTGTCTTTAGACGTTACATCCACTGCCATACCATCAAGGATGTACTCATTTTCAGGCATAGGTAGAGAAAGGGTAACAGTGAACGTGCCTGTATTAGGATCGGGCTCTGTTGTGAACTCTTTGATTCTTGCATCATACTCATTACCACTCGGCACTCGAACAACCGCATTGATTGTGGTCAATCGGTCTTCTGTTGGTGGTTGATTCACGTACAAGCGGTCTGGAAGCTGAATTAAGACTTCAACACGCTCCACTGAGTGAATGTTTACGATGTATTGACCTACTTTGATGTTTTCAAATTGGTCGACATTGACTCTCGATATAATGCCATCAACTGGAGCTTTAAGTGTGGTGAAAGACAAACGTAACTTTGCCAATTCAAGCTCAGCAAGCGCGATTTGGCGTTGAGCTGCAATTTCATCAAATTGAGATTTCGCTAGTAAACCCTTTTTAACTAAGGGCGCCGAACGTCGGTACTGACTGTCTACAACTGAGAACCGTGCCGATGCGTTATCGACATCCAGTTGGTAATCAGTTGGGTCAAGTCGAGCTATGACATCACCCTTAATGACCCTATCGCCTTCTTTTACCAATACACGGCTTACCTCGCCTGCTACGCGAAAACTCAAGTGGGAGCGATCGGCAGCGTTTGCGATAGCAGGAAAGTACAAATTATCATCCACTTTCATACCTTCTAACGAAGCAACACGAACACGTGGCGTTTCCAATTCTCTCTCTGGCCCTTTATCACCACATCCTGCGATCAACACTACAGAACATAGAGCCGTCAAAGCTAAGATTCTTTTCATATTACAATCCTCGCTCCTTCACCCACTCTCGAACCTTAATTCCTGGCTCGATGACATTCACACCTGAGATAATGATCTGATCACCATCGTCTAAGCCTTTTTCAATCTGCTGTTTATCGTTCAAGGTGACCGAGACTTTCTCGACAATACCTTGCTCGTTCACGCGCCAAACACATGTTTTGCCATCTTCGGTAAACAAAGCCGAATCTGGAATTTTCGTGACACCCGCGTTTTCAGAGATTAAGTGAACGTTACCAGACATGCCCGGTAAGATACCTACTCCTTCCGGGCGCTCCATGACCATCGTCACTTTGTAACTGCCGGTTTTAGGATCTGCTTCGGTATCAATCTCTTGGAAAGTGAGTTCAAAAGAACGCTCAGGAAAAGCATCAAAAGTCATCGATGCATAAGCATTAGCGCCTTGAGTAAATTTGCTCAACAGGTGGTCGGGCAATAAGAACAATACCTTCATCACTTGGTTAGTTTGAATATTCATGACACCTTCTTTTGCTGCCACGTATTCATGGTTTTCAGCTGGAAGGTAAGAGATAGTGCCATCGTAAGGTGCAACAAGCTTGGTGTATCTCAAATTTGCTTTAGCTTGGTTCCACTGTGCTTTTGCGGAATTGTGATTGGCTTTCGCTGCGTCGAAGTCTTGTTCAGATACTACCTGCTCTTTACGAAGCTTTTTCGAGCGTTCGTATTGAACATCAGCAAGAGTGTAATTAGCACGAGCTTGTTTTTCGAGTAACGAATACTCATCAGGGTTGAGTACTGCAAGCACATCGCCTTTTTTAACCATTTGCCCCGCATTCACTTCAATCGATTGAAGTAAACCAGGTACTCGAAATGCGAGTACTGCTCGATCACCGGCTTCTGTGGTGGCAGGAAAATGTCTCTCAAACTGGGCATTGCCTACAGATACCGTGAATAGTTTAGCGGGCCGTGATTCTGGTTCTGGGACTGGTGGTAGTTCTTTCCCACACCCAGATAGAACCGTCATAACCGCGAAGGGAATGAGCGCTTTTCTCATGTGAATTCATCCATTTAACATCCATTCTATTTAAGGTAGATGAATTTATGGTGTTCTTCTAGAGCATTGAGGCAAAAATTTTCTTAAAAAATAGTAATTTGAGATAAAAATAAAGCAGACCTGCGCCTGCTTTATCAATAAATTGGAAACTAATGACTAGAGCTTATTAAACTCTCTGTTTACGCGATAAGTATCAGAAGTGACATACGCTTCCATACTGCGAATTTTGCTATCAAGACGATTAAAGTCACTTTCTAGCACACTCAACAATTGATCTGGGCTCTGTCCCTTCTGCCACGGCTTACTCTTTAGTGTATGCTCTTCACGTGACTTAATGTTCTCAGTATAAGTCACTGGCTGTTTTTCTAGCATGAAGGTCATTGCGATGTATGCCAACAGGACTAAAAATGTGCCACCTAACAAAGCTGCGGAAATTACAACGATACGAATCAACCAAACTTCCGCACCAAAGTAGTTTGCAACTCCGGCACAAACGCCGGAGATTTTTCCATTTACAGGGTCACGGTACAGTTCTCGTTTATTCATATTTGCGTCTCCACGTTGGGGATTCTGCATCTAGGATACGCTCCAAGGTTTCAACTCGAGACTGCATCGCTTCCGCTTTTTCAGATAGTACCTGAAGGCGCTCTAGATCTTGGCTCGACAGTGCACTATCTGCTTTGCGCTTGCTGCGATAGTGTAAGAAGAGCCATAGTGGAGCGACAAAGATTAAAAAGACAATCAGTGGTCCAGTAATAATAAATGTCGACATAAATGGCTCCTTTCTTATTTATTGTTCGATGACATCTGTTCTTTCAGTTTTGCCAACTCTTTTTCAATTTCATCTTGTGCTTGAAGCTCTGCAAACTCTTGGTCTAGCGATTTTGCATTGCCAGTTTTTGCGTATAGATCCGCTTCAGCTTCCATCTCGTCAATTTTACGAGAGTACTGTTCGAACTTTGCCATCGCTTCGTTTGTACGACCTGCGTGCAGTTGCTTTTGTACGTCGCGACGGTTAGAAGCAGTTTGGTTACGAATAGCTAGTGCTTGTTGCTTAGCGCGAGTTTCTGTAATTTTTGCTTCTAGCTTACCAATTTCACCAGTTAGCTTTTCAATAGTTTCTTCAACCAGCGTTTGCTCAGTATGAAGACCTTTAATTACTTGCTCCAGCTTTTGCTTTTCAATCAGAGCTGCACGCGCTAGATCTTCGCGTTCTTTCACTAAAGCTAGACTTGCCTTTTGGCTCCATTCATTGATTTGGTCTTCTAAAGCTTCAACTTTGCGAGCTAACTCTTTTTTATCTGCAATCGCTTTAGCCGAGTTAGTGCGCACTTCTACCAGTGTGTCTTCCATTTCTTGAATGATAAGACGGATCATTTTTTCAGGATCTTCCGCCTTGTCTAGCAATGCACTGATGTTTGAATTAACGATATCTGCAAAACGAGAAAAAATACCCATAACGGAACTCCTCTTTTCCTATTTAAACTCGACAAGGTGGTAATTTACCTTGCGTCTCCCTTTAGATATAACAAGTTGCATGCCAACTTTTATTTTCATTACAAATCAACACCTTAAGCATTTTGTTGTCGTAGCATACCGATATGCTATGATGTTTTTCACCAACAGTTGGTAAATTTCACCAACTTCAATACTGTAACTTATGGCCAGATAGAAAATAAGAAGGATTTTATGAAGCAAAACCTTATTGGTGAATCGCCCGCTTTTCTTGCCGTACTAGATAAAGTATCACAACTTGCACCCATCGAGCGTCCGGTCCTCATCATTGGAGAACGAGGCACGGGTAAAGAGCTCATCGCACAACGTTTACACTATTTATCAAAGCGTTGGGATAAGCCACTGCTTTCTTTAAACTGTGCGACATTAAGCGAGGGCTTAATTGACTCCGAGCTATTTGGCCATGAATCTGGTTCATTTACTGGCTCAAAAGGCAAACACAAAGGACGTTTTGAACGAGCCGAAGGTGGTACGCTGTTTCTGGACGAACTAGCAACAGCCCCCTTGTTAGTCCAAGAGAAGTTGCTGCGTGTAATCGAATACGGTGAATATGAACGTGTGGGCGGACATACTGCACTGACTGCTGATGTGCGCTTGGTATGTGCAACTAATGCCGATTTACCTAAATTAGCAGAGCAAGGTGATTTTCGAGCGGACTTGTTAGACCGTTTGGCGTTTGATGTCATTATGCTACCTCCATTAAGAGAGCGAAAAGAAGACATCCTTTCGCTTGCCCAGCATTACGCGATTAAAATGTGTCGCGAATTACAGTTGGAATACTTTGTCGGCTTTACGGAAGACGCTCAACAATCACTACTGGATTACGCATGGCCTGGTAACGTTCGTGAGTTGAAAAACGTTATCGAGCGAGCCATCTATCGTCACGGCTTGAATTCAGACCCTATTGAACATCTAATCTTTGATCCATTCGCGACTGGCTGGGACAACTCGCTAGGTCACTCCTCAAATCAAGACCAAGTGAATGTGACAGAATCGCCCGAAAAAAGTGAGATTCACTTTCCTTTGGATTACAAGCAATGGCAAGAGGATCAAGATATTGAGCTACTCAACCGAGCGCTAGAAGAAGCGAAGTTTAACCAACGTCAAGCAGCAGAGCTGTTAGGGTTGAGCTACCACCAACTGCGTGGCATGGTCAGAAAGTACGGCTTAGTTGGACAAGGATAAGCATCATCAGCCCTGCGTTTTAGCGACAGCTCAATACCAAGCTTTTGAAGGGAGATTTGTCTTGGCTCGCATACTTTGTTGTCGATTTTTGATTTAGAACTGCTAGCTCTTCAAATCGTCTCCTGGTCGGCAGACCAAGTCAATCTCGCGGAACTAAGCATCTCGAGGTGAGTTAGGTATATACTAAGAAAATTAGGCATGTTCCTAACCTGTCGTGTTTTATACATATAGTGAGCAATTTGAGAGGCCAATAAGGTCAACAATCAGAAATGACACGGTAATTTGATCTAACACCCCGCGACTCAACGATTTTATGTTTGGAGCGAGTTGGCAAAGATGATAAATTAGCGGGATCATTTTCGCTTGTTATACCTGATGCTAAAAGCAAAAGGAGCAAGCAAAGTCCAATGACCATTTCATATTATGAAAGCTTTTATAAGACTATCGCTGAGCCTTCTTGGTATTAGCCTACTCACCGCATGTGGTGACGAAATTGACCACAATGAAATTCGCGAGAATGGATTTGTGTTTTGTGGGCAAGGTAAGCCAACCACATTTAACCCCCAGCTCATTGACAGTGGAATCACTGCTGAAGCACTAAGCCCTCAGCTTTACGATACACTGCTTACGCTCGATCCAAAATCTCATCAACCCGTTGCCAACATTGCAGAAAGTTGGTCTGTAAACGAGACTGGTACAGAGTACACGTTTAATCTAAAACAGGGCGTACAGTTTCAAAAAACACCTTGGTTTTCCCCTTCTCGTCCGTTTAATGCGCAAGATGTGGTATTTAGCTTCAAGCGAATCATTGATGTAAACCATCCGTTTCACGACGTCGGTGGTGGTTTTTATCCATGGTTTGCGGGTTTGGATTTCCAAAATCTTGTGAAAGATGTGATTGCTCTCGATGACCACACCGTTAAGTTTGTGCTGGCTCAACCGAATTTTGCTTTCTTGGCGAATATTGCCACTAGTCACGCGGTCCTACTCTCTGCGGAATACGGTCAACAACTTGCCGCAAAAGATGAGAAAGCACAAATCGACACCTTACCTATTGGTACGGGGCCTTACCAACTTAAAGAGTACCAAGTTAACGATCTGATTCGGTTAGAGCGTCACCCTGGTTACTGGAAGTCACCAGCCAAAATGGAACAAGTGGTATTTGATATCTCACATCGTGGGACAGGTACTCTCGCCAAACTATTAAGAAATGAATGTGATGTTTTGGCATCGCCAATTTCTAGCCAGATTCCGATCATTCAAGAAACAGAACATCTTGAGTTAACCGCAACGCCAGCAAACAACGTTTCTTTTATCGCGATCAACACCAGTCATTCTGCACTTAGTGATCCTAGAGTTCGTCAAGCATTGAACCTTGCGATCAATCGACAAAATATTCTGGATTCTGTTTACTACGGTACTGGAACTCAAGCCTATACCCTGCTTCCACCAAACTCCTGGGCTTACCAAAAAGACAGCGTAAAGATACGATATGATCGAAACTATGCATTAGCGTTACTACGCGAAGCTGGTTTTGACAAGGGACTTAAACTGACTATGTGGGTTCCACTAGAGCCTCGGGCCTTCAACCCAAGCCCGAGAAAGACAGCTGAATTGATTCAAGCAAACTTTGCCGATATTGGTGTCGACTTAAGGTTATTAACCGATGACCGCTTTGAGCGCACACAACTCGAAACCATCAACAACGTCGACTTATTGCTAACAGGTTGGATCGGCGATACTGGTGATCCTGATAACTTCTTCCGACCTCTGCTCTCGTGCGATTCAGAGCGCGTTGGTTTGAACGTTTCGATGTGGTGTAACGATGATTTTGACTTCTTGTTAGACTTGGCGCTCGAAACTCAACAGCCCCGTTACCGCCTGAACTTGTACCGCCAAGCCCAGAATATTTTGAACGAGGAGTTTCCGGTTATTCCTCTGGCTCATGGTGTCCAGTTCCGTGTCCACGATAAATCGCTGAAGGGCTTCAAATCTAGCCCTTTTAATGCACAACCTTTTGATAAAGTTGAGAGAATTCATTAATGTTTTGGTACGCCGTAAGACGCCTTAATCTCTTTGTTATCACCTTGATGATCCTCACTTTAGTGGGTTTTTCTCTGCTACGTCTTGATCCCATTTCACACTGGGCAAACGTTGAATTTTGGTCTGGGTGGCAAAGCTATTTAGTCGAGCTGTCTCAACTCAATTTTGGCATCAGTAAAAATGGCAACGCCATATACGAAGAACTGGCTGTCGTGTTCCCTGCAACACTAGAATTATGCTTCTTTGCCTTTATCGTTTCACTGTTAATAGGCATCCCCTTGGGTACGATTGCTGGGATGAAGCAAGGAAAATGGCTTGATACCAGTATCTCGTTCGTCGCCATGTCAGGTTACTCTGCTCCTATCTTCTGGGTCGCGCTGATGTTAATCATGATGTTTTCGCTGCAGTATCACGTCTTTCCTGTCGCAGGCCGTTATGATTTACTCTATGAAATTGACCACGTCACAGGCTTTGCAATCATTGATGCCTTTATGGCAAAAGGCGAGTACAGAGCGCACGCCCTCCAAAGCGTAATCGAACACATGATCTTGCCATGTTTGGTTTTAGCCCTTGCGCCTACGACTCAGGTTATCGGCTTAATGCGTGCCTCAGTAGCTGAAGTAATGAGCCAAAACTATATCCGTGCCGCTCGAATCAAAGGTTTGTCTAACCGTGAGATCGTTACTCAACATGTGCTTCGCAACGCGATTCCTCCAATCATCCCTAAAGTTGGCGTACAGTTATCCAGCATGATCACGTTGGCGATCATTACTGAATCTATCTTCAACTGGCCGGGCATCGGTCGCTGGCTATTGGACGCACTTTCGAATCAAGATTATGCATCAATTCAAGCGGGCGTTATGGTTCTGGCAACGCTTGTTTTGACCGCAAATATACTCTCGGACTTGATTGGTGCCATGATCAACCCTCTAGTGAGAAAGGAATGGTATGCTAACAAATAACGTTTATCAGGAAGAGCGCATTCCAACTCAGTTTGAACGCTTCTGGCGCAGCTATCGGGCAAATAGCCTCGCAATGTTTGGCTTGTGGTGTTTAGGCTTTATCGTATTGGTAACTATTTTTGCTCCCTTACTGGCTCCATTCGATCCACAAGCACAGTCAGGTGAGTTACTAGTCCCGCCATCCTGGGCACCTGCTGGAACGGTAGATTACTTCTTGGGCACAGATGACTTGGGCCGTGACATTCTTTCACGCCTAATTATTGGTTCACAATTAACATTTGGCGCTGCTGTCGCTGTGACAGCTATTGCCGCTCTCATCGGTTGCTTCATCGGTGTTTTGGCTGGCATGACCAAAGGCCTATTATCGAGTACCTTGAACCACCTACTCGACACAGTTATGTCGATTCCATCGCTGCTGCTTGCAATCATCTTCGTCGCTTTCTTGGGCTTTGGTGAGTTCAATATTCTTCTAGCGATCTGCTTGGCCTTGATTCCGCGCTTTATTCGCTCGGTCTACATTGCCGTGCATACCGAAGTTGAAAAAGATTACATCATGGCTGCACGCCTAGATGGTGCCAATGACTTCTACCTACTGTGGAACTCTATTCTGCCAAACGTGCTAACTGTTATCGCTGCAGAAATCACTCTGGCGCTATCTGTTGCGATTTTAGACATCACGGCACTTGGTTTCCTTGGTTTAGGCGCACAAGCGCCAAGCACAGAATGGGGTGCAATTCTTGGCGACTCTGTTGAGCTGATTTATATTGCGCCGTGGACGGTGACGTTACCAGGCCTCACCATTATGTTTACTGTAGTTGTTCTAAACTTAGTGGGTGAAGGTGTACGCCAAGCGCTCAATGCAGGGATCGAATAATGCCGTTATTAGATATTCGACATTTAACCATTGAAATTGAAACGCCATCAGGCTTAGTGAAAGCCGTTGACCGCATGAGTATTACCTTAAATGAAGGTGAAATTCGTGGTTTGGTAGGTGAATCAGGCTCGGGGAAAAGCTTAGTCGCAAAAGCGATTGTAGGCGTTTGTAAAGACAACTGGAAAGTAACAGCTGACCGGATGCGCCTTGGCAATATCGACCTACTTCAATTAACTCCAAAAGAGCGTCGACGAGTCATTGCTCGTGATATCGCGATGATATTCCAAGAACCTTCAACCTGTTTGGACCCCTCGGAAGAAGTTGGACACCAGCTAATTGAATCGATCCCTTCTCGCTCTTTCGAAGGAAAATGGTGGGAGCGCTTTAAATGGCGCAAAAAGCAGGCGATAGCCCTACTCCATAAAGTTGGTATCAAAGACCATAAACGTTTGATGGGCAGTTACCCCTATGAACTTACAGATGGTGAGTGTCAAAAAATCATGATTGCGATGGCTATCGCTACCAAGCCAAAAATCTTGATTGCCGACGAACCAACTAACGACTTGGACCCTATCACTCAGTCACAGATATTGCGTCTGTTGAGCCGAATGAATCAATTGAACAACACCACGATTGTGTTGATCGGGCACGATTTAACCACCATTACTCAATGGGCAAACCGAATTACAGTAATGTATTGCGGTCAGTCGGTTGAGTCTGCGGATACTGAGAAGCTTATCGAGGCGCCTAAGCACCCTTACACAGCTGCTTTGCTGAAAGCGATGCCTGACTTTAATGACTGGATTCCACATAAACAGAAATTACAATCTCTGCCAGGCTCGATCCCTCCTCTGCAGCATTTGCCGATTGGCTGTCGCTTAGGACCACGTTGCCCTTATGCACAGAGACAGTGCGTGGAAATTCCGCATACTAAACGTATCAAAAACCATAAGTTTAGCTGTCACTTCCCACTAAATACGGAGAAAAGTTCATGAGTGCGTTGCTTGAAGTCGATAACCTATCGAAACAGTTCGTCACGCGCTCAGGTCTGTTTAAGCGAAAAGTGAAAGAGGCCGTTAAGCCTGTGAGCTTCAGTTTAGAACCCGGACAAACCATTGGTTTTATTGGGCAAAACGGCTCAGGAAAATCGACCTTAGCACGCATGTTAGCCGGCGTGATTGAACCAAGTTCTGGTGAGATTCGTGTAAACGGAGAACGTCTGGAACACAAAGATTACTCGACACGCTGCAAGCTGATCCGCATGATTTTCCAAGATCCAAACACCTCTTTGAACCCACGAATCCAGATTGGTCGTATTTTGGAAGGTCCACTAAAACGTAACACTAACATGCCACCAGATGCGCGTATGAAGCGTGTGAAGGACACGTTGTTACGTGTAGGCTTGCTGCCTGAGCACGCTTATTTCTACCCTCAAATGCTCGCAGCGGGTCAGAAACAGCGCGTTTGCCTTGCTCGCGCGTTAATCCTACAGCCGTCAATAATCGTCGCCGATGAAGCGTTAAACGGTCTAGACATGGCAATGCGCTCTCAGATCATCAACCTATTTTTAGAGCTTCAAGAAGAGATGGGCTTGTCGTTCGTTTACGTATCTCAGCACATCGGTATCGTCAAACATATTACTGATAAAGTGATGGTGATGCATGAAGGTGAAGTGGTCGAGTTTGGCGATACAAACCAAGTCCTGACCAACCCAGAACATGCAATTACCCAGCGACTGGTTGAGAGCCACTTTTACA
This sequence comes from Vibrio sp. WZ-1, assembly GCF_052037695.1. NCBI lineage: Bacteria > Pseudomonadati > Pseudomonadota > Gammaproteobacteria > Vibrionales > Vibrionaceae > Vibrio > Vibrio sp. WZ-1. The sequence goes on along the minus strand of NZ_JBQEQR010000085.1, from coordinate 305,187 downwards.
AAGCCCCAAGCCACTAACAACGGGCTGTCAGTAAAAGCCTCAACAAGAAATAACAAAGCCTGCATCAATGCAGGCTTTGTTAATTCTGGGGGGCGGGCAATGCTCTATTCGTGACGATTAGCGACGGCTTGCTTGCTTACGCAATTCAAAATCGAACTCGTCAGGGAATAGCACCACACCTTCTTCATTTTGATTTGGGAAAACCACAACAGACAACTCATCGTCTTCCAAACCAGAAGTCCAACGGCTGTGCCATTTATTTAGAGAGATAGCTTCCGGCTCACACTCTTCCCAATCGCCTGTCGCCCATTGCTGTGCAAACTCTTCATTTGGCCACACAGGTACACAATCGTCGTCTTCTGTGTTTAACATCACGCAGCCGTGTTCATCTTTCAGGATCCACACTTTGCGGTTCGCTACGATTTCCTTCACACAGTATTTCAAACGCTGCTCTTCATTGTAGCGATTGATGGTATCCATTTGCTCTTGGGTTAATGCTTCAGACATGTTCGTCTCCTATTCCCATAGAAAAATGCCCACCTATTGGCGGGCATTTAAAGTATATGCTGGTAACAATGAAATTACGCAAGCTCAGTTTGAAGCCAAGGCCAGCCTTGCTTCTTACGGCTTAGTGTATTTTCCATCATTAGCATGCCATCTTGCTCATGCTTAACTAGCTTCTCAGCCCACTCACCTTTGTAAAGTAGACGAGTTTGAGCCGTAGTGATGTCTGTTAGCATCACAGCAGCAAATGCTAGGTTGTCGTTTGCACAACGAGCTTCTAGATCCGCTTCTAGCGCGTCGATCATACCGTCAACTTGATCAAGCGTTGCAAGCTCAACTTGACCAACTACAACGTCACGACCATTGAATGGGTAACCTTTCAGGTCTTTTTCAACAAGCTCAGCCGCAGATAGACCTTCGATGTTTGTCTTAGCGATTAGAAGATCTTTAGTAAATGCGTCAACATCTTGTACATCTGCGATTGCAGCAAGCTCAGCTACAGCGTCTTTGTCTTTTTGAGTACAAGTTGGAGAAGCAAAACCTACTGTGTCAGATAGGATAGCTGACATCATTAGCTTAGCGATTTGAGGAGTAATCGTGTGACCTTCAATCTTGAACATGTTGAATAGTACTGTGTTAGTACAACCAACAGGCCAGATCCATGCTTCCATTGGGTTTACTGTCATCACGTCACCTAGACGGTGGTGGTCAACAATGCCTGCAACTTCTGCTTCAGCAATATCGTCTGGTGCTTGCGCTAGGTCTGAGTAATCTACTAGCCAAACAGTTTCACCCGCTACTGATGTACGAAGTTCAGGAACTTCTGCACCAGCCACCTCAAGGATGTGCTGAGTTTCACGGTTAATTTCGCCTTGGCGGATTGGCATTGCTTCAGTGCCACGCGCCTTTAGAAGTTCAGTTGCAACTAGTGCACTACAGATGCTGTCACTGTCTGGGTTTTTATGACCTACAACTAGAATCATGTTTCTTCCTATTCAAGTCAGTTTGATGCGCTTCCTAAAGGGGTGAATTGCATAACGAATTACACCTTGGAAGCGGGTTTGCTCACAAAGGCGCTTACTTTACCTGATTTGAGGGAAATTGACACGAAGAAAAGTTGTTACTGGCTGTTGCGAATAATTCGCATTTGCATATAATGAGAATTATTACCATTTGCATTTAGGCAGTTATGAACGCAACTAAGATCTTCAACTCAGCCCACTCACTGTTGCAGCCCAGCCAGTTTCACCTCGCTTATAAAAGGCTGTTATTGCCTGTTGTACTCCTAGTCTTACTAGTGAATGAAACAACGAGAGACGTGACCGTCGCAACTTTGTCTGATTCCTTCTGGGCAGTATCTTGCTACGTTGCCGCAACATTAGCAATTTACCACTACTTGTCATCCTTTATGTCGAAGAGTAACCACTTTACGGCTCTTTATCACAGCTCACGTAGTCATCAGGTGTTCTTTGCTGCACTGCTAGGTGCTCTTCCCGGTTGTGGGGGGGCAATTGTTGTAACGACTCAATTTGTTAGTGGCCGTGCAGGCTTTGGGGCGATTGTGGCCGTGCTTACCTCGACCATGGGCGATGCGGCTTTCTTGTTGCTAGCAGCGCAGCCAGCAACGGGTTTTGGTGTTATCGCCTTGAGTATTGTCGTTGGTACTCTGTCTGGTTGGGTAGTGAATGCTTTTCATGCGGATGATTTCTTACGTCCAAAACAGAAAGAACAGTCAGCTCAAACAAAGTGCTGTAACAGCCACAGCGACATACATACTCCCATGGAGCAACGTGCGATTAACTTGCAAGGTACATTTTGGAAATGGTTGCTTGTGCCTGTTAGCATCGTTGCTGTACTTGGTTCTTTTCAAGTTGACATCAACCAAATGCTTGGTTTGAAAGACAATACCATCGAATGGTTAGGGGCGACGCTTGCGGTGATCAGTATGTTCCTTTGGGCAATGACTAAGGAACTTGGCGACTACCAATCGACCGTATCGGAAGATGACAAAATCATAGACTCTCACCCAATTCAAAAGGCCGCGCAAGATACGAACTTTGTCAGCGCATGGGTCATTTTGGCTTTCCTTGCTTTTGAGCTCACCACATACTTCTCAGGTCTGGAATTAGGCACAACTTTCTCTGGCTGGGGTATTTGGATGCCACTAATTGGCCTTGCGATTGGCATGCTACCGGGCTGTGGCCCGCAAATATTAGTCACTAGCCTTTATATTTCTGGCGCAGCGCCACTATCTGCACAGTTATCGAATGCGATTTCAAATGACGGTGATGCGCTGTTCCCAGCTATTGCGATGGCGCCGAAAGCAGCCTTAGTTGCGACTATCTACTCGGCAATCCCTGCATTAATCGTCGGTTATGGGTACTTCTTCTTATTCGAATATTAATATAAAAAAGAGCCTCACTTTAGGCTCTTCTACTTTTTCAATTTGATCAGATTATGCGGTCACAATGGCTTTCGCATTCAGACCTTTATCCAAGCTAACGAGTAACAACTGACAAGGCTCTTGGTTGAGCTTATCTCCTGTCCAGTAATCATACCAATCAGTAGGCTGATCGGCAGTGAGAGTAAATTCCGCAGCTTCATCGTTGGCGTAATTAAACAAACAATGCAAATCGTTTTTAGACGTTAATGGCAAGAATGCATGGTTTAGCCCTAATGCAGTGAACTTGGCAGACTCTTGATTGCGATGCTGACGTAGCATCAACTTCGTGAACGTCTTGCTCGCAAATGGTGTCATTTCAGGTAAAGGGTCACCTGAAAGTAATAGACCACCACACGCCAACAACGCATTACGGTGGAACTGATAATCTTCACGAGAAGCCGCCTGGTTTGGCAAAGACGTAAACGTCGCGCAATCTGGGTCGATTTGCCATAACTTGCGGTGCTGCCAACTGCGAAAGAACGTTTCTTTAGCGATTTGCTCAAAACGATGGCTATGACGCTCTACATCATCCGATACGCGCATAGCATCTACCAAGCCTAGCGAAGGCCACATTGGTGCATTACAGCCTAGCAACCATGCATCCCCTGCTCCTTTAGCGATGGCTTCCATACCCATGCGGTATGCTTCAACGCCGGTTACGCCAGATTGACTGCGCAGACCCTTGAGCGTACCCCAGTAGTTTGCATCTAACTTAAAGAGCTCGACACCCCATTCTTGACGCATCACGGAAACTACACGGGTTAAATGATCTTGGACTTCAGGGTTCGAGGTATCGAGAATATACCAAGGCGTGCAACGCCAACCCCCATAAGTCACATCTTCGGCTTTCAGTAAGCTGCCGTCAGTGTGGCGAACAAACCATTCGGGGTGCATTTTAAAGATTTCAGACTCAGGCTGCGCGATAAATGGAGCCATCCAAATGGCTGGTTTTTTGCCTTTCGCACGAATGTTGTGAATTAGCTCTTTCACCCCACCGGAGAATTTATCCGATGGCGTTAACCAATCACCCATAAATGCTTGGTAGCCATCATCGAGCAATACCCATTCAAGCTCAGACAAGCTCTCTTGCATGCACTCTACGTTTTCTAAAATATTATTTTCAGTGACATCTGCATAGTAAGCGTACCAAGAACACCAACCAATTGGCGCGTCTTGTAAAACGCCATTACGAACTGGGTGATGCTCAGCAATCATTTCGCTGTACTCTTGGTAAAGTTCAGACAACGAACTTCCTCGGAGAACAGCAACGGATTCAAGATGGTTATGTTCCCAATCTGCCACTTGCGTGTGCTCGCCATCAATTGCTGCTGATAGAATCCAGCGCTCACCAAGCTGTTGCACCTCAAAATAGCCCGCAAAGCGACGACAAGAGGTGAAGCCAAACAAGCTATAACCTGTTGAGTCTTCGACAACTAAATAGTTGTAGTAACGTTTAGGTGCGTTTTCAGGGTAAATTCGGTATGAGGCATTGTTGTCGGGACAACGCCCTACTTCAACAGGCTGAGAGATCGTGCCAGACGTTTGCGCCAGCATTTGAAAGCCATCACCGATAACAGTTGCACCTTGTTCATGGAGAAAAGGCATTTCGAATAATACTTCACGCTCTGTGAAAGTTTTATTGTGAAGTCCAGCAAACGAAAAATGGGCCTGATTACCAACAATCTCGAATTGAAGATCATTGTCTCTTAACGTGATTTCGGTGTGATTGGCCAATTGAATGGTCTGTGCCATAGATAATTTACTCACTTACTTATTATTGTGTCGTTTCCTCCATTATCCTTCGCTTCTATCACCCAATTCGTTATCAAGCTCACGAAACAGAATCCCGTTCGTCTACACGTAACAAGTATTGAGAGAATGCTCACTGAAATTTGGTTAAAAAAATACCAGCCCGAAGGCTGGTATTTCATTTAAAGCTTAGTGTGCCGAATTAAGCAACTTCGATTGGACCACCAAACGAAGTAACTGGTGGAACCTTACCAGTGAACTTCTCGAAGTCTACGATACATGTGTTCGCAGAAGTCGCCTGTGCTAGCTCAGAAGAACCGATGTCTTGAGTTAGTGTGTTAGGATCACCGTAAGTACAGATTGCACCGACTTTCTCGTTTAGAGGACCGTACCACGCACCTTCTTCGATACGGATAACACCACGTGGGTAGCTGTCAGTAAGTACAGCACCAGCAAGAAGCTGACCGCGGTCGTTAAATACGCGTACCAAGTCACCGTCTTTGATGCCTTTCGCTTTTGCATCAATTGGGTTGATGTATACAGGCTCACGACCTTGAACAGCGTAAGTTGCGCGGAAGTCTTCAGATTCACACATCTGAGAATGCAGACGCTTGTCTGGGTGGCAAGACTGTAGCCAGTAAGGGTGTTTGTCTGAACCAGGACCACCATGTGAACGTTCTGATTTCTCGAACCACATTGGGTGTTCTTGACAGTGCTCGTAACCGTAACGACCGATCTTACGAGATGTGATCTCGATGAAACCAGAAGGTGTACCCAGTGGGTTGATTTCTGGATCTTGACGGAAGTCAGCGTGACGAACCCAAGGCTTACCTTGACCGAAGTCTAATACGCTCTTTTCCCAGAACTCATTAAATTCTGGCATTTCGAACTTACCGTCGTTCGCTTTCTTACAATCGTTGTACAGGCTTTGGATCCACTCCATTTCGCTCATGCCACGAGTGTACTCGTCGCGACGACCAAAGCGTTGAGTCAGTTCACTCATGATTTGGAAGTCTGGCTTAGATTGGAACAATGGGTCCACTAGACGATGCATAGCGATCAGACCTTTGTTCGAGTAAGAACCGTAAACGTCGATGTCATTACGTTCCCACTGAGTACATGCAGGAAGCACGATATCAGAGAAACGACACGTTGCAGTCCAAGCGAACTCAATCGTCACAACCGTTTGAAGCTTCTGGAACGCTTGCTTCATGCGGTTACGATCTTGGTGGTGGTGCCATGGGTTACAACCCGAGATCACCATCATCTTGAAGTCTGGAAGCTTAACTTTACCGCCGTTGTAGTTGATCTCTTTGCCTGGTTCTAGCAGACAGTCGATCCAACGAGCAACAGGGATAGTACGGCTGAAACCGTTAAAGTCGTTGTTGTCCCACTTCGGTTTCATACCTTGATCTAGGTTACGAGGGAAACCACCAGGGCCCGCAAAACCAGTTGAAGGAACACCGATACTTGAGTAGTGGTGACCGTAAGAAATACCACCACCTGGTAGACCGATTTGACCAACCATTGCAGCAACTACTGCAGCTGCCCAGTATGGTTGCTCACCGTGCTCTTGACGCTGGATACACCAACCCATAAGGATCTGTGTACGGCCGTTCACTAGCATGCGTGCAAACTCACGAATCTTGTCTGCTTTCACACCACAAATAGGTGCAGCCCATTCAGGAGTTTTAACAACTTTATCTTTTGTTTCGCCCTGTACGTACTGGATGAACTCATTGAAGCCTAGACAGTAAGTTTCGATGAACTTCTTGTCGTATAGGTCTTCGTTGTACAGTACATGCGCGACAGCTAGCATAAATGCAACGTCTGTCATCGGGTTGATGTACAGGTGATCGTTCTCTAAGTAACGTTGAGTCTTGTTCTTAACTGGGTCTACAGAAAGAACATTGATCTCGCCTTTCGCTACTTTTTCTTTCAGCTGTGCTAGGTAGTTGAATGACTCGTGCGTTTCACAGTTCCAACCTACTTGTAGGTTTTTCACTGGATCGTTAGCCCAAAGAACGATGTTGTCTGAGTTCTCTAGAATTTCAGACCAAGACGTACCTTGTGCGTAAACTTCTGTCGAGCCAAGTACGTAAGGCATGATGGTTTGACCTGCACCAGTCGAGTAGTCACCTACTTTAGTGATGAAGTTACCGTGCATACCTACTGCACGTTGCATATGTGCTGTACAGTTGTTGAACGAACCCGTTTGGTTCCAACCGGTTTGACCTGCGTGTAGAGCCCATGGGCCGTATTCTTTCTGAACACGTTCTAGCTCGCGGTAGAAGAGGTCTAATGCCTCATCCCAAGTTACACGGATAAAACGGTTGTTACCGCGCGTCTCAGCGCTGTATTTGTGTTTTTTCAGCCAATCTAGACGAACCATTGGGTAACGAACACGTGATGGGCTGTAAATGATGCCCTTGATGCCGTTCAACATTTCTGTTGGGTTCTGGTCTAATTCTAGCGGCTTGATTTCTTGAACCTTACCCGCGTAGATGTGGGCGCGGAACGCGCCCCAGTGTGAACCTGTTACTTTCCAAGTACCAGTGCTCTCAGCTGCATTTGCAGATGCTGAAGCCAATAAGCTTGGACCGATAACTGACGCTGCACTTGTGGTTGCTACACCTTTAAGAAAACTTCTTCGTGTAATAGCCATTTAATTTACTCCAATCCGACGCTTATTAGTGGTGGCCTTCAGCATAATCTGAAGAGTGCTTCTGTAGGTACTTCAAGATCAGTGCTTCACTGTCTGTATCTAGGTTTACGAACGCTAGCATGCCGTCAAACATACCTGGCCATGTGTTCGCATCGAAGTGCGCTTCAGCAGGTTGTGTATGACATACAGAACAGTTAGTTTTGTAAGCTTCTTGCGATTTTTCCCAGATAGGGTTGATGTCGTTTAGCATAGATTCTTTCTTGATCCATACTTTCGCTGCAACTTTCTCCCAAGGAAGACCAGTTAGTTCATCAACTTTCTTCTCACCAGCAGTAACAACATTAGCGTCTGTTGATGCTTCTTTCAGTAGAGATGCAACAGCAATGTTCTTACCGAAGTCTTCTTGAATTACACGACCGAAGCCTTTTGCTTTACGCCAGCCATCGATTTCGATTTCAACGTAGTCGCCTTTGTCTTCAATTACTTTCACTGTAGACGCTGGGTTTAGTAGACCCGCTTCTTTTGCACCCTTGTCGTCGAAGTAGATTGGTAAGTGACGAACACTCACTAGTTCCTGACCAACACCGTAATTAGTGTTTGAAGTCATACCTTCAAGGTCACCAACGATACCACCGATGCTGTCCATACCAGCTGGTAGGTTGTGCGCGATACCTTTGTGACAGTCAACACAGCTTTGATCTTTTTCAGCAGCCTGTTTCATTTGGATACGAGCGGTTGGAGACATTTGCTCGAAGTCCATAGACTCATAGTTATGACAGTTTTTACACTCTAGAGATTTGTTTGCAGAGAAACGATCCCATTCGTGTTTAGCAAGTTCGATACGACGCTCTTCGAAAACGCCTGGTTCGTCGTAGTTGCCAAATACCTGTGCAAATACTTCTTTAGACGCTTGCATTTTACGAGCGATCTTATCTGTCCAGTTGTGTGGAACGTGACAGTCAGGACAAGTAGCACGAACACCAGAGTGGTTTTTCCAGTGCACTGTGTCTTGTAGTTCTACGTATACGTTGTCACGCATTGTGTGACAACTAATACAGAATTCTTCTGTGTTGGTTGCTTCTAGGGCTGTATTAAAGCCACCCCAGAAAATAACACCAGCGATGAAACCGCCCATAGTCAGCACACCAAGGCTGATATGAACTGCCGGGCGCGTCATTGTACGCCACAGTTTAATGATTAATGATTTCATTATTTGCTCTCTTAAAATCTTTTCTAAAGTGTGGTTATGAGCTCACTGGCTTACATGCCATGTGCGCCAGGAGGACCAAAGAAGAACACTTGCAGCGCCCAAACAATAAATCCGTAGCCACCTACGAAAGCCACACTCAGAATTGGGAAGAGAACAACTGCAATGAAGAGGAAAGACTTCCACTCCAGTGAGCGTTTTTCACCACTCTCAATTTTGTTAACATCACTCATACATTTGCCTGTTTTGTATCTAGTGTTATGGAAAACTTGTCTTACCAAGCTTAAGTTTTTTTACAATCTCTATTGGAAAATGTTAGACCATACTAATAGTAAGGTTCAATTAAATCCGACACTTCAACCCTTGTTATTCAATACTTTTTTGAGCTCATCCGGATATGTGTTTGATTGATATTCTTTATTAAAAAATATTAATAGATGTGTAAAAATAAGTCTTTTGCAAATTTGTTAATGATATAACAGCATGAGAACAAAGTTTACAAATTTGCGGTTTTTTGCGTGCTACTAAATCACTCATTTTCCATCCAAAGGCAAAAGGTTGTAATGAACATGTTAATCAGAGATCAAGTATTAGAATTGACTTTTAAGGATTAGATTCAAAAAAAATGGGGCTTGAAGATTCATAAACCAACGCTGCTTCGTTAAAATCAAAGCGTCATTTAGTGGGGAATTTTTATGAATCAAGTTGTTGATATTAATTGGTTTGAACTTGCACTCTTTAGTTTGATTCTCATTGTTCCGCTAGCTATCAATTTTCGATATCAATTAGGTATTGCGAAAGACACCGCTACTAGCGTCATCCGCATGATCATTCAGTTAGTTCTAGTTGGTGTTTATCTTGAGTATCTATTTAAACTAAACAGCTTAGTCATTAACTTACTTTGGTTGGTAGCCATGGTTATCGTTGGTGCTAGTTCTATCGTGGGCAAAGCGAATCTTCCCAAAAAACCATTAATGATCCCTCTTATCACTGGCCTGACTTGCAGCCTCTTTCCTCTACTCGCCGCGATTATCTTAGGGCTAGTAAAACCTGAACCATTTTACAGCGCTCAATACATGATCCCTTTAGCTGGAATGCTGCTAGGCAATAGCTTAAGTAGCAATATTGTCGCCCTACAAAACCTCTTCACTGCATTTGAGCAACGACAATCCGAATACGAAGCCGCTATATCTTTAGGTGCATCACCTAAGTACGCTTCTTTCCCTTTCCTACAAGAAGCGTTGCGTAAATCTCTAGCTCCTATCCTTGCTTCCATGGCAACAACTGGTCTAGTAACGCTTCCAGGGATGATGACAGGCCAAATCCTCGGCGGTGCGAGTCCGATGGTGGCAATTAAATATCAACTGGTGATCATGTTAGCGATTTTCGTTATGTTAAGCGTGTCCGTCGCTATTACGTTAGAAATGACATTGAGCTGTGTACAAACAAAGGAAGGTCGGGTGAAAGTGAAGTTTATCAACAAAAATTAAGCCAAAATATGACCAACCGCTGGCTACTTAAGCATCTCTTTTTATGCATTTTTCTCGTCCTCAAAAGATACTCACGATCTTTAAGACAGGTTATCCACAGAAAATGTGGATAACCTACAAAACCCATAGGCAACTAGAAACATACATCTGTATTTCAGCCGATATTCCAACTCCCCCAAATATTCACCGTTTAGTCATCGATCTTTAATCCACTACTTCTAAAGTGCAAAAATAACCAAACAAGGAGTACTCATAATGGATTGGCGAATCAAAAAAGAGGTGGGGTGTGATTCCCTGTTAGAAGCACAGGTTGACTGGTTGATCCAAGATCCTGAAGAAGTCACTTCTCTCTGGACACCAAGCGAGTTAGGCACAAATGAAGAGCTGATTTAAAGCAACTCTGAGTAAACCGTAGATAAAAGAAAGGCAAGCTTCTCAGCTTGCCTTCGAAATCATAACCTACTTAAGGTGCTTATCTTCATCACGCAGGTAGATCATCCAGTACCACATACCAACAAAGACACCACCACCGATGATATTACCAATCGTTACGGGGATCAGGTTGTTCATCAAGAAACCCATCATGTTCAGGTCTGCGTAGTCAGCAATATTCGCACCTGTCATTTGCCAGAACGATTCTGGCGCAAAGTACTTAATACCAATTGCCATTGGTACTTGGAACATGTTCGCAATACAGTGCTCAAAGCCTGCCGATACAAACATTGCCACTGGTAGAATCATCACCGCGATTTTGTCTGTCAGTGTTCGACCGCTAAACGTCATCCATACTGCGATGCAGACTAATACGTTACACATGATACCCAACGCAACCGCTTGGAAGAAGCCGTGATGCAGTTTGTGTTGCGAAATTGCCATCGCATTCAAACCAACTTGACCACCATCAAACATGTACTGCTTAGTGATCAACATACATACTACCAGCAGCAACGCACCAACCATGTTACCGAAGTAAACAACCAACCAGTTTTTCATCAAGGCTTTCCATGAAATCTTGCCGCTAGCACGCGCAACCAGCGTAAGTACGGAACTGGTAAATAGCTCACCACCCGTAACCACAACTAGAATAAGACCAAGACTAAAAGCCAAACCACCGATTAAGCGAGTAATACCCCAAGGCATATCGCCCGCACCAGTGGTAACGGTTGTATAGAAAATGAAAGCGATCCCGATATGAAGACCCGCTGAAATAGCCAGCAGGAAAGACTTCATTGGGGCTTTAGTCGCTTTGCCAACACCTACTTCGGCGGCACGTTCAGCAGCCTGAGGTGGTAAGAGTGAGTCAAACTGATTGAAGTTCATGGAAGTGTAACATTTAGAAACAATTAACGAGGCGCGGATAATCGCTCCATTTCCAGACTTTTTCAAGGGCTATTTTATATGTTTACTAAATTTGTTGTTGCTGAGACAGTAATCGATAAAATTCAACTATGAGTTGTTACCTTAACCATTAAGTATTTTTTGATCGTATGTTTACCATCGAATAAAAATCCCGCGTTATATCAGCCCTATAGCGCTACACTTAACACTTCTAGTGGATTTCTATTGCCCAACATTAATTTTCAGACTAGCTTGGATAAAAAAGTACGAAGGAATTACCTATGAAATATTCTGCTGACCACATCGCTGAACTGAACCTGCTTCTTCAATTCGATCTAAGTAGCGCAGCAACTGGCATTAAAGTTCACAAAGAAGCATCTGAAGAGATGCACGCAGCAGTATCACGTCTGTATGCAAAACAGCTCTGTACTCAACCTGATGGTGGTTATCTAACCGATGAAGGCATCGTAATCGCAGAGTATGCTGACAAAATCCTGCGTGTACTTTGTGCCGAATAGCAGTAACGAAGCCTCGCGTTTCTAGCAAAAAAGCCACCGTTTGGGTGGCTTTTTTATCGCTTAATGAATCATCTCTAAGCCATTAGTTTTCTCACTTTACCAAATGGTTGGATTTTGTCGTAAGCCCAGTTAAAGCCTGTTGCGTAAAATAAGAAGAAGATTAAGAAGCCAGCTTCTAGTGCTAATGCCTGCAATAACGAAATTTTTAAAAACCACGCGATGACCGGAATAGTAATAAAGATCAACCCTCCTTCAAAACCAATCGTATGCCCTACGCGCATCGCCAAGCTTCGTTCTTCTCGGTTTGCACCAAACCATTTGTCAAAGTAAAGGTTGTAGATATAGTTCCACACAACCGTGTAAAGGCTCAAACCGATTCCTACGACCGCTAAGTCGCTTGAACCCTGCCCTGTGATCAAAGATGTCACTGGCACAATGATCGCTAATGCAATCATTTCAAATAATACTGCGTGAAAAATACGTTCGTTACGAGTCATGATGATTTGCCCAAATAGTTCTACTCAATGGCTGACATTTTATCTATTATTAAGATGACTAAAAGTTAGATACCATCGGTAAAAACGATATGTTTACTATTGAACAACTACAGGCTTTTGTTGCTACCTCCGAAGCTGGATCTTTTTCTGCTGCCGGGAGAAAGCTAGGTCGAGCTCAATCTGTCGTGAGCCAACATATAATGAATATGGAACTCGACTGCGGCGTCGACTTATTCGATCGCTCCGGGCGTTATCCCAAATTAACCCCAAAAGGCCACGAGCTTTTACCTTATGCACTAGCGACCATCAGCCAGCTAGACCGACTGAATAACAAGGCTTGTCAATTGTTTTCACCGCAAGCAACGCAGTTCATCCTTGCGGTTGATGAAGGAATTCCACTTACCAACCTTCCCAAAGCACTCAAAAACCTCGAGCAACAATTCCCCTATATACAAGTTGAATGTTTAACAGGTTCAAGTCCTGACATCATCGAACTCGTTCAATCAGGAAGAGCAACGACAGGCATCATTCTTAGCGATCTGCAAATGCCACAAAATATCGATTTCTCGAATCTCGGTAATATTGGGTTTGATGTTTTTATCTCTTCAGAACATCCTTTAGCGACAAAGAAAATTCGCCATATCGACGAATTAAAGCAGCATAGACAATTGGTTATTCGTTCAAAGAGTTCTGATACGAGTGGAATCAATCAGGCGCTGAGTCCTGATATCTGGTACGCTGATAACTATTACATCTTATTGGAACTGGCGAATAAGGGGTTTGGCTGGTGCTTTCTTCCTAATCATTTGGTGTCACACTCTCCTAATACGCTGATTAAGATTGGTGAAGAATTCACAAAACTGGCATGGCAAGTCAACATTGACTTGATTCAACATCAGAAATGGCACTCCGATCCTCTACATCAACAAGCTAGGCTTGAATTACAAACCCTATTCGAGTCGTAATTAGGATCTGAAGTAGGAACTCATAGATGGCAAATACATTGATCGTAGGCGCAGGCTGGCTAGGTACTCCACTTGCCAAAACCCTTGCAGAACAGGGACATCACGTTACGGTCACTCGCCGTAGCCAAACAAAATTGGATGAATTTACAAACTCCCCTATTGACACTGCTCAACTCGACCTCAATGACTCTTACTCTGAGCAACACCTCATTGAGATCATCAAACAACACCAAGTTGAGCGAATTGTCGGCGCGTTCCCTCCTGGTTTTCGCAAGGGCAACGGAGAAGAATATGCGCAGCAGTGGCAACGTTTAGTCTCCGCAGCCAAACAAAGTGGCGTAACTAAACTGCTCATGGTTAGCTCAACAACAGTATACCCAAACCTAGCGGGCGATATGAAAGAAGAAGATGCGACATTATCCTTAGCACAAGATAATGCGCATTTTTCTGAAAACGCTCGTATCATGCTGCAAGCCGAACAGTACTTGATTGATTCGGGTATCAACTATGCCATCGTTCGTTGTAGTGGCCTGATTGGCTCTGATCGCCACCCTTCCCGTTTTGCGTTGCGCTTAAAACAAGTGAGCAGTAAAGCGCCAGCCAACATGGTGCATCAAAGTGACGCTGTCGCCGCGACGGCTTTCGCGCTCAATCAAATAGACAACGAAGTAGTGAACGCCACGACGCCTAATACCGTCAGCAAAGCTGAGTTTTACCAAGCAGCTATTACAAAAAGTAATTTAGATATTGCCCTTCCGCCAGTCACCGAAACCGCCGATAAACGAATCCTTGCAGACAAACTTATCGCACTTGGCTACCAGTTCCAATTCAACTCAACGCTAGATGCACTATGAAGCTTTATCAACACATTGAAACCTTGTGGGAGTACATGCAACTCAAGCATGAACTAAAGCCTGCCAACTGCCTATTTGTAATGTGCAGTAATGACCTACGCGTTGCCGAATACGCCGCTAAGCTTTACCACCAAAAGCTTGCACCTTTGATTGTGTTTTCTGGTGGTGAAGGACGTTTTACTGATGGTTTGTTTGAGAAGAGCGAAGCCGAAACCTTTGCAGAAATTGCAAGGTTAGCGAGCGTCCCAAGTGAAGCAATTTTAGTCGAGACACGATCAAGTAACAGTGGCGAAAACGTTCGTTTCACCGAGCAGCTATTGAAAGAGAAAGGGATTGAGTGTGATTCTCTTATCCTAGTTCAAAAACCATTTATGGAAAGACGAGCCATCGCAACGTTTGAAAAGCAATGGCAATCCCCCTACTCACAACTTCAGGTCACTTCCACCGCTCATCCTTTCTTTGAGTACATCAATGAAGAGATGCCATTAATGATGGTGCTTGAAGCGCTAATGGAAGATTTTTCTCGCGTGAAAACCTACCCGGAAAAAGGATTTCAAACCGAGCAAGAAATTCCTGCTCACGTTGAATCTTCATATCAAGCACTGAGAGAAAAGTTTCAACTTGGTCTAGCGTAGTTATTTGTTCAGCCACTCAAATTAAAACACAATAAAAAAGCCACCGAATGCGGTGGCTTTCTCTTATATAGATTGGCTTACTTACCAAGTGCTTCTTTGTAGTGCTGACGACAAACCGACACATAACGATCGTTACCGCCGATTGCAACTTGGTCACCTTCTTTGATCGCAATACCATGCTCATCAGTACGGATAACCATGTTTGCCTTGCGACCACAGTGGCAGATGGTTTTTAGTTCTACCAACTTATCCGCCCAAGATAGCAAGTACTTACTGCCTTCAAAAAGTTCGCCAAGAAAATCGGTACGAAGGCCATAGCAAAGTACAGGAATATGCAATTTATCAACCACTTCGGTTAGTTGATAAACCTGCTCTTTCGATAAGAACTGACACTCATCGATAAGAATACAGTGACGCTTTTCTACTTCATGCAGCGCTGCGATTTCTTGGTAAAGATTGCTATCTGGACGGAACAAATGCGCGTCTGATTGCAAACCAATACGAGAGCTTACTTTTCCTACACCGTAACGGTCATCTAACGCCGCTGTGAAAATCACTGGCGTCATACCACGTTCCTGGTAGTTGAATGAAGATTGAAGAAGAGTTGTCGATTTACCCGCGTTCATTGCCGAGTAATAGAAATACATCTGAGCCACAGAGCACTACCTTCGTTAAAGTTTAGAATTTATAAAAGCTTGTAAAGAAAAGGGCTGAATCATCAGCCCCTTTTTAAGATTCAATCGTTATTTACGACGCCACGTAGTACCTTCCGGCCCGTCTTCTAGAACGATACCCATTTCAGTCAGCTTATCGCGCGCCATGTCAGCGTTTGCCCAGTCTTTTGATGCACGAGAGTCATTACGCAGCTTGATAAGTGCTTCAATTTCCGCCACTTCATCATCATTACCAGCATCACCTTTAAGGAAAGCTTCTGGATCTTGATGAAGAATACCAATCACTTCTGCTAGCTCACGCATTAGCGCACCTAGCTCACTCGCTTTTTCTAGGTTTTCTGTTTTCAGACGGTTTACTTCACGCGCCATATCAAACAGCACTGAGTAAGCTTCTGGAGTATTGAAATCGTCATTCATCGCTGCAGTAAAGCGAGATACATACTCTTCACCACCAGCAGGTGCTGTATTTAAATCTAGACCACGCAGAGATGTGTAAAGGCGCTCAAGAGAAGCGCGAGCTTGGTTTAGATTATCTTCGCTGTAGTTCAGTTGGCTACGGTAGTGACCAGACATAAGGAAGTAACGAACCGTCTCAGCATCGTAATGGCCAAGAACGTCACGGATAGTGAAGAAGTTGCCTAGAGACTTAGACATTTTCTCACGGTCTACCATCACCATGCCGCTGTGCATCCATGTGTTCACGTATTGTGTGTCGTGTGCACAGCATGATTGGGCAATTTCGTTCTCGTGGTGTGGGAACTGAAGGTCAGAACCGCCACCGTGAATGTCAAAATGGTTGCCAAGGATTGAAGAGTTCATTGCAGAACACTCGATGTGCCAACCTGGGCGACCAGGACCCCATGGTGATTCCCATGTAGGTTCGCCTGGCTTAGACATTTTCCAAAGTACAAAATCTAGCGGGCTTCGTTTTGCAGTTTCGATATCAACACGCGCACCAGCTTGAAGCTGATCAAGATCTTGCTTAGAAAGCTTACCGTATTCGTTGAACTTACCTACTTCAAACATTACGTCACCGTTATCCGCAACGTAAGCAAAACCGCGCTCGATTAGCTTTTCAACCAATTCAACGATTTCAGCGATGAACTGAGTCGCACGAGGCTCAACGTCAGGGCGTTTCATGTTCAGTGCATCAAAGTCAGCGTGCATTTCACCAATCAGACGCTCAGTGAGTGAATCACAAGACTCACCGTTTTCTGCTGCACGTTTGATGATTTTGTCATCGATATCAGTGATGTTACGTACAAACGTTAGGTCGTAACCAAGGTAACGTAGGTAACGAGAAACCACATCGAAAGAAACGAAAGTACGACCGTGACCGATATGACAGAGATCGTAGATGGTAACTCCACAGACATACATGCCAACTTTGCCGGCTGTAATTGGTTTGAATTCCTCTTTCTGTCTTGTGAGTGTGTTATATATCTTTAACATGATCTCTATCTATGATTGTGAGTGGATAACAAGAACGCCGAGTATAACAACTCAGACCTTATTAGGTAATAGCATTTCACGGATAAAACGATAATCGGCTAAACTTCAAGCACAAAACGTTTATTTTCATTGTCCTGAGTTTTCCATGCGTATTAACTTAGGCTAGAATCCCAGTTTCAATACAACACAGTAAAGGAAAGTAGCATGATCACCCTTCACACTAATTTTGGTGACATCAAGATTCAACTAAACGAAGAGAAAGCGCCAGAGACAAGCGCAAACTTTCTTCAGTACTGCCGAGACGGTTTCTACGACAACACTCTTTTCCACCGTGTTATTGACGGCTTCATGATCCAAGGTGGTGGTATGGAGTCTGGTCTACGTGAAAAAGCATCACGTGCGCCAATCAAGAACGAAGCAAACAACGGCCTTAGCAACAAAGTGGGTACACTTGCTATGGCTCGTACTATGGAGCCGCATTCAGCAAGCTCTCAGTTCTTCATCAACGTAAACAACAACACATTCCTAGACTTCCGTAGCGAAAGCCTAGACGGTTGGGGTTACTGTGTATTCGGTGAAGTAGTAGAAGGCATGGACATCGTTAACAAGATCAAAGGCGTTAGCACTGGTTCTTACGGCATGCACCAAGACGTACCTCTAGAAGACGTACTGATCACTGGTACGACAATCGAAGAGTAATTCTTTAGAATTACAATCAAGAGATAAGCTAGTGGGGAGGCATTGCTTCCCCTTATTTCTATGACAACATTATTTATATCTGATCTTCATCTTGCCCCGTCACGACCGGACATCACTGAATGTTTCGTGACTTTTATGCGAACAGAAGCGATTCAATCTGAGGCTCTTTATGTACTCGGCGATCTCTTCGAATTCTGGATTGGCGATGATGATGACACCCCTTTTGCTGACCAAATCCGCGCAGAATTTAAAACTCTCACGGATGCTGGTATCCCCGTATTTTTCATCCAAGGCAATCGAGATTTTCTACTTGGCAAACGCTTTTGCAAAGAAACTGGCGTAACACTACTCGATGACGTTTGCACTATTGATCTCTATGGCCAAAAAGCCGTAATACTTCATGGTGATACACTTTGTATCGATGATGTGAAGTATCAAGAGTTTCGCAAAACGGTTCATCAGCCTTGGCTTCAGTGGTTATTTAATCGTATTCCTTGGTTCGTTAAGAAACGAATTGTTACGAAGGTTCAATCTGACATTAGAGACGACAAAAAAAATAAGTCACTCGATATCATGGACGTAAACCAAAGCGAAGTTGAACGAGTCATGTCTCAAAATTGCGTCAATCTTATGATTCATGGTCACACTCATCGCCCAAACACACATATTTTTGACCTAAATGGTGTTAAAAACACTCGTATAGTTCTTGGGGACTGGTATACGCAAGGCTCGGTTTTATCAATAAATTCTGAAGAATTCACCCTACAAAATCGGCCTTTTCGCACGTAATTTCAACAATGTGCCAGTTTGATGTTTAAGATTGACGTATAACCCATAGATCTTTTGTGAAAACTCGTTATTATCATTACTAATAGATTTAACAGAATAAAGTACCGCATTGAAGTATTCGTATGTAGCTCGCCAACCTATTCTTGATAGAGAAAAGAAAACTATCGGTTATGAACTTCTCTTTCGTGATGGGCCAAAAAATACCTTTCCAGAAGTAGAACCAGAGCTGGCTACTAGTCGTTTACTGTCTGATCATTTCTTATCAACTCATTACAGCACTTTAGGCGACAAACTTGGCTTTGTGAACTTCCCTTATCAAAGTCTAGTGAACCTTGTTCCGACTCTTTTCCCGAAAGAATCTTTAGTTGTTGAAGTCCTTGAAGATTGCGAACCAAGTGACGAGCTACTAAAAGCGATAAAGCATTTGCACTCTTCTGGATATCGCGTTGCTTTAGACGATTTTGTTCCCACTAAAGCTTGGAAGCGCTTCTTACCTTTTGTTTCGATCATTAAATTTGATATCAGGGTTGTACCTATTGAAAAAGCATCGATATTTATTCGTGCGCTCAATCACCTAGATATTGAGTTTCTCGCTGAAAAAGTAGAAACCTACGAGGAATTTGAACAAGCGCTAGATGCCGGATTCAATTACTTTCAAGGCTACTTCTTTAGCAAACCGGAAATGATTCAGAAAAAGCGTTTGAATCCTGCTTTTTTGACGGTAATTCAACTGTGTAAAGAGATTGCTGATAAGCCAATTGATTTCAATGAAGTGGAGCGACTGTTTTCTATCGATGTGACCTTGTCCTACAAGCTAATGACTTACGTCAACTCAGGCTACACACTGACGACTAAATTGAAGTCGTTTAGACAAGCGTTAGTGTATTTAGGAGAAGACCGTTTAAGACGATTTATATCGCTCGTCGCCATTGCTTCTGTACATGAAGACAAACCAGATTCCCTCTACTCTTTAGCCATTCAGCGTGCACGTATGTGCGAGATACTGCTGAGCCAAATGAACACTAAGTACGATCCCGGTCAAGCATTCCTAACTGGTATGTTTTCATTGCTGGACTCGTTACTAGACCAACCTCTAGTGGATGTAATTGAAGACATTCCTGTCGATGAGGACATCAAAACGGCTTTGACAAGTAGAAAAGGCATACTTGGCTATCTGCTGTCGATGATCATCGCCTACGAAAAAGCGGATTGGGAAACGACAGAGAAATACTGTAGCGCACTCAAACTGACGGAACCCCAGTTAGCCAAAGCGTTCAACCAATCAACAGCATGGGCTCAAGAACTGCTGTCTCAAACGCCCTAAATAGCTATAATACCCCACCAGCCTCACTCATGTGAGGCTGTTTGTTTTTACCGCTTAATTAATCGAGATTTCATTCTATGGCTTCTTCTTGTCCTTGCGGCTCTAACCGCACCTACCAACAGTGTTGTGAAATTGCCCACAACAACCATGCAGACGTCACCACACCAGAGCAGTTGATGCGCTCTCGCTACAGTGCGCATGTATTAGGTTTAGTGGATTACGTGGTAAACACGTATCACCCAAGCTGTAACGCAGAAGAGCAACGCGAGGGTATTGCCCAGTCCATCGACAGTGATTGGTGCAAACTTGAAGTAGTAAAAGCAGAGTCTGGCACTAACGAGAATGAAGGCTTTGTCGAGTTTAGCGCTTACTTTGATGAAGACGGCAAACGCTACTGTATGACAGAACGTTCTCGTTTCCTGAAAGAAGACGGGCTTTGGTACTATATTGACGGCACATTCCCAGAAGAAGAACCGGAACAAGATCCACGCTTAAGCCAACCAGTGAGCAGTCTAAAGGTCGGTCGTAACGATCCGTGTATCTGTGGAAGCGGTAAGAAGTTTAAGAAGTGTTGTGGGTAGAGCATCCACACCTAGCTTGTTGAGCTCGCTTTAATAAGGTTCCTGATCTCACCTAAGCTCGTCGGAATAACGTGAATATGTACTTTCGTTTGAAATAGATAACTCTACTTCAAATACCGTTAGAAAATATACCGTCATTCTCAACAGCGAGGGACGAGCGTGATTCAGAATCTAATCGCCACTAGCACCGTTTTCGGGTTTTCCCTCGAATCAAGAACACTAAATTAAAAAAGCCCCTAGACTCGAGAGCATAGGGGCTTTCATTTATCTATAACAGGCTTATTTATGACGCTCTTTCAACTTGTTCACCACGTCATTCATCGATAGCCCTTGGTCTTGAAGCAATACCATTAAGTGGTAAATCAAATCTGCTGATTCACACACTAACTCCGCCTTATCGCCCGACGTCGCCGCAAGCGCGACTTCAACGCCTTCTTCGCCCACTTTTTGCGAAATACGCTTGGTGCCACGGGCATAAAGACTGGCAGTATAAGAGGAATCTGGGTCGGCACTCTTGCGGGCAGCCAGTAGCTGCTCAAGTTGATGAAGCCACACCATTTGCGACTCCTCTTTCGGATCTCCATCCCAACAAGTTGTTGTTCCAGTATGGCAAGTTGGACCAATTGGATTCACCTTAACTAGCAGTGTGTCATTGTCGCAATCGAGCTGCATGTTCACCAATTGTAATACATTGCCTGAGGTTTCCCCCTTGGTCCAAAGGCGCTCTTTGGTACGAGAAAAAAACGTCACTTGACCAGTCTCGCCCGTTTTTACCAACGCATCTTGGTTCATGTAACCCATCATCAGCACTTGGCTTGATTGGAAATCTTGTACGATGGCAGGTACCAGACCGTCCACCTTTTCCCAGTTGATTCGCTCAGCTAGCGAACTTACTTCGGCGGCTTTCACACTCATAGTCGTACCTCAATGCCTTGTTGTTTCAAATACTGCTTTAACTCACCAATATTGATGACTTGTTTGTGGAACACCGAGGCGGCAAGCGCCCCGTCCACATTTGCTTTTTGGTAGGCTTCTGCAAAGTGCTCCATGGCACCTGCACCACCCGATGCAATCAATGGTACGTTACATACTTCGCGCACCATATTCAGTTGTTCGATGTCGTAGCCATTACGCACGCCGTCTTGGTTCATCATGTTCAGTACGATTTCACCAGCGCCGCGTTTTTGTACTTCTTGCACCCAATCACGCGTTTCCCATTGGGTCGCTTTGGTGCGTTCTTCATCACCAGTAAACTGGTAAACCTGATACTTGCCCGTCTCTTTGTCGTAGTATGAATCGATACCAACGACAATACATTGCACACCAAATTTATCAGCAAGGTCAGTAATCAACTGAGGGTTCGCCAGTGCAGGTGAGTTGATAGACACCTTGTCTGCACCAAACTCAAGAATGCGTGCTGCGTCTTCCGCTGATTTAATACCACCAGCGACACAAAAAGGAATATCAATCACTTCAGCAACGCGAGCGACCCAGCTTTTATCGACAACACGCCCATCACTTGAAGCGGTAATATCGTAAAACACAAGCTCGTCAGCGCCTTCTTCCGCATAACGCTGTGCCAGAGGAACAATGTCGCCAATGATTTCGTGGTTACGGAACTGAACGCCCTTCACCACTTGCCCATCACGAACATCAAGACATGGAATTATTCGCTTTGCCAACATGCAAATGCCTCCTCTGCTGTGAACTTACCATCTAACAGTGCACGACCGACAATCACGCCAGCAACACCGCTACCTTTTAGTGCTTCGATATCCGCTAACGAGCCGATGCCACCTGAAGATTGGAATTGCACTTGTGGGTATTGTTTACATAGGTCGACGTAAAGCTCAACGTTTGAACCTTCTAGCGTACCGTCACGAGAAATGTCCGTGCACAGCACGTGCTGTAGACCTACCGTTAGATAATCGTTGATCAGAGCTTCGATAGTCACGCCTGAATCTTCTTGCCAACCAGAGATCGCTACCTTACGCGTGCCGTCTTGATCGATGTTGATGTCTAGCGCTAAAACGATTTTTTCAGCACCGTATTTTTCCATCCAACCTTTCACAAGCTCTGGCTGTTTTACTGCTGTAGAACCAACGACAACACGTTGAGCACCGGCTTCTAACAGATCAATCACGTCTTGCTCTGTACGCACACCACCACCGATTTGGATGTTAGCTGGCGTACTTGCTAATAGCTTTGCTATCAAATCAAGCTGGCGTGCTGTCGTGTCTTTCGCGCCAGTTAAATCCACTAAGTGTAGCCAGTTGGCACCTGCTTGGTGGTACAAGTTGAACTGCTCTGCTGGGTCAACTTTGTATTCGGTTACTTGGCCGTAATCACCTTGATAAAGGCGAACCACCTGTCCTTCAATTAAATCAAGAGCTGGAATAATCACACTAAATCCCTTTTATAATTCTAAGAAGTTTTGAATAAGCTTCGCGCCCGCTTTTGAAGAACGCTCAGGGTGGAACTGCACACCGTAGTAGTTGCCGCTTTGTACTGCTGCTGTGAACGGGGTGCCGTATTCACATTCAGCAATCGTGTAATCCCCAACTGGCATTGCAAAGCTGTGTACGAAGTAGAAGTACTCACCTTCTTCAATACCTTTGAACAGTGGGTCACCTGCTTTTGCTGACACCGTGTTCCAACCCATATGCGGCAGCGGCAAATCACCAGTTTGTAGCAACTTCACTTCACCGTCACAAAGTCCAAGACACTCGACTAACTCGTCTGCTTTCTGCCCTTTCTCTTGAGACATTTTGCCTAACAGTTGCATACCTAAACAGATACCTAGCAGCGGCTTCTCTACTTGTTTTACCAAGCTGATCAGATCACGCTCTTCTAGATTCTTCATCGCTTCGCTGGCGGTGCCCACGCCAGGAAGGAATAACTTGTCAGCCGACAATACCACTTGTGGATCTTTTGAAATAGTTACGTCATAGCCTAGGCGTTCAATGGCAAACTTCACCGAAGAGACGTTGGCACAGCCAGTATCGATAATGACAACTTTCTGTTCTGTCACTGTTTTTCTCCTTGCTAACGTTAGCCTTAAAGCACGCCTTTACTACTTGGTAGCTCAGTGCCTTCTACTTTGATTGCTTGGCGCAGAGTACGACCAAACGCTTTAAACAAACTTTCAATGATGTGGTGATCATTGTTGCCCGCAGAAGAAAGATGCAGCGTACACGCTAGAGTGTCAGTCAGAGAACGGAAGAAGTGAACCACCATCTCTGTTGAAAGGTCACCCACTTGCTCACGGCTGAACTGCGCGTCGAACTTAAGGTAAGGACGACCAGATAGGTCTAGTGCACATTGTGCCAAACACTCATCCATAGGAAGACTGAAGCCAAAGCGACCAATACCACGTTTGTCACCCAGTGCTTCTTTCAATGCTTGACCCAAAGCAAGAGCGGTATCTTCTACCGTATGGTGGTCATCAATGTGAAGATCACCTTCCACTTTGCACACCATCTGGAATCCGCCGTGCGTCGCGATTTGATCCAGCATGTGGTCAAAGAAGCCAAGACCTGTAGAGATGTCATTGCCGCCTTGCTCATCAAGGTTCACCGCAACTTTGATGTCCGTTTCTTTCGTGGTACGAATCACTTCAGCAACGCGTGCCTTCACAGTTAGATCTTTCAAGATCTGTTTCCAACCCATGGTTTCTGGGTTGTATTGAATGCCACGAATTGCCATGTTTTCTGCAAGTTGAAGATCGGTTTGACGGTCACCAATCACAACAGAGTTTTGGAAATCAACCTTGCCACCTTGAAGATACTCTTTCACCATCCCCAACTTAGGTTTACGGCAAGAACAGTTATCTTCATCGAAGTGAGGACAAATCAGCACGTCATCAAACTTCACACCTTGAGATTCAAAGATCTCCATCATCATGTTGTGTGGTGCATCAAAGTCTGCTTGTGGGTAGCTGTCGGTACCTAAACCATCTTGGTTAGTGACCATCACTAGGCGGTATCCTGCATCCTGCAACGACAACAGGCTTGGGATAACAAATGGCTCTAGTTTTAGCTTATCTAATCGGTCTACTTGAAAATCAACTGGCGGCTCAACAATTAAGGTGCCATCACGGTCGATAAAAAGGATTTTTTGTTGTTTGCTCACTCGAACTTCCTTATTGCTATTCTTTTTGGCGCTCCCGCTATTGAGCGAGAGCGATAAATACTTTTTATACTTATGAGTAGTAGTTTCTGATAAACCCGAGTGTTTTTTCGCACTCGTCGCGGTTACCCACACTGATACGCACACAGTTTTCGATTGGCGAGTTACGCAAAATAATACCCGTCTCCCAAGCGGCTTTGAAAAGCCCATCGCCATCTGGGAATTTCACCAATAGGTAGTTGCCCCATCCTTCAAAGACTTCCAAACCCGGAATCATTGACAAACCAACTTGTAAGTAAGCTCGGTTTGCATTCAAGTCGAGAACTTGGAATTTCGCTCGCGCTAGACCTGCTTCAGACAGCGCTTGAGTAGCAATTTCTGCCACTGGAACCGGTACTGGATATGGTGCGATAACTTTAAGAAGTACATTAATCAGCTCTTCGTTCGCAAGCGTAAATCCACAACGCAGACCAGCAAGCGCAAAAGCTTTCGACAGAGTACGAAGAATTGCGAGATTCGGATACTGCGCCAGTAAATCTACCGTTGACGCTTCTGGACAAAAATCAATGTACGCTTCATCCATCACCACGATTGCTCGGTCTTTTGTCATCTCAAGTAGAGAGACAATATCTTCACGCTTAACCAAATTCCCTGTTGGATTGTTTGGCGAACATACAAAAACCAGTTTCACGTTATCCAGATTGGCTTCGATGCCTGCAAGGTCTAGTTGCCAATCTGACGTTAACGGCACGGTTTTACGCTCTACACCAATGGTTTCTGCGCTGATGGCGTACATACCGTAAGTCGGTGGACAGTATAGAATCGCATCTTCACCCGGCTCACAGAAAGCACGAATCAGTAGCTCAATACCTTCATCTGCGCCGCGAGAAGTCAGCGTTTGTTCTGGTTCCACACCCGCATAGGCTGCATAAGCAGAAATCAGTTCTTTTGGCTGGCATTCGCTGTAACGATTAAGACGAGCAAAGTCTGTTTTGTATTCATTGTTGAATGGTGATTCGTTGGCATTTAGCCATACGTCACCGGTACCACCAATTCGGCGAGCCGATAAATAAGGGGTAAGTTGTTGGACTTGTTTACGCGCTAGCTTTTCCATCTCATTGTCCTCTTACTTAGCGGCCAGTTTTTCTACACGGGTTAATTTCTCAGTACGAATTGTCACTGCACGTTTGTGTGCATCCAAGCCCTCCGCTTCAGCCATGGTTACCACTGTAGGTGCAAGGTTCTTTAGACCATCAGCAGACAGCTCTTGAACCGTCATACGCTTAGAAAAGTCCGCTAAACCTAAGCTTGAATAAGTACGAGTGTAACCATAAGTAGGAAGAACGTGGTTCGTACCCGATGCGTAATCACCGGCTGATTCAGGCGACCAATCACCGAGGAAGATAGAACCTGCGTTATCTAATAGAGGTAGAAGCTCGCGTGGGTTCTTAGTCTGAACAATCAAGTGCTCAGGACCGTAGTAATTTGAAATCGAAATAGATTGAGTGAGAGACTCAGCAATGATGATCAAGCTTGACGCCAATGCTTGTTCAGCGATGTCCGCACGAGATAACTCTTTAAGCTGACGTTGAACCGCATCCGTCACTTGATCCGCAATCACCGGAGAAGGGGTCACCAAAACCACTTGAGAGTCTGGTCCGTGCTCTGCTTGGCTTAGAAGATCTGCTGCAATGAAATCTGGGTCTGCCGTTTCATCGGCAATCACTAGCACTTCCGATGGGCCTGCTGGCATATCAATCGCTGCGCCACGAAAATCGTTGCTTACCTGACGCTTCGCTTCTGTTACGTAAGCATTACCAGGGCCAAAGATCTTATCAACTTTAGATACGGTTTCTGTTCCATAAGCCATTGCAGCAACGGCTTGACCACCACCGACGTTGTACACTTCATCAATGCCACACAGTTTTGCTACATAAAGGATCTCGTCAGCTATTGGTGGTGGAGAACAAAGCACCACTTTACGACAGCCTGCAATTTTTGCAGGGACACCAAGCATCAAAACAGTCGATGGCAATGGCGCACTACCGCCGGGAATGTACAAACCCACTTTTTGAATTGGGCGTGTTACCTGCTCACACACTACACCCGGTTGAGTTTCAACTTTGATTGGTTGTGGCTTCTGCGCTTTGTGAAACTTAGTGATGTTTTCATACGCTTGCTCTAATGCGCTCTTCATATTTTCTGAAAGGCGCGATGACGCTTCATCGATTTCTTGAGCCGATACACGAATGGACTCCGGCTTCACACGGTCAAACTTCTCAGTCAGCTCCAATAACGCAGCATCACCCTCTTTGCGGACTTTTGCGATTACTTCAGAAACCGCAGCAGTGATGTTAGCACCTTCTGCGATTGCAGGACGTTCTAGAATCGAGTCTTGTTGAGTTTCACTCAGCGATTGCCATACAACTGTTCTCATTGCGATTACTCCATCATTTTTTCAATTGGTAGTACTAGAATTGAGCTTGCACCCAGTTCTTTTAGTTGTTCCATGGTTTCCCAGAACAGGTTTTCAGTACTTACCAAATGAACCGCAACTTTTTGCTTGTCAGCAGACAGAGGTAATACAGTCGGGTCTTCCGCACCAGGAAGCAGAGATTTAATTTGGTCTAGCTTCTCAGCTGGTGCATGTAGCATGATGTATTTAGACTCTTTCGCTTGCTGCACGCCTTGCATACGCGTCAGCAGCTTTTCGATTAGCGCGACTTTGTCTGCATCAAACTCGCCTTTGCGTTGAATTAGAGTCGCTTTGGATTTGAAAATAACTTCAGCTTCCTTCAACCCATTCGCCTCTAATGTTGCCCCCGTAGAAACCAAGTCAGCGATAGCATCAGCCAGACCCGCACGAGGTGCGACTTCTACAGAGCCTGTCAGCATACAAGTTGAAAATGGAACACCTACTTCATCCATGTAAGCTTTTAAAAGTTGAGGATAAGTAGTGGCGATACGTTTGCCAGCTAAGTCTTGAGGACCGTTGTACTCTTCGTCTTTGTCAATCGCGATAGACAAACGGCAACCACCGAAATCAAGACGTCGAAGTTGAACAAATTCATATGGTTCACCCAACGCTTTACGATCTAAACGAACTTCTTCTAATTCATTTTCACCGATAAAGCCTAGGTCAACTACGCCATCCATAATCAGACCAGGGATGTCGTCGTCACGAACCAAAAGCAAATCAATTGGCATGTTCTCTGAGTGAACCACTAGACGCTCACCCATTACGTTGAATTTCACGCCACACTTCTTCAGTAGAGCTTGGCTCTCTTTACTTAGGCGGCCTTTTTTCTGAATTGCGATTCTTAAGCGTTGTGTTTGCATTGCTTTGTCCCTGTGCAAGATTCGATAATTTGAATAATTTATAAATCAGTAAAACTAAAAAACCCTCGGAAGAATCTGGTCTCCCGAGGGTTTGAAATCTGTTTTCACTTTGATTTTCACCTCCGGGAGTTTCCTATCTCCCGGGTATGCGTGCATCTCCCGAAAGACTAGGCTGGGTGATGATGGTGATGAATGTTCATTACAAAATTACGCATACTTATTTAAACTCGATTGAATTGCTTCGTTAACAACCACACTAACTAAGCTTCCTATATTTTTCAATACATAAATTACACTTTTGGTAAAATACATTTTAAAGCACTGTTTTTAAAGCAATTAATTTCAACATAACTTTTAGAGTGATATCAAATTACGTCATAACACTACGAACTTATGGAATCATGTAGGCCTGCGCCCCAAAAGCCAGCATTCTAAATTTGAACCGAAGAACCACACATCAATCTCACATTTGAGAACAAGAATCATCCCTGAGACAGTTAATCCTGACTATCCTTCTTATGGGGCATCGGAAGAAATAATATTAATGAAAATTCGCAAAGTGGGAGTTAAGCAGACCACTGCTGACCAGCATCCACAACTTCAGCTTTTGATCGGAGAAAGCTCATGCATTAACGAGTTACGCACCAACATCGCTAAATACGCCAAAAGCGATGCTGAGGTGCTGATTCACGGCGAGACAGGCGTCGGTAAAGGACTCTGTGCGCACATAATTCACGAACTTTCGTCACGACATAAACACCCTTTTGTCTCGGTCAACTGCGGGGCTATACCTTCAGGTCTTGTAGCTTCGGAGCTGTTCGGACACACGAAAGGCGCCTTCACTGGCGCAATCCATGATCGCACTGGATTTGTCGAAAGAGCAAATAAGGGAACGCTTTTTCTAGACGAAATAGGCGATATGCCACCTGATTCGCAAATACATTTATTGCACTTTTTGGAAAGTAAGCAAATTCAAAAGTTAGGTGGGGACAAATGCTTAAACGTTGATTGTCGTATTATCGCTGCTAGCCACGTGGATTTAAAAAGTGAAGTGGTAAGGGGGAACTTTCGAGAGGATCTCTTTTATCGTCTAAACATCCTTCCGCTCTCCGTCCCTCCTGTCAGACGTCGTGGTCATGACATTTTGTTATTAGCACAGCATTTTTTAAATCAGCTGCAAAATGGAGAAGAATTCGAGATATCAAAAAAAGCTGAAGATAAATTAATGGCGCATTCATGGCCAGGTAATGTACGCGAACTGAGAAATGTCATTCAGCGAGCTATTGTAATGAGTGAAGATGGCACAATCTTAGAAGCTGATCTGGGATTAAATAGCAAAGATAGAGAAATCCTGCCGAATAGCGAACAAATTGACTTAGAGTTCCTGCTTCAAGCTATTGAAGATAACAAACATAATATGAGCGCTGCTGCAAGGCAACTTGGTATTTCCAGAACCACCTTATATCGTCTCATCAAGAAATATAACTTACACGTATAAAGTGTAACGTAACACTGTGTAACACACGTAATCCACACTTTCAGTTACTTAGCAAAAAGCCAAGATAACTGCCATTCTAGCTATAATAAAATCATAGACTTAAATCCGGCATAGCCCTTGCTTAATAACCAATATTGTTTAAGTAAGTTGAGGTGTATTTTACAGCACTACTTTTCTCTAACTGTTACCCCAAAAACGCGATAGCCCCCCTCACCTATATATCGCGTTAAAAAAAAGCTCCGCCTGACCTCGGCGGAGCTTCCTCTTTTAATAAGCTACATTCAATGCGCTAAGCGTTTTGGCATGACGCCATTTTAGACTTAGAGATCCAAGATAGTACTGCACATACAATCACAAACGTAATTGATGCTGCAATAAACGAGAACGCAATAGACGCTGTCATACCCAGAACAATAAAGCCCACACATGAAACAAGTGCTACCGAAAGCGCATAAGGCAACTGCGTTGATACGTGATCAATGTGGTTACAACGTGCGCCAGTCGATGACAGAATTGTGGTATCTGAGATAGGTGAACAGTGGTCACCGAATACAGCACCAGCCAGAACAGCACTTAACATTGGCAGCATTAGTGCTACGTCTGTTGCGCCAGCCATATCACCCGCAATTGGAAGCATGATCCCGAACGTACCCCATGAAGTACCTGTTGAGAATGCCATTAGACCAGAAAGCAAGAATAGGATAACCGGCAGCCAATGAGGGTTAATGTTACCTTGCGCCATTGTCGATAGGTAAGAACCCGTCTTCATGTCACCGATAACAGAGCCGATAGTCCATGCGAATACAAGAATTAGGATCGCACCAAACATCGATTTAGCACCAATCCAAAGTGTGCGACCAATCTCTACCATTGGAATGCCTTGTTTAAACACAGTAAACAGTGCTACAGCCAGGCCAAGCAAGCTACCGTAGATTAAAGACATACCAACATCGGTGTTCTCAAACGCACCTAGAAGAGCAAACTCTTTACCGTCCGCAGCTAGTGCTTGACCACCGGTGTAAAGCATAGATGCGATAGTAGCAACGATAAGCGTTACGATTGGAAGCACTAGATCAGAAACTTTGCCCTTCTCGCTTTCACGAATATCTAGCTCTTCGTTAAGCTCGTGAGCTTCTTGAGTATCGTTTTCTTTATCTTTGTCAAAACCACGGCCTTGAGATGCTGCGATTTCATGGTCACGCATCTTGCCAATATCAAGACCAAACCACGCAACTGCAAATACCATTAGTAGCGCAAAGACAGCGTAGAAGTTCATTGGGATAAGGCGTACATAAGCACCAAGCGCTGAGTACTCCGTGATACCGTGTGACACCAAGATACCACCGATAATCGTAATAATGTACGCACCCCAGCTAGAAGCTGGCATGATCACACACATTGGTGCAGCGGTTGAGTCAAGGATGTACGCAAGCTTGGCGCGAGAGACGTAGAAACGGTCGGTCACTGGGCGAGAGATCGCACCAACGGCAAGACTATTAAAGTAATCGTCGACAAAAATGAATACGCCAAGGAAGGCTGCAAGAAGTTTAGAGCCGCGTTTACTTTTTACTCGAGTTTGCGCCCATTCCGCAAAAGCGCGCGTACCACCAGAAAGTGTTAACAGTGCTGTTGTCATACCTAAAAGGATTAGGAAGCCAACAATGCTCATGTTCCAAGTATTAATACCACCGTCTTCAATAAAGACAGAAGAAACTTGAGAGCTAACATAACCTACCGTGTTACCGATAGACCAATCATTAAGTAGAATCGCACCAAGTACGATACCTACACCAAGAGAAACTAATACGCGTCGAGTTAGAATCGCCAGTGTCAAAGCAACAATAGGCGGTAATAACGAAACAGGAGAATGTGCAAAATCTATTAAATTCATGATCTTCAAAAACCAAAGTTTGGCTAGAGATCTACTGCAGACAAGTCACGTAGCATACGGTACGTGCTCATGTTGAACTTAGCGACAGGGAAGCGAACACTCCACCCAACCCTACAGTAGCGCTCCATAGTTTAATGTTTATATACTATGGCAGTGTTGTTCCTTTCGGATACAACCCCAGCAAGTGGTTTCGATAGGCCACTTACTTCGGCAATCTTCGCCTTCCACTATTATTCATTGGTATCACCCCAATAATAGCTACTCTTCGAGACTGCGCCTCTACGGCAACAACAAACAATTAACCATTAATTGTACAAATTAACAACATATTGTCTGCAATATTGCATCAGGTAATTGCCATTGTACTCATGAAGACCACCAATGCAACACATCAAACTAAATTAAATCGATAAATAATCGTCACAATGATTTATAAATGAAATGTAACTGAAACATGGATTACGCAACTGCAATCACATTAATTAAATAAATTAAAGTTAGCCTATACAGACTAGCCTCTACGCTCTGCATTTAAGTTCATAATATTTATCAGTAAGCAAGATCCCAAATAAGAGTAACTCTCATATCCCATATTTAAATTCTATCGGTCATATAGCGCACCTTCACCCAAGGAATAGATACACGACTTTAAGATTAGAGCCATTTCTGCTTAGTATTACAGCCAATAATGCTTACCTGACCAAATAAGTTTGAACTTATATTAAACAGTACGCTCCAATATTGAACTTTGATTGAAAAAAACTATTTATTGTTTGCCAACGTCGGTAAGATGACGTTAAATATTAGAGTTTAATATTTCTATTATTTTGTTTGTTTTAATTAATCACTAGCATTATTATTACCAAACACCCTACTTAAAGAATAGGAACAGTTATGTCTGAGCTGACAAAAACACTTCTAAATATTCGTAGCCTTCGTGCATTTTCACGTGAGCTAACTCTAGAGCAACTTGAAGAAGCACTAGATAAACTAACTACCGTAGTTCAAGAACGCAAAGAAGCAGAAGAAGCTGATCGCGCTGCACAAGCAGAGCAAGAAGCAAAACTAGCAGCAATTGCAGAACAAATTGCCCAAGATGGTATCGACGTTAATGCACTAATTAGCGCGCTATCAGGCGAAACAAAAACAAAAACTAAATCTAAGCGCGCTCCTCGCCCAGCTAAATACAAATATGTAGATACAACTGGCGAAGAGAAAACTTGGACAGGCCAAGGTCGTACACCTTCTGCAATTCAAGAGCAATTAGACGCTGGTAAATCACTAGATGATTTCCTAATCTAATCTAGACATTAAGTCATACTTAAAAGGCTCCATTCAGGAGCCTTTTTTTTATCTCGTATACATCAGATCTCTTCGATAGGCTCAAATAAAAAAGACGCATAAAAACATGCGCCTTTATAAATTCACCGTGAAATGCCTGGGTTAACGCTCCCAGTAAGCCTCTTCAAGACTGTCTTCTCGCTCAGGTAGTCCGCGAGATAAACGAGGAGAATGCTGTACTAGCACTTCATAGCTTGCTCGGTTAGCGTATTTACACACTTGAGAAAACGAAGAATATGTTAAAAACTGATGAGCATGCTTGCTTGAGTTTGGCACATTCTCTTTGTGGTACTTATTTGCCGCCATATCATGAAGCACAGCAGACAATGCAGCATCACCAGCACCATTGGTGTTTTTAATTTTCTCAGGACCGCCCATATAAGGGGAAATATGAGAATAAACTTTAATTGGGTTTACACTCGCATCCTTTTTCGCTGGGCGACTAAATTCGTAACGGTTAAATTCAGCAATAGAACCCGGAAGTAATGGCAAAGAAGTTTCTCGCTTAGCGTCATCTTCTGTATAACCCGCCATAAATAACCCAACTGGACCTGCTGTACATAATACTAGATCTGCCCAATCCAACGTTTTATCAGACGCTGCCAATGGATCAGATTCACCAGTTAGAGCTTCTGCTTCATCTTCATTCATTGCTACAACAGATACGTTATCGCGAATAAACTCTTGCCAGAATGTTGGGTCATCTTGAATTACGAACTTAGTACCTAGTGTTAATACCACTGGTACATCATGTTTCTTCGCGTATTCAATAGCACGCATGGTTGCTTCAGGCATTGGATCACCTTCTTTGCAACGAACTAGATACGCAGTAAGAACAAGCGCTGAGGCACTCTTGAAGATCTTCTCTGGAATATTATCTGGATGAAGTTGGTTCATCTGACCTTCGCTAATTGCGAAAGTACGCTCACCGTCTTCAGTAATAAGAGCAAAACAACGGCCAATTGCACCTTCTACCCCTTGTAGGTAGTTTAAGTCCATGCGGCTAGATGTATTACATAGGTAGCGGTAACCATAGCTACCAATTTTAATATCCTGACTCATCACGCCTAAAAGTGTAGAACGGTCATCCGCTAACACAGAATAGTTGTGTAGTGTGTTGCCGATCGTGCCACCTGCATACTCATTAGTAATCAGGTTCTCTTCTTTTAGTTGCTGGTAAAGCGCTTCTGCAGTTGCATCATCAATTACCAGTGAGTGTCCCTTACTCAAACCATATTTTTCGATTACATCCGTGGTAACTTTAGCTTCGATATCTACCAACGTCTGATCAATACCGATAATGTGAGTACGCGTCATTTTCTTGCTTTCTTGTGCTTGACTGACCAAAGGGTCGCGAGCATGAACCGGAAAATAATGCTTCGATTTGCGTTGTCCAGGAAATTTCATATTGTTTGTCTGAATAAGGGATGAAAAGGAGAACGGATTCTATACCGCTGTTATAAAAGCAGCAATAAAAGCAATTATAGCAAACGTTTGCAGTCTATTTTTTTCTTTCAGGCTACTTATTCACCTTCCATAAAGCTTAGATCCGGTAATTGATCCAGATGCTCACTATAACGCTTTAAGTTGAACTCCCCTTCATTTTTCATCACGTCAAAAATCTCAATCGACATTGCGCACGCCATCATTGCAATCGCGTCTTCACGTGGTGTGCCTGTCATCATTAAGCGCATAAGCGTTTCTTTTACTTTAAGTGGGTTACCATCTTCGAGTTGATTTTCAACAATCTCAATCAACTCAGGTTCTTGCATAAATTGGTTTTCTTCGGTCATTTGATTTTTCCTCTTGGATTTTTGCCAACTATGCCATATATAACTTCTCTATACTTATGAAATTACCGACTTGCGATTTTGTTGGAGAAAAGTGCAGCAAATCGAAGTGTGATTTCGATCTCGGATCTGTCACCGGCCTGTGGATTCTGGTAGAATCTGCGTCCCGTTTATTTAAGTGGTGTTTAGTAATGTCTGATAACAGCCAAAAGAAAGTCATCGTCGGTATGTCCGGCGGCGTTGATTCATCTGTTTCTGCGTATCTTCTCAAGCAACAAGGCTATCAAGTAGAAGGCCTGTTCATGAAGAACTGGGAAGAAGATGACAACGAAGAATATTGTACAGCAGCAGAAGATCTTGCTGATGCTCAGGCAGTATGTGACAAGCTAGGCATTCACCTACACACCATCAACTTTGCTGCTGAGTACTGGGATAATGTATTTGAGTACTTCCTTGCTGAATACAAAGCAGGCCGTACACCAAACCCAGACATTCTTTGTAACAAAGAAATCAAGTTCAAAGCATTCCTAGAATTCGCTGATGAAGTACTTGATGCTGACTACATTGCAATGGGTCACTACGTGCGTCGATCTTTTCCAGAAAACGGTGAAAAGCCACAGATGCTACGCGGCCTAGATGGCAATAAAGACCAAAGCTACTTCTTATACACGTTAAGCCACGAGCAAGTTGCGCGTAGCCTATTCCCTGTAGGTGATCTAGAGAAACCTGAAGTGCGCCGCATCGCGGAAGAGCAAGATCTGATCACAGCTAAGAAGAAAGACTCAACCGGTATCTGTTTCATCGGTGAACGCAAGTTCACAGAGTTCCTTGGTAAATATCTTCCGGCTCAACCAGGTGATATTGAAACACCTGAAGGCGAAGTGATTGGTCAGCACCAAGGCCTTATGTACCACACACTAGGTCAGCGTAAAGGTCTACACATCGGTGGCCGTAAAGGCGGCGGTGGTAACGAAGACCCATGGTTCGTTGGCGAGAAAGATCTTAAACGTAACGTTTTGATAGCGGTACAAGGTAAAGACCACCCAATGCTGAAATCAGAAGGTCTACTTGCATCACAACTTCACTGGGTAGATCGTGAGCCAATTCGCGATGTTATGAAGTGCACAGTGAAAACTCGTTACCGTCAGGAAGATATTCCTTGTACAATCATCCCTATCGATGATGAAAACATTAAAGTGATCTTTGACGAGCCACAAATTGCTGTAACCCCAGGTCAATCAGCTGTGTTCTACAAAGATGACGTATGCCTAGGTGGCGGCATCATCGAGCAACGCATTAAATATTCTCAAGCTTAGGAGTCGTTACGTGGCGAATACACTTTATGACCGTACTATCGCTTTTGCAGGTATCTGCCAAGCTGTTGCTTTGGTTCAACAGGTAGCGAGAGACGGGCATTGTGATCAAGATGCCTTTGAAACGTCAATTAACGCCATTTTGAATACGAGCCCAGCCAACACCATTGGTGTTTTCGGTCGTGAAGCTGATCTTAAGCTGGGTCTTGAATGCTTGGTGAAAGGGATTGATAGCACTCCATCCGGAAGTGAAGTCACTCGCTACATCATCAGCCTAATGGCATTAGAGCGCAAGCTATCGAGCCGCAATGATGCAATGTCACAACTTGGTGACCGCATCCAAATGGCTCAGCGTCAAACGGAACATTTTGAATTGCTAGATGATCAAATGATCAGCAACCTAGCAAGCATTTACTTGGACGTTGTGAGCCCAATTGGCCCTCGCATTCAAGTAACTGGTACTCCATCTGTACTGCAACAGACCTCTAACCAGCACAAAGTTCGTGCGCTGTTGTTATCCGGTATTCGTAGTGCGGTACTCTGGCGTCAAGTTGGCGGTAAACGTCGTCATCTAATCTTCGGACGCAAGAAGATGATCGAGCAAGCACAAATCCTTCTTGCTCGCATGTAATAAGGTATAACATAAGCAGCTCGCGTTTATCGCGAGCTCATTTTTTTGAACAAAACAAATCTCGCGCAAACGTTTGCGCAATATTCGTGACAATTGCCACAGTTATTGGTATAAAGCTCACGAAATTTAGAAACCCAATTCAGGAGAACATCATGGAACTGTCAGCATTGACTGCTGTTTCACCAGTAGACGGTCGTTACGGAAGCAAGACAATTGCGTTACGCGAAATTTTCAGTGAATACGGTCTACTAAAATACCGTACTATCGTTGAAATCCGCTGGCTTCAAAAGCTTGCTGCTACTGCTGAAATTGCAGAAGTGCCAGCGTTTAGCGCAGAAGCAAACCAATTCCTAGACGACCTTGCTGCAAACTTCTCTGAAGAAGATGCACGCCGTATCAAAGAGATCGAGCGTACAACTAACCACGACGTTAAAGCCGTTGAGTACTTCCTAAAAGAGAAAGTAGCAGACGTTCCTGAGCTGCACGCAGTAAACGAGTTCTTCCACTTTGCATGTACTTCTGAAGATATCAACAACACGTCACACGCTCTAATGCTTAAAGAAGCGCGTGAGACTGTGATTCTTCCAGAAATTCGCAACCTAATCGACGCAATCAAAGCGCTTGCTGTTGAATACCGCGATATTCCTCTCCTATCTCGTACACACGGTCAGCCGGCTTCTCCATCAACAATGGGTAAAGAAATGGCAAACGTGGCGTACCGTATGGAGCGTCAATTCAAGCAAATCGAAAACGTTGAGATCCTAGCGAAAATCAACGGTGCAGTAGGTAACTACAACGCACACCTTTCTGCTTACCCAGAGCTAGATTGGCACAAGTTCTCTGAAGAGTTCATCACTGAGTCTCTTGGTGTTACTTGGAACCCTTACACTACGCAAATCGAGCCACACGATTACATTGCTGAACTATTCGATGCAGTAGCTCGTTTCAACACTATCCTGATCGACTTCGACCGTGATGTTTGGGGTTACATTGCACTAGGCCACTTCAAGCAAAAGACCATTGCCGGTGAAATTGGCTCTTCAACAATGCCTCACAAAGTTAACCCAATCGACTTTGAAAACTCTGAAGGTAACCTAGGCCTTGCGAACGCTGTGTTCGGCCACCTAGCACAGAAACTGCCTGTTTCTCGCTGGCAACGTGACCTAACTGACTCAACGGTTCTTCGTAACCTTGGTGTTGGTGTTGGCTACGCAATCATCGCTTACACTTCTACGCTTAAAGGCATCAGCAAGCTAGAAGTAAACCGTGAAGCACTTCTTGCTGAACTAGACAAGAACTGGGAAGTACTAGCAGAGCCAGTACAAACAGTAATGCGTCGTTACGGCATCGAGAAGCCATACGAGAAGCTAAAAGAGCTAACTCGTGGTAAACGTGTAGACGGCGAAGCAATGCGTAACTTCATTGACGGTCTTGAGCTTCCTGACCACGAGAAAGCACGTCTGAAAGAGATGACGCCAGCGAACTACATCGGTCAAGCAATCGAGCTAACAGATAAGCTGTAAGAGAATCGAGAATCGGATAATTTTGAGGGTTGACGTGAGAGCGTCAACCCTTTCTTTTTAGGGGAACGGGCTTCGCCCGATGGAACACTGCCCTTTAGGATAACGCTCTTTTATATCAATCTGGATGGCAAGTGCATTCAATACTTTCTCAATTCAACTTCCCTTTGCTAAACTTACAGCTCCCCACTCTCGACTCCTATAGCGAAGCGCTCTCGAATCTCGAATCTCGAAGCGTTCTAAACTCTTTTATTGCCTCTGAAAGAAAAGAGTAATCGTCCCTACTTCGACACCAAACTTCTTAATCTTGGTGAGATTAAACGCGTGCATGTCATCTTGGCGGTAGAGCCAGTCATCAAATGAGACCGTGATGGTTGAGCCATCCATTTTTAGCTCAAAATCGTATTGCCATTGCAGCGTATTACCCATCTCTTTACCGGTGGCAACACCAATAATGTCATCCGCTTTACCTTGATAAGTACCGTCTTCGAGTTTAGTAATGACCCATATACGCTGGTCGAGCTCGCCATCATCAAAGACAAAGTCTTCCACCAGAGTTAGTTCATTGCCTTCCACTGTGCCGACGATGTCGACTTCAAATCGACGGGTCTGTTTCTCGGTGTAGTCTTGCACCATCCCCCACGCCTTTACATCACCTTCAAAATAGCCAAATAAATCAAAGGCAGGCGATGCCGCTTGATAGTTATCGATGTCCGCAGAGCACGCACTGAGTAGCGTTACCGCTGCAATCACTGGTGCTTTGAGCATTCGTTGTAATAATTTCACTACCTTACCTGCCCTATCAGTTGTTTACGGAGTTTAGGAAACGCCGTTTGAGGTGATAACCAAATAGAAAGAAACGCGTCATTGAGATGCTCATCCCTCACATAACCCACGGTTTGATAAGGCTCTCTCCCAGCTTTGCGATAAATAAGCTGACCGTTTGTACCATCAGTGAGATAAGTCAACTCATCGCCTTTCTTAATATCAGGGAACATCGTGTTCAATTCAGAAATCCACTGCTGACGATAGGCCTGAGTAAACCCCAATTTCTGCCACTGTTCATCCGTCACATCGAGCAGCTGCTCTTTGCTAATATCACGCTGATAGTTAATCTCTAAAGCAAAGGGATGGGGAGAGACGTCACTAGACACCAAGTACTGCCCACCGGGCGCTTTGAGGCGAGACTTGTAGATATCAAAAACAAACCAAGTGAGTTGAGCCTCACCGACCGTTTGCCATTGTAGCCAGTTGCCTGTGGTCGTTGCCGCACTCGAACCCACCACGTTTTGAGCTTGCAAAGGCAACGCATAGAATAAAGAGACTGCCATAACACTACTAGTCAGTTTCCGTTTCCAATTTCTCTTCAAGCCTTTCATTTCCGTACACCTTGAGTATCAAAAGCATCATTGCGCACCATTCGACAAATAAGATCGTGAGTGTGGTGCCAACGCTAAATCCAAATTCAACGGCTTGGAATTTGTAGCCAGCAAAATAGCTCGCTGTTCCTCCGAGACCGCCTACTATTGATACGTAGGTTTTTGGGAAACGGTACAAAATTGACTTGAGTTGGTAGGCATACCATGAGAATAAAACCCACAAGCAAACAAGCCAGATCGGCAACCAAGTGGATGGGAATATAAAGACGGAAAATTGCTTATTGAAAGTATCTAGCACCAAACCAATGGATACAATCATAGTGATATTCTTGAGAGAGGTAGGCTCTACTCTCCAGCAGTACACCAAGGTAAGTAACGTTAGTATTAACGTCAGCCACTGCCATTGTTCGGTCCCAAGCACCGCTACAAACCAGCAGAGTTGGAACCATGTAGAAGCGATAAATACTCTCATAACGAACTACGGACGCTGAAACGTCATGTGAATGGCACTGATCGTGCGAGCTAAGAAGCCCCCCTCACAGTAGCTCATGTAGTAACGCCACATGCGTACGAAGCGATCGTCGTAACCAAACGATCGCACTTCACTCTCGGCTTGATTAAAGCGATGATGCCACTCATTAAGCGTTTTGGCGTAATCAAGCCCAATATCAAACAGGTCTCTGGTAACCAAGTCACTGTACTTTGTGGTCGCTTGAGTAAGCGATGTGACCGAAGGTAAAAATCCTCCCGGGAAAATGTACTTCTGAATAAAATCGACATTGTTGCTGTAGTAATCGTAGCGCTGGTCGGCAATCGTAATCGCTTGAATCGCCATCAAGCCTCCCGACTTCAACAAGGATTCGCACTTCTTGATGTAAGAAGGCAGAAACTGCTTACCCACCGCTTCAATCATCTCTATAGAAACAAGCTTGTCGTAAGTTCCGGTTAGGTTGCGGTAATCTTCTTTGAGCAGTGTAATTTTTCCCTCTAATCCATGCTCTTTAATCTTCTGTTCCGCGTAAGCATGCTGCTCTTCAGAAATGGTTGTCGTCGTCACCTGACAGCCATATTGTTCTGCCATATAAATCGCCATTGCCCCCCACCCAGTACCAATTTCGATAACATGGTCGCTGGGTTTGAGCTCAAGTTGCTGGCACAGCCGATCCATTTTGTTGATTTGAGCTTGCTCTAAAGAGTCATCAGGTTGGTTATACAATGCTGACGAATACAGCATGTTGGTATCAAGAAAAGCTTGGTAAAGGTTATTGCCCAAGTCATAGTGGGCATGGATATTCTTACGAGAGTTTTCCTGCGAGTTACGGTTTGTCCAATGGCTGAATTTATAAAGCAGCCTTGTTAGCCAACTGCCCTGCTCTTCAAGTTTGTCCAATGCACGCATGTTGAGAGCCATCAACTTCATCAATGCCGTCAAATCTGGGCTATCCCACCAGCCATCCATGTAAGCTTCACCTGCGGCAATGCTGCCGCCTTGTAAAATACGTGAATAAAAGCCCGGATGTTTGACCTCAATCGTCGCCGCAACTGGCTCACCATTATATTCCCCATTCGGAGTTGAGAATCTCTCACTGCGCTCCGTCGTTTCTGTTTTGAAGCTCTCAATTACCGTTAAGCATCCGATCTCCATCTTTTGCAGACACTGAAATAGAACTCCACGAGCCGCTTTTTGCGTCGTCGTTAATTCACGCGGCATTGCCATAGAAGTTGTGTTTAACATGCAGAGTTCTCCTTGTGCTTATTATTCTTTTCGTCTTTACTCACCGGCTCGGTTTCCGTCTTTTTTGGTTGAGCATATTTAGGGTGTGAGTAAAAAGGCGCACCTTTAATCCAAAGTTTTAGGGCATGCCAGTAAATACCAGCAATGACTTTTACCGTTTGAATAGGCGTAACGATCAAGCACTTCAATAAGGTTTTACTTGAAAGTGGCTGCGCTTTCATCGCCATGGTGGCATCAAAATGTTTTTCACCTTTGTGGCATTCAAGATGGATATTTAACTTGTCTGTCAAAGGTTTGATCTTCCAATGGTAGCGTTGGTCGATTGGGTTAAAAGGCGAGACATGGAACGCTTTGTCTTGCTCCCAACCAAAATTTTCATCCTGCGCGTTTGCCGCTATCGCATAATAATGACGTTCATTCCAAGGGGTGTTGCTGACTTCTGCCAGCAGGTACTTCCACTCGCCCTCCTTGTTATAAACGTAGTAGAAATTGACCGGACTGAAATAGAGCCCTAAGTAACGC
Organism: Vibrio sp. WZ-1; assembly: GCF_052037695.1. Lineage (NCBI taxonomy): Bacteria > Pseudomonadati > Pseudomonadota > Gammaproteobacteria > Vibrionales > Vibrionaceae > Vibrio > Vibrio sp. WZ-1. Next base: position 263,716 of record NZ_JBQEQR010000085.1, on the reverse strand, counting down.
AGGTGACAAACGGCAATCACTTTACCCGTCAAACGAACGCCAGTTAACGATTCCAATTTATCTTGAACGGCTGATTTAATGCATCCGTCACCACCAATATAGTCACTGCGCTTAAAGCGTGCCCAATGCCACCAGCGCAGTCCAAAACCCCAGACATTTTTTTCCAGCGCCTCAAGTTCGTCTACGTCGATGGCAGGCATAAATAGTGAGTAATTCAACTCATGACTCACAGGCGTGAATCGACGGTGGCGAACATTGCCTATAAACAATCGGCTGTTCATCTGGCTACTCATATCACGCCGCGCCTTTTTCAAAAGGCACCACATTTTGCTCGCGGTATTTTTCTTCTAGACCTTGAACAACATCAAGCGCGCTACGAACACCATCTTCATGGAAGCCGTTGTACCAATAAGCACCACAGAACCATGTACTCTGTTTGTCTTGGACTTCGTCTTTACGTTGCTGTGCGGCAATAGACTCCGTGGTAAATACAGGATGATGGTAAGTGAATGAGCGTAGAATCTTGTTTGGGTTGATTTTTTTTGCACTGTTCAACGTGACACAGAAAGTATGCTCAGACTGAATGTGTTGCAATATGTTCATGTTATAAGTCAAAGAAGGAAGACGCTCTTGCTCTTCTTGACTGCCATCGAGTAGGTAGTTCCACGCCGCCCATGCCGCCTTGCGTTTAGGCAACAGGCCAATATCCGTATGCAACACGACTTCGTTTGCTTGGTACGCCATATCGCCTAAGATTTCTTGCTCGGTGGAGCTTATGTCGCCCAGCATTCGCATTGCTTGATCACTGTGGCAAGCGAAGATAACGTCATCAAACCAGTGCGTCTCACCATGAACTTCAATACCAACACCGTTATCAGTACGGATGACTTTTTCAACCGGACTATTAAGGTGTATACGCTCGGCAAAGCCTTTAGTTAATGGTGAAATATAAGAGCGAGAGCCACCTTTAATCACATACCACTGTGGACGATTGGTGATATCTAACAGACCATGATTAAGGAAGAAACGTAAGAAGAACATTAACGGGAATGCGCGCATGTCCGCCAAAGTCGACGACCAAATCGCAGCGCCCATCGGCAAGACGTAGTTATCGGTGAAGAACGCACTGAAGTTGTGATCATCGAGAAAGTCACCTAGCGTTTGTGAATTGCTCGACTGCTCATTAGCAAAGCGCTTCGCCAGTTTGTTGAAGCGAAGAATCTCGAAGATAAAGCGGTAGAATTTGGGATTCGCCCAATTTCGTTTTTGAGCAAATAGCGTCGACACTGTATGACCGTTGTACTCCAAGCTATTACCGTCATTTCTGACACTAAAGCTCATTTGAGTCGGAATACCTTCAACACCAACCTCTTTCATCATCTTGATGAAGTTTGGATACGTGCGGTCGTTGTAGACAATAAAACCGGTATCAATGGCGTACGCTTTGCCGTTTAAGCTCACGTCGACGGTCGCCGTATGCCCACCAATGTAGTCGTTCGCTTCAAACAATGTTACGTCATGTTCTTTATGCAAGTAATAGCCACAAGTGAGGCCAGAAATCCCGGTACCAACGATGGCGACTTTCTTTTTTCCTGCAATGTTCATGCTTCTTCCTTCTTATGATACGAGTTTTGCGGTCAGCCGAGCTTGCCAGCTGTAGGGAAGCAGCGAGATAAAGCGTAAAATGCCAGTGAATCTCGCTGGGAAATAGATATGGCTTTTGTTTGCATCCAACTGTTTTCGGATCGCAGCAGAAGCCTGATTCACCGAAACAATCATCGGCATATCAAAGGTGTTTTTGTCAGTGAGAGGCGTGTCGACAAAGCCAGGAAAGACCGTGACGACTTTGATACCTTTCTTCTTCAAGTCGACCGCCAGCGTGCGCGCGAAATAACTCACGGCCGCTTTTGATGCGCCATAGGCTTCAGCTCTTGGGAGTGCAACTTCAGAGGCAATTGATCCAACAATGACAACTCGATGTCCACGTTCAAATCGAGGCTGACAAGCTTCAATACAATTGGCTACTCCAACCACATTAACGCTCATGACTCGTGCCATAAGCTTCGCATCCACAACGCCATCGTCCATGTATTCACAATCGCCTGCGTTGAAAATCCAGGTTTCAGGAACAAAAGGCAATTCAGTCAGTGTTTGAAGGGTTTCCTCATACTGCGTTACATCAAAGCGTAAGGTTGAGATGTTCTTAGACGCGTCCTCAAGCTCTGCCAACACCGCCTCATTGCGTCCGCAGGCAATCACCTTCCAACCTGCATTTGCGTAGTCCAAAGCGAGTTGTCTACCGATACCTGAGGTCGCACCTGTAATCAGTACCGAGCCGCTCATTGTCCTAGCCTCTGTTTGATGGTTTTAACCACAGAGCCAAGCAGTGGCAGATTTTCGTAGAGCATTTCACCCAAATCGAAATAGTCTCGATGATAAATAACCTGCCCATCGCGGAACTTAAGGTGCGAGACGCCATTCACTGAGATAGGCGCGCCTTTCTGAAGTTTTGGGTGCTGTAAGTCCATCGTCCAAGTGAGGAACCCGGTTTCCCCAACTTGTTGATGGTCATGAATGATGAAGTCACAACGAATAACATTGGTGTAAAGCGATTGAAAATAATCCGACAGCGCAGGCCACCCTTCTAAGCGATGAGCGGCATCTTCAAACACCACATCTTGGTGGTAAACCTCTTCAAGCAAGTGCAAATTTGCCTTGCTCAACTTTTGATAAATGTTGCCAACTGACTGAATGTCCATTCTCTCGCTCCCATATCACTTTCAACAGTTGTACAAAATTATTATATGTACAAGATAGACCAATCATAAAAAGTTGTACAAAAATATTTTTGTATAACTTTGTTTCTGTAAAGTGATACGTGACGAGTTCCACTAGCGATCAATAGACACAAAAAAAGGCTTGGTTAAAAAACCAAGCCTTTTCAGAATATTAACTAGCAGCTAATTCAACTGTTAGCGGAATTAGTATTGTTGACTACGTAGCGCTGCAATACGTTTATCTAATGGTGGGTGGCTCATTAGAAGCTCAGTCATAGAGCGCTTACCGTTGATACCAAACGCCATCATAGTACCATCCAGTTGAGATTCGTGGCTCATTTTCAAACGCTCAAGCGCAGCGATCATCTTCTCTTTTCCCACTAGCTGTGCCGCACCTGCGTCAGCATGAAATTCACGATGACGACTGTACCACATGGTTAGGAAGCTTGCTAAGAAGCCGAACACCAGCTCCAGTACCATAGACACACCGAAGTAAACCATCATGTTTGAGCCTTGACCTTCTTCATCGTCATTCGAAGCAACGATGTTGGCAATAAAGCGAGATAAGAAGATAACAAATGTGTTCACCACACCTTGCATTAGCGTCATGGTTACCATGTCACCATTCTCAATATGGCTCACCTCGTGCGCAAGTACCGCTTCCGCTTCATCACGCGTCATGTTGTGCAGAAGACCCGTTGATACCGCAACCAGTGAATCATCACGTTTCGCACCCGTTGCGAACGCGTTAATGTCAGCCGCATCATAAATCGCTACCGTTGGCATGCCAATACCAGCTTGTTGAGCCTGACGGCTAACGGTTTCTAGAAGCCAATGCTCTGTCTCATTACGTGGGCTTTCGATGACCATACCGCCAACAGAACGCAGCGCCATGCCTTTCGACATCATTAGTGAGATAAATGCACCACCAAAGCCAAACACAGCAGCCATAATAAGTAGACCAGATAGACTACCTGGCTGCATTCCAGTTACAGCGTAAACAATATTCAGAACAATACTAAGCACCAGCACGACTGCTAGGTTAGTTGCTAGGAATAACATAATTCGCTTCATTACTTTTCTCCGAGGAAGCTTATTGTTTTAAATAAAACTATTCTAAAGCTGATTATTATAAAAGCCGATTCCGCTTGGTTTCTGGCTTCGTTGCGTTATAGATATAGTCTATCGCCATTAAAAACAAGGTTAAGCAATAAATTGCAACATTTGTTTTCGAGATTGAAATATTTACACAAACTGTAAAATTTAACTCCCCAAGAAACAGGGTCTTAGCCTAGGTATAGACTTTGGTCTTATTGTACGACTACCTGAGCGTGCTAGATTCGAGTTAGATGAACAAAAACGGGGTAAGCTTTAAACACAACTAAGCACCCTAAACTTCCATGTCTTGAGGGAAAAATCATGGTAGAAACTAACGACTATCAAATGGCTATCGATCTACTTTGTTGTCATCTAGGTATCTCAGAGGATGAGGCAAAACAACAACTTGGTATTTCAACTGACGCTCACATGTCAAAGCGCGTTGCTGAAACACAGCAAGCTTTGATGGGGCTTAGCCAAGAGAAATAAACTGAGCGTCGGATCTTACGATTAGACACAAAAGTTTACATGAGAAAAGGGCTGCATTGTGCAGCCCTTTTTGTATTTATCGAATCGCGAAGCCTTTATGCGTTTAGCAACGGCTCAACGTTAATGTATTTGCCTAGATCTTTACGCTTCGCACTTGGAATGTATGGGATCTCACCAAGTTTTGGAGCATCTAAACGATCTTCCAGCATATCGATGATCTCTGCATAGTGCTCTGTGCCTGGGTTAACACGGTTCGCTACCCAGCCAACGAGATTCAAACCATCCGCTTTGATGATCTCTGCCGTTAACAGCGCGTGGCTCAAACAACCCAGCTTGATACCGACAACCAGAACTACCGGAAGCTGCTCTTGCTGTACCCATGTCGACAGGCTGTCTGTATCAGATACAGGCACACGCCAACCACCAGCACCTTCCACAAGAACAATGTCAGATTGTTCTTTATGGTGAGCCAATTTTTCGCTCAGTACTTCGTATTTAATTTCTACATGTTCGTGCTTAGCGGCGATGTGAGGAGAAGCGGGTAATTCCAAAGCGTATGGGTTTACATCGTCGTACGCGATATCTAGTGTTGCCGCTTTCTGCAGATGCAATGCATCCGAGTTACGCCAACCTTCCGCCGTCTTGTCGCTTCCCGCAGCCACTGGCTTGTAACCAATGGTGTCAAGCCCTTTCGCGCCAAGTGCTTGTAAAATAGCTTTAGACGCTACCGTTTTTCCTACATCAGTATCCGTACCAGCAATAAAAAATGCATCAATCATTTAACTATGACTCCAAAACAAACCTGATAACTTGCAGGTAGAAGACCTTGATCGTTTCTAAATGCTTGGTACTCGCGCTCAACTTGCAACAAGGTGCGACGACTCGTCAGACCATGTGAGCGCCCGCTTACGTGATTTGCACCAATGCCTTTGAGATCACGCATGACAGAAAACGCTGAATCGTACCAAACTGTGATGGGGGTCAAGTCTAGATGATGGTTGTGGCACCAAGATTGCGCTAACGCAATTTTTACCTGATTGTGGGTAATAAAGTTATTCACGTGTTGATATGTATCAATTTTTGACCACGCCTCTCGCAACTCATAAAGTGAGCCATCGGCTAATGTTGAGAACCCCCCCGTCCCTCCTACCTTTAAGACGCGACGAATCTCTCTTAACGGGTAACTTAAATCCACACACCATTGCAAAGCCAAACTTGAAAAAACGTAATCGAAGCTCTCATCATCAAATGGCAAGTTTTCGGCATCAGCTATTTGGTACTGCATTTGCTGTGTACCACAACGCTGCTGCGCTTTATCTAACATCGCTTGAGAGATATCGCCGCAAACCACTTCTGCACCACGTTGTTGGAGAAGTTGAGAGAAGTAGCCTGTACCACACCCCAAATCTAAGACGCGTTTTCCCGTTAAGTTTTCAGGAAGTTTATCAAGCAAGCGATGTCCAACATCACGCTGAAACGCCGCGTGTTTGTCGTACGTTTCTGCTGCTTTTCCAAACGAAGAGGCAATCGCTTCTTTGTCTTGGTAAAAGCTTTCCAATGTCATATTTTCTGCATTATCCATTACAGCGCTCCTAATGCTTGCTTCAATGCCATTGAAAGCGTTTTAACTTGCTCATTGGTGTGATTGGCTGTGAGCGTAATTCGAAGACGAGATGTTCCTTTAGGTACCGTCGGTGGACGAATAGCAGTCACCCAAATGCCGTTCTGTCGACAAGCATTTGCAACCTGCAAAGCCAGTTCAGATTCACCAATCATAAAGGGCTTAATCGAGGTTTGGGTTTCGACAAAACCGTCGAGATCTTGAAGACCATCTCGATATACTTCATTTAATTCCGTAAGCTTTTCGCGTCGCCAAGACTGCTCTTGAATCATCGAGACTGCATGAGTCAACGCATACGCTTGTGCTGGCGGTATCGCTGTGGAATACACATGGTGACGAGCAAACTGAGTTAAAAAGTCCCCCGTTGCGTGGTCACATAAGATAGCCGCGCCAGACATACCAAAAGCTTTGCCAAAAGTAACGATCAACAACTCAGGCTTAACTGTTGCCAGCTCGCAAGAACCACCACCGGATTCACCAAGAACGCCAATACCGTGTGCATCATCGACGGCGAACCAAGCATCGTGGCTTCTTGTAACTTCAGCGATATCAGCAAGCGGTGCACAATCCCCGTCCATACTGAATACCCCTTCAGTTACGACCAGATGATTGTCTTCGCTACTCAGCAGCGATTTTAGATGCGCGATGTCGTTGTGCTTGAAGCGCTTCATTTTAGCTGGCGACAACATCCCTGCCTCCATCAAAGAAGCATGGTTCAAACGGTCTTGAATGAGTACATCTGATTTTTCTAGCAAGGTGAATAACAACGCTTGATTGGCACTGAATCCAGAACCAAACAGGATTGCCCGTTCATAACCCAGCCATTCGGTCAATGCAGCTTCTAAATTACTGTGCGCCGCACTAAAGCCTGTCACCATTGGAGAGGCGCCGCTACCACTGCCGTATACACTCAAGCCTTGTTGCCAAGCACGAACAAGCGCTTGGTCATTGGCCAAGCCTAAGTAGTCGTTACTTGAGAAGTTGATGTAGCGTCTGCCTTCGTATTCCAAAATCGATTGGTTGCCGGAAAACACCACATTCATCGAACGATTCAGCCCCTGCGCTTTACGGTCGGCAAGGGCGGACTCGATACGAGATTTAAACGCTGGCATCGTAGAAAAGGTCGTCTTTTGTTGGACGAGCAGCAACACGCTCTACAACGCGATCCAGCAACTCGTTTTCTTCGATTTCATCGGGTTTTTGAGACACTTCTTGGCTGTTAATGCCGAGCTTATTGAACAGCATCATGTCTTTATCTTCAGAAGGGTTTGGAGTCGTCAGAAGTTTGCAGCCATAGAAGACTGAGTTCGCACCCGCCATAAAACACAGCGCTTGCATTTGTTCGTTCATGTTTTCACGGCCAGCCGATAGACGAACCGCTGATTGAGGCATCATGATGCGTGCAATCGCAATCAAGCGAATGAAATCGAATGGCTCAACATCGTCTACCTCTTCCAGTGGTGTACCTTTCACCTTAACCAGCATATTGATTGGCACGCTTTCAGGGTGCACTGGCAAGTTAGCTAATTCAACCAACAAGCCCGCTCGGTCATTGGCACTCTCACCCATGCCAATGATGCCACCAGAACAAATCTTCATGCCGGCATCACGAACGTGAGAAAGCGTATCTAAACGGTCTTGATAAGTACGTGTGGTAATGATGTTGCCGTAGAACTCAGGTGAAGTATCTAGATTGTGGTTGTAGTAATCCAGACCTGCAGTTGCCAGTTGCTTTGCTTGATCTGGCGTCAGCATGCCTAATGTCATACACGTTTCTAAACCCATGTCTTTCACGCCTTTGATCATGTCGGTCAAGTGCGGCATATCACGCTCTTTAGGGTTCTTCCACGCTGCGCCCATACAGAATCGAGTAGAACCCGCGTTTTTTGCTTTTTGCGCAGCGTCGAGTACGCGTTCTACTTCCATCAGACGCTCTTTTTCTATGTCTGTGGTGTAACGAGCACTCTGAGGACAGTACTTACAATCTTCCGGACAAGCACCTGTCTTAATCGAAAGAAGCGTGCTTACTTGAACATGATTGGTTTGTTGGTATTGACGATGAACAAGCTGTGCTTCGAATAGCAGATCCATGAACGGTTTTTCCATGAGATCGCGCACTTCAGCATGCGTCCAGTTATGACGAACTTCCACGTGTATTCCTTTAGTCACTTTTTTTGTTGTGTTGACAGTCTACTGAGTCTCGATAAACTGTCAACACAACACTAAACCACAAAGTTTACACCTGTTTATTTTTTAAACTCAATTACTATTGGAATAGCACATGGATCTCGCCTTCGACCGCCAGCACATCTGGCATCCCTACACTTCGACGTTGACACCTCTGACCTGCTACCCAGTGGCATCAGCAAGTGGTGTCCACATTAAATTGGAAGACGGGACAGAGCTTGTCGATGGTATGTCTTCTTGGTGGTCAACGATCCACGGCTACAACCACCCGCACTTAAATCAAGCGGCTCACCAGCAAATCGACCAAGTCTCTCACGTAATGTTTGGCGGAATTACCCACCAGCCAGCAATCAGTTTATGTAAGAAGTTGCTATCCCTAGCCCCAAGTAATCTTGAACATGTATTCCTTGCCGATTCAGGTTCCGTTGCCGTAGAAGTCAGCTTAAAAATGGCACTGCAATATTGGCATGCAAAAGGCGAACGCCGACCAAAGTTTCTTACTTTGCGACACGGTTATCACGGCGATACGTTTGCGGCGATGTCGGTCACCGATCCTGATAATTCCATGCACTCTCTCTACAAAGGTTTTTTGCCTGAGCATATCTTTGCCCAGTCACCTACTTGTGGGTATTGGGATGAATGGAAGCCGGAAGATCTTGCAGACTTTGAGCGCAAGATTGAAACGCATCACCAAGAACTCGCTGCGGTGATCCTAGAGCCTATCGTTCAGGGTGCGGGCGGTATGCGTATCTACCATCCAGAATTTCTCAAAGGTGTGCGTAGGCTTTGCGACAAATACGGTTTGTTATTGATTGCAGATGAAATCGCAACCGGATTTGGGCGTACCGGTAAACTGTTTGCTTGCGAACACGCAGATATTCAGCCAGACATTTTGTGTGTCGGTAAAGCACTCACCGGCGGCTACATGACACTCTCTGCGACCCTAGCGAGCAAACACGTCGCGGATACTGTTTGTGGTGGTGATGCTGGTTGTTTCATGCATGGCCCAACCTTTATGGGTAACCCGCTCGCCTGCGCCGTTGCCACCGCAAGTTTAGAATTGATAGAACAAGGCAACTGGCAGCAGCAAACCCAACAAATCGAAACACTGTTTTCTGAGTTACTACCAAAACTTGAAAAATACGACTTGGTGAAAAACACCCGTTGGTTGGGTGCCATTGGCGTAGTGGAGACGCATCGCCCTGTTAATATGGAAACCATCCAGGCTCTCTTTGTTGAGCACGGTGTTTGGATTCGTCCATTTGGTAAACTGATTTATATGATGCCGCCATTCATCAGCAAGCCGGAAGATATTGAGAAGCTAGTTAACGCGATTGATGCTGCTTTGCAACGTAAAGATTGCTTCGCTTCATAGTTCAACTCAACACGAAAACGGTTTGAGTATGAGGCTCAAACCGTCTCTTTATTTGCCTGAACAGTAAAGCTATCGAAGTTGACTGTCTTTACTGGCTCGTCGATTAAATAATGCTTGGCGTTGAGACATCAATTCGATTGTTGACTGACATTCGATACACAAACGAACGCCTTTCATCGCAAGACGACGCGCTTCCGGAATCTCATCGCCACACTCATCGCAGTAATGGGCGCTTTCACCCTTTGTGATACTGCCACGAACACGGGAAATCTCGTCGTCTATTGTGTTTTGAATTTGTTGGCTGACGCTATCGTCGTTTGCCCACCCTACGGCCATAAGCCCTCCTCGTTACTTGAATGAGAAAATCTACTTACCGTGGTAAGGTGGATGATTATATCGGTTACAAATAACAAGATAATTAGGGCGTATAAGAAAACACTATTACGTATTGGTAATAATTGTTATATCATCGGTTAATCGCTACTCTCTTGAAAAAGCAATGCAAGGTTACTCATACTCCCTTCCTCACACTCATAATATTGCGTTTGCTCTGGCTCTCTCAAAGTAACACTGAGTATCTTCTCTACCTCATTAAACTCCTCGCTAAAGTACTCACTGACTAATATGAAGCGCTCACCAATACTAAATTCCAGTGACTTCTCATCTACCAACGCTCGATGGTAATGTTCGACACGATAATCTTGAGGTTTTATCCGCTGAAAAACTGGGCTTTGATTCACAATGGACTTATTAAAGAGAAGCTCGCCTTTGCCTTGTTCTATCGAAATACTAAAGTTCATAGTTTGGTTTACTGAACATTCAAAGACTTTTCTAGGCGAGGTATCAGCGACAGCAAACGTACTCACCATGGCAACACCTAAAAAACAAATAACCACCAATCGTTTCATTACCATTCAGCCAACACAGTAAATAGCGCTTGCTCAGACATGCGAGTTAATACATAGCCGTGTGAAGAAGAATACGAGCCACTGAGTACACTATTCTCTTTCTCAATAACGATATCCTCGATTCCGTCAGCGTTGTAATCCCCTTTTGCCACAATCGTAATGACTTGAAAACCATCGGTCGCGTCGAAGTACTCTGCTCTCACTGGACTGGCGACCTGAGTTCTTTGGATACGATCCGCTTCATCCCACGTTGATAGTGTTTTTGCTTTCTCAGCGCTTTCGTTAGAAATAACAAAAGCAAGCGTACTTGGGGCTAAACTAGGAAAGCTATTATCTAACTTAAATTTCGATATATATGAGCGCTTAGAGGCCGCTAACTTTGCCATCTCACTCCATGTTTGGCACTGCGTTAAATACGCCTTAAACGCACCGTATTCATAAGCTTTAGCCGCAGTAAAACCCGCCGAGCTTGCATTAGCTAAGTCTTGGCAATTAGATACCAATTTTTCTTTGTCAGGCGCACGTCTCAATTCAAGTTCATAGCCCCAATCGAGCGAGTTACGAAGTTGCATATTTTCTTTGGAAGGTTTCGCGACTTCACGTGCGAAAAAGCGGTTGGTTCGCTCACTATCTAAGTATTGAGGCTGGATAAGTTCGCTTGCGACAACCCTACCGAAAACGAGCAAGGTAAGCGCAAAAATAACACGTAATAAAAGATGATTTACTGGCATAACATTTCACAACAAAGACAGATGAGGGCGTTAGCTTGTCACGTGAAAAACCGCTAAGAAAAATATCATTTATCTCGTACTACCAGATTCTGGGCGAGCTCGTCACTAATGCGTGTGCTAATTACATAACAACGTATTTTCACTCGACGCAGATAACAAAAAACCCAGCACTAAGGCTGGGTTTGGGTGTTCTAGTGGTTAATGCATTAACCGATGTGCGTTGCGCCCGCCATGTACTTCTGAAGTACTGTAGGGATTGCAATGCGGCCGTCTGCTTCTTGGTTGTTTTCTAGGATAGCAACCATGGTACGACCTACCGCTAGACCAGAACCGTTTAGCGTGTGCACAAGTTCAGGTTTCTTCTCGCCTTTACGACGGAAACGCGCTTGCATACGACGAGCTTGGAAGTCCCACATGTTAGAACATGAAGAGATTTCACGGTAAGTTTCTTGAGCAGGAACCCAAACTTCTAAGTCGTAAGTTTTACGAGCGCCGAAGCCCATGTCACCTGTACAAAGAACCACTTTACGGTAAGGAAGCTCTAGAAGTTGTAGAACTTTCTCAGCGTGACCTGTTAGCTCTTCTAGCGCGTTCATTGAATCTTCTGGCTTAGTGATTTGTACTAGCTCAACTTTGTCGAACTGGTGCATACGAATCAGACCACGAGTATCACGACCATAAGAACCTGCTTCTGAACGGAAACATGGCGTGTGAGCTGTCATCTTAAGCGGTAGATCCGCTTCGTCAGAAATTGTGTCACGAACTAGGTTCGTTACCGGTACTTCTGCCGTAGGGATTAGAGACAGTTTACGTGGCTCTTCGTCGTTTACTTTTTCTACTAGCGGCTCAGTGTGGAAAAGATCTTTACCGAACTTAGGAAGCTGACCAGTGCCAAATAGGCTGTCAGAGTTTACTAGGTAAGGTACGTACATTTCTGTATAGCCGTGCTCTTCAGTGTGAAGATCCAGCATGAACTGAGCGATTGCACGGTGTAGACGAGCAAATTGGCCTTTCATCACGATGAAACGCGCGCCAGTGATCTTAACTGCGCTTGCGAAATCTAGACCGTCACCCATTTCGCCTAGGTCAACGTGGTCTTTCAGTTCGAAGTCGTAAGTCTTTGGCTCACCCCAACGTGAGATTTCTACGTTGTCGTTCTCGTCTTTGCCATCTGGCACTTCATCCGCTGGGATGTTTGGAACAGAAAGCGTGAATTCGTCTAGTTGAGCCATTACTTGCTCAAGTTCAACTTTCTTCGCATCAAGATCGCTACCTAGAGTACCGATTTGTTTCTTGATCTCTTCTGCACCTTCTTTGTCGCCAGCTGCCATTTTTTGGCCGATTTGCTTGGAGATGGAGTTACGCGTGGATTGTAAATTTTCTACTTCTACTTGAATGGACTTACGTTGTTCTTCAAGTTTACGAATAGTATCTACGTCTAGCTTAAAGCCACGACGCGCCAGTTTAGCAGCTGTTTCATCCAGCTCTGTACGAAGTAATTTAGAATCCAGCATTGTTAATCCTATGCTTTGTGTTGTGAAATCACGCGCACTTTCCAAGCGTACGCGTTAAAAAAATTTACTGAACAAATGTATCCAAAAACGCCTACTTTTCATAGCGCTTTTGTGGGCTATTTGCGTCTAAAGTAGCCAAGTAATCTAACTTTTCGCCGATTTTGGTCTCTAGACCACGGTTTGTAGGCTGATAGTACCTACGATCGCCCATTTCAGGTGGCAAATATTGCTCACCCGCGGCGTAAGCGCCAGGCTCATCGTGAGCATAACGATACTCTGCACCGTAACCCATGTCTTTCATCAAACTGGTAGGTGCATTTCGAAGGTGATGCGGCACTTCATATTCAGGTAAGTTATGAGCATCAGTCAGCGCTTGTTTCCATGCTACGTACACCGCATTACTTTTTGGCGCGCATGCTAAATACACAATTGCCTGTGCTATCGCACGTTCACCTTCTGCCGGACCAACACGGGTGAAGCAATCCCAAGCGGACAGTGCTACTTGCATTGCACGTGGATCCGCGTTACCCACATCTTCAGAAGCAATCGCCAGCAATCGACGGGCAATATACAAAGGATCACAACCTGCTGCGATCATACGTGCAGCCCAGTAAAGTGCGGCATCAGGGTTTGAGCCACGAATCGACTTGTGTACCGCAGAGATTAAGTCGTACCAGATATCGCCTTTGTTATCGAAGCGAGAGACCTTCTCGCCTGCTACTTCAGCAAGCAGCCTCAAGGTTATCTCTTTTTCGCCTTGCTCGTTGTCCTCTGCCATATCGTAAAGCAGCTCAAGATAGTTGAGCGACATGCGAGCATCACCGTTTACCAGTTCCGCTAGGCGATCTAATACGTTATCAGCGAAGTGTGCGGGTGTATTTCCCAAGCCACGCTCTTTGTCACTGATCGCTTGATTCAGCGCCAATGAAATTTCATCTTTGTCGAGAGACGTTAGCTTGTACACACGTGCACGTGACAGTAGTGCGTTGTTTAACTCAAACGATGGGTTTTCTGTCGTCGCACCAATAAAGGTAACGGTGCCATCTTCAATATGCGGTAAAAACGCGTCTTGTTGAGATTTGTTGAAGCGATGCACCTCGTCCACAAATAAGATGGTGCGGCGACCGGCCATTTTGTTCTCACGCGCTTTCTCAATAGCAGCTCGGATTTCCTTCACGCCAGATGTTACCGCAGAGACACGTTCAACTTCAGCGTTGGCGTAGTTTGCTGCCACTTCCGCTAACGTTGTCTTACCAGTGCCTGGTGGTCCCCAAAGAATCATCGAGTGAATATGACCCGCCTCCAGCGCGCGGCGTAGTGGCTTACCGGGACCTAAAATATGCTGCTGACCGATGTATTGTTCGATCGTTTCTGGTCTCATACGAGCAGCAAGGGGACGAAAATCTTCGTCCCCCGAGAAATCTAATGTGTAATTGCTCACTGCCAATTAATTCCTTTGGTCATCCACTTCCACGCCATCTGGAATTGTGAATGTGAATCTATCTGCCTTAGGTTTACCAAGCTTCACGTTGTTAAAGGTAAACAAGCCTTTCTGACCGTCTTGCTCAACCACATTAAAGCCTTTCACCACACCTTTAGCATCAATATTAATCTGGAATTGGCCTTGTGTGGAGTCTACCGCAGTAGGAATAAGAGTGAACTGATCACCTTTTTGAGAGATCTGGTAGTTATCCCAATCACTTGCGCGGTTCCGCGTTAACAAAACAAATGGTGTCTGCTCGGTTGCTTGCTCTTGCCAGTAGATACTCACTTGTTCAATGAACGGGCTGTAGTACCAAAGTGTCTTACCATCAGAAACCAACAAGTTCTCATCAGGGAATGTTGTGCTCCAACGGAACAGACTTGGACGAGCGATCTCAACCGTGCCTTCTCCTTCCATTACCGTTTCACCCTCAGGGCTGATCACTTGCTGAGAGAAGTCCGCACTAAAGCCATCATTCATAGAAAGGCGTTTGTTTAGTTCATCTTTAGGAGACGCTGCATGTGCAGTAGAGAAGAGAGAAAAGCTTAAAACAAGCGCAGAGAAAAGTTTCGCTGAAAATAGTTTTTTCATTCAAATACCTATCAGAGGGTCAAAGACCTAAAATTACTCACCTCAGTTTGACTGAGGTGAGTAACACAAGTTCATTAATCTTTTGGTGGTGCAGGAGCCAGTACTTCACGGTTACCGTTGTGGCCCGGAGCACTCACGATGCCTTGCGCTTCAAGCTGCTCAACGATTCGAGCTGCTCGGTTGTAACCGATCTTGAATCGACGCTGTACGCCAGAAACCGAACCACGTCGCGACTGAACCACGTGCTCTACCACTTGGTCAAACAATGGATCGACTTCTTCATCCGAGTCCATCTGCTCGCCTGGAAGTAAGCTTTCTGGGCCTTGGTCGCCACTGATGATTTCATCGATGTAGTTTGGTTTACCACGCGCTTTCCAGTTGTTCACAACAGCATGAACATCATCATCTGATGCAAACGCACCATGAACGCGGGTCGTATGGCTTGAGCCCGGAGGAAGGTAAAGCATGTCACCCATACCTAGAAGCGATTCAGCACCACCTTGGTCAAGGATAGTTCGTGAGTCCGTCTTAGTTGATACCGTGAACGCCACACGTGTTGGAATGTTCGCTTTAATTAGGCCGGTGATAACGTCAACCGATGGACGCTGCGTCGCGAGGATCAAGTGAATACCTGCCGCACGCGCTTTTTGCGCCAAGCGAGCAATCAGTTCTTCAACCTTCTTACCAACGACCATCATTAGGTCGGCAAATTCATCGACAACCACAACAATGTACGGCAATTTCTCTAGCAATGGCGGCTCAGTGTCCATGCTGTCGCCTTCCTGCCAGAATGGATCGTGAATTGGATGCCCTGCTTCTGCTGCCATCTTCAGCTTCTCGTTGAAGCCTTTCACGTTACGTACACCCAATGCCGACATCAGTTTGTAACGACGTTCCATCTCGCCCACACACCAACGTAGTGCGTTAGACGCGTCTTTCATGTCCGTTACAACTTCTGAAAGAAGATGAGGAATACCTTCGTAAATAGAAAGCTCCAACATTTTCGGGTCGATCATGATGAAACGCAGATCTTCTGGCGATGCTTTGTAAAGCATACTCAAGATCATCACGTTCACACCTACTGACTTACCAGAACCGGTTGTACCCGCTACTAACACGTGAGGCATTTTCGCAATGTCAGCAATAACCGCTTCACCAGCGATATCTTGACCAAGAACTACCGTTGTCGGTGAGGTTGCTTGTTCAAATTGAGGGCTGTTGATTACATCAGATAGGAACACCGTTTGGCGGCTCATGTTAGGCAACTCTAGACCCACATACGGTTTGCCAGGAATCACTTCAACAACACGAACTGCCATTGCTGACAATGCACGAGCCAAGTCCATTGACAGACCAGAGATTCGGCTTACTTTTACGCCCGGAGCCAAATCAAGTTCGAATCGAGTAATAACAGGACCTGGGTAAATGCCTACTACGTCCGCTTTGATCTTGTAATCTGCAAGTTTAGTTTCAACCAGACGAGCCACCTCTTCCAAAGCATCACGATCAATAAAGTTGTCGCGCTTCTCTGGGTGATAAAGCAGCTCTAATGTTGGTAGTGGCTCTGCTGGTACTGGCAAGTTTTGCTCTTGCTGTACCAAGAATGGGTTTTGCTGAGCAACCACTTTCGCCTGAGCGCTCGATACCATATTTTGGAACGCGGCCACATCTTGATCGCCTTCTTGAACTTCTTCTACCTCAACCTCTTGAGGTACAGGTTCAAACGTAGCTGAAGGTTCTGGCGATGCCGATTGTGGTTGAGACGCAACGTGTTGCTGCACAGGTTGCTCTTGAACAGCCTGCATAGTCACTTGTGGCTGAACAGCGGCTTGTTGCGGCTCCATATGAGTTGGTTGAGCCTGCTGCTCTTGGTACTCATCTTCTTCATCCAAAACATCGAGGTTCGAAATCGTTGGTTCGATGTGATGGTTTAGCTCAGTTTGGTCAACGATGCTATCCAGCGCTACTGTGTTAATGACAGGCTCCTCGTGTTGAGGCTGCTCTGTGTTTTCATGCTCAAACGATGCGTGAGTTGGAGGCTGTTCTTGCTGAGTTTGCTCTGCTGCAAACTGAGCGTATTCCTCATAGCTTGGCTCGTTATCGTACTGTTCTGATACAGCCGGTTCAGGCTGAACAAAGGGTTCTTGCGGTGTTCCTTGTTGATGAATAGCTTGTTGATGAACAGCTTGCTGCAGAACTGAATCTTGAGAAACAGGTTGTGAGACTTCAGGCTGAGTAACAACGGTATCAATAACTGGCTGTTGAACTTGTGCCACTTCGTCAGCCCAGTCGTCGGCTTGTTGCGCCGCCGCTTCTAACTCTTCAATGGTGACATTTAGCTGCTTAGTTCGCTCAACTTCTGGATCAACATTATCCGTGCTGACCATTACCGCCGGCGTAGCAGGAGTTGGTGCCTCTTCTGACGGTTGAGACGGTTTTGCTACCGATTGAGGCATGTAGATTGGATATTCATGTACAGGCTCTGGCTCTTTACTGTCATCAATATCATAAGCAGTAAGATGCGGAAGTACTTCGTCCTCAGTCTCTTGTTCATTGCGGCGTTGAGGTACACTATCAGCAACAACTTCATCTAGCTGAGGCTCGATAGTTTCTTTTTCTGTTCCGCGCACTTTGTTCAAAATAGCAGAAAGTAAACTTAGAGACTTATCTCCAAGCCATTCAACTATCGAAAGCCATGAAATACCAGTAAACAAGGTAAAACCAGCACCCCATAAGAACAATAGAACCAGAGTGGTACCTAACACATTCAGAGTGGGCAGCGATAAGCTTGTCAGAACATCACCGACCACACCACCTGATGAAAAGTACCAAATATCATCGAAGTTAATATCCGCAAGGCCGCTACTGGTTAAGATCAAGATAACCAAACCAAGCAGGCGGGTTCCCCATAACATTAAATCTATAGGGTCATCCTCGCCGCGTTTACGAAAAGCAATCCACGCGCCAATGATCAATAGAAAAGGAATAGGGTAAGCGAGGGATCCAAACGTAAAAAATAAGGTATCAGCAAGCCAAGCTCCAAACACACCACCAGCATTATTAATCTCCCCTCCCCAAGCCGTTTGTGACCATGAAGGATCGGCAGGACTAAAAGTAAATAGTGCTACAGCGAGTAAAACTGAACTGAGAACGCCAACAATCAGGCAGCATTCTTTTAAGCGTTGGAAGCCATTGAGTCGTGAAGACTGAGGCTCTTCACTGGTTTTGATAATAGTTTCGACTTTCTTAGCGTTCTCTTTGAACATAAATCAACTTGAATACGATATGAATAATAAATAAGCAAAACAATCCGAGCGGCAAAAGCCGCTCGGTAAATTGATTTAACCATATCAAAGAGAAAAACCCAATTATTCAATGGTGAAAGCGGAAGCATATACCGCTTTCTTTGCAATAATTTAACGAGTTTTAATCACTAGCTGGTTAGTTTGTTTCACTTCTTCCATAACTACATAGGTACGAGTGTCATTTACGCCAGGAAGACGCAGTAACGTATCGCCTAGTAGTCGACGGTATGCACCCATGTCAGATACACGGGTTTTTAGAAGATAGTCGAAATCACCTGATACTAGATGACACTCTTGAATGTCGTCTAGTTTTTGAACAGCGGCATTAAACTGCTCAAATACATCTGGTGCACCACGGTTTAGAGTGATTTCTACAAATACAAGTAGAGATGCATCTAGATACTGCGGGTTTAGCAACGCAGTGTAACCTGTGATGTAGCCTTGACGCTCCAATCGACGTACACGCTCCAGACATGGAGTCGGAGAAAGTCCTACACGTTTTGAAAGCTCTACGTTTGAAATACGACCGTCTTTCTGCAATTCATTAAGAATGTTGCGGTCGATACGGTCTAGTTCCTTGGACGGCTTTTTATAGTTGTCTGCCATTTTTTATTCCACCTTATTACTTCCTTGCAAAAAAATATACTACAACTTTTTAATATTTAGGGCCAAATTTTGTAAAACAATATCTATACTAGATATTAATTCGACAATAACACCCTACAAACAGTTAATACAACCATTATAGAAAGAGGACACAGGATGATCATTGGCGTACCTAAGGAAATCAAGAACCACGAATACCGTGTGGGCATGATCCCAGCTAGCGTGAGAGAACTCATCTCACATGGTCACCAAGTTTTTGTTGAGACCAATGCAGGTGCCGGCATCGGTTTTTCAGACGATGACTACATCGCTGTAGGCGCATCCATTCTTCCTACTGCTGCTGACGTGTTTGCGAAAGCAGACATGATTGTCAAAGTAAAAGAACCCCAAGCTATCGAGAGAGCAATGCTCCGCGAAGGGCAGATTTTATTTACTTATTTACACCTAGCACCAGATTTTCCACAAACTGATGAGCTAATCAAGAGCAAAGCTGTCTGTATAGCCTATGAGACTGTAACAGATAATATGGGTCGTTTGCCACTATTAGCACCAATGTCAGAAGTTGCTGGTCGTATGTCTATCCAAGCTGGAGCCCAAACTCTAGAAAAATCACACGGGGGTCGTGGTTTACTTCTAGGTGGCGTTCCTGGTGTTGAACCAGCGAAAGTCGTTGTTGTGGGCGGTGGTGTCGTTGGCGCAAACGCAGCTCGTATGGCTGTTGGTCTTCGCGCAGACGTCACAATCCTAGACCGTAACGTAGATACACTACGTAAACTAGACGAGGAATTCCAAGGTCGCGCTAAAGTGGTTTATTCTACAGAAGACGCTATTGAGAAGCATGTTCTAGAAGCAGACTTAGTTATCGGTGCGGTTCTTATCCCTGGTGCAGCAGCGCCTAAACTGGTAACAAAAGAGCACATTGCTAAGATGAAGCCAGGCGCAGCGGTCGTTGACGTAGCAATCGATCAAGGCGGTTGTTTTGAGACTTCTCACGCAACAACACACGCAGACCCAACTTACATCGTTGACGAGGTGGTTCACTACTGCGTTGCAAACATGCCAGGTGCAGTTGCCCGCACTTCAACATTCGCACTGAATAATGCAACGCTTCCATACATCGTGAAGCTAGCAAACAAAGGCTACCGTGAAGCACTCCTAGAAGACAAAGGCTTCCTTGAAGGTCTAAACGTTATCCACGGTAAAGTAACTTGTAAAGAAGTTGCTGAGAGCTTTGACCTAGAATACGTTGAACCAACGCAAGCTATCGCAATGTTTAACTAATGACAAAATAACGCATAAGTTGTCACGTTTTATTTACAAAAGCCCACTCTAAAGTGGGCTTTTTCGTATAGAGCATTTAATTATAAAAAATAACTAAACCTTATAAGCACAAATTAAAATGTTTCTAGGTGTGACTGACTTAGCGCAAAACTCTGCCAATCTAACACGATAACCACGTTCTTCAAGATAAAGTGCTTTGTCCAAAGCAAGCCAAATTTCCAACGGTCGTTGAAACACCAACTGAACCAGACTCAAACGCTCCATTTGCCAAAAGCGTTGCTCGCCTAACTTTTCAAAATAATCGAAGTTGATTTCTTGAGAAAGATCGATGCCCTTCTGGTCCGCCGCCCAGCGACACAAAGCCTCAAAACCATCACTTAATTGCGACTTCCGCACGCTCGGCACTGGCTGATACTCCGACATACCTAAAGCTTGTTTCGTGATCAAATCAAACCCGAGCCTAAAGACCATTTCTTGCTGACGATGGCGACGAACACGTTCACCACCAGTGACGGTCTGCTGTAAAGGGATACGCAATTCTTGCCTAGATAAAGAAAGCGAAGAAGCCCTGCCCTGTTCCGACATTGGCTGATATTGCTCGGACTGAATCAAATGGTAACAGCAAGGCGAAATAGTCATTGCTGCAACACCATTTTCGCTGCCGTACTGCATTAATCGAACATGGAGATCGCCACACGCATGCAGCGCCACTGCGTGTTGCGTTGGCTTAAATACCGCTTTAGCTTGGCAATTGAAAGCATCACCTTGAATAAACGTCATCTTCCAATGGTGTTCATTCGCTGATTGTTGCCCCGAATCACACAGCGCTTGTTGGTATTCGAAACTGGTGACAGGCTGATCGGTTTGCGTGGTCAGAATTCGTCCCAAGTAGCCTTTGCCGGAGCACCACTCTAGCCATTCTTCACCGTGATGATGTTGAATCGCCGCTTCCCCCATCGAGCTAATTTGCTCTAATTTACGACCGGGAATGCCGCTGTCTAATCCGCGAGTAAGTTCTAATCCGTTTAACGCAAGAGGTTCTAAATGAGTAAGTTCAGCGAGACTTTCAAGTTCTGGCAAAAAAGAACTAAGCGCCTTTAAAGCGAGTTCAGGTTCTGCTTTGTATTCTTCGATTTGAGAGGGACTAAGAGACGCTAACCACTGGCACAGCTGAGGATGTTCTGCTTGCCATGATAATGATGTGTGAATGCTGCTTTTAAATGGCTCGAATCGCCACAACGATTGGTTTTCGATTAAACAGTCATTAATAAATTGAAATTGCGTTTTCATAGCTCCCCCTACAACGAGCGCATTGTAGAGGGAATCGAAACAGCAATGAAGTGTTATCTGACCGGAAGTTCGATGTCTTTAAACATCTCTTCAATTTCTGAGTTCGACTTCAGTGAAATCGCTTGTTCAACCACAGGACGCGTTAAGTGCGGTGCAAAACGCTCCATAAAATCGAACATGTAAGAACGTAGGAAGGTACCTCGACGGAAGCCGATGCTTGTAGTACTTGCACCAAATAAGTGGCTTGCATCAATCGCAACCAAATCGCCGTCTTGGTCCTCATCCACCGCCATGCTCGCAATCACACCAACCCCGATACCCATACGAACGTAAGTTTTGATTACGTCTGCATCCGTTGCCGTAAACACAACGCGTGGCGTTAAACCTTCACGGTTAAATGCGGTATCCAGCTCAGAACGACCAGTAAAGCCAAACACGTAAGTCACTAGCGGGTAAGCGGCCAAATCATGAATAGTGACAACGTCTTTCTTCGCCAATGGGTGATCTTTTGGTACCACGATAGAACGATTCCAGTGGTAACAAGGCAGCATGATGGCATCTTGGTAGAGATGAAGCGCTTCCGTTGCAATCGCAAAGTTCGCCGTGCCCTTCGCAATCGCTTCAGACATTTGTGATGGCGTACCTTGGTGCATGTGTAGCGATACTTTCGGGTAACGTGCCGTAAAACCTTTGATCACGTCAGGAAGTGCGTAACGTGCTTGAGTGTGAGTGGTAGAAATGTTCAGCGTGCCCATTTCTGGGTGGGTGTGCTCACCCGCCACCGCTTTAATGCTTTCCACGCGAGCAAGAATCTCTTGAGAAATTCGAATGATTTCCTCGCCTGCCGGCGTCACTTGAGTGAGATGTTTTCCGCTACGCTCAAATATTTGAATACCAAGCTCATCCTCAAGCAAACGAACTTGCTTACTGATGCCAGGCTGGGACGTATATAGGCTTTCCGCCGTCGCAGAAACATTTAAATTATGGTTAACAACCTCAACAATGTACTTCAGTTGCTGCAGTTTCATAGTAATCCCTTACTCAAATGGAAATGAACATTGCACATCGTGTCACCCTGTCGAGCGCATAAGCGCATCAAGCTATTCACTGGCACGATATAATCTTTAGTTATAACGTGTTAACCATTAAATTAACAGATCTTTCTAACTTATACCCATATATACCCAAGTAACCTCGAGATGCTAGGTTCAGCGAGAATGACTTGGTTTGTAGACGCACGGCGATTTAAAGGTCTAGTGGGTCTAAATCAAGAATCGACAACAAAGTATACAAGCCAAGACCCTTACTATTTGCAAAGAGTGCCGCAAGTACATCCTCCAAGTACTACTATTTAAGGCTACAAGGCCGTACAACGGCGCATTCAAGTTTCATAAACCCTTGCGTATAGAACGCTTTATTTGTTCTTTAGGCCGCATTCTTTGTTCAATTCATCATCAAAATGTGCCTAATGCAAAATAATCAAACAAATGGGGTGCCGAGTAAGATAAGATTCATGTATTCTTGAACGCTAGCCATCAAAAAAATATAAGCAGACACAGAAGATATGAATATTGGTTTAATCATTGCCTTAGTTGCCATCTTATTGGTGTTGGTGCTCGGCTATAACATCATGCTGCAGTATAAAGTTAAAGTTGAAACTGCGAGAAGACAGGAGTCTGCTCGATATGTGGCACTCATCGATGGGACTGAAGAACTCATTGGGCATGCGCACCATATTCCTTTTAGTAAAGAGCTTTTAGTGTGTCTTAATAACCGCATTCTCGATGCACTTGAAAGCATGCGAGATCTAGATCCCAAGAATAAACAGCTTGTTCAACGAATCGAAAATATGAAACAACAAATCGAGCAGTTGAAAGCTAATTATAACGGCGGAGAAAGCACAAGCTTCAAACTACCAACAAGTGATAAGCAAGCAATTGTAATGCTTAAATTGGTCAAACGCCTACGTGATACGATCCGTAATGAGCACAACAAAGGTCGCTTAGACACTCAGACGTACGTGACTGAAAATGCGCGCCTAGAAACTATGCAAATCCGCATCAACATCGAAAACGTGATTAAACGTGCAAATGATTCTATTGCTCGTGGTCAGCCAGGCACTGCACTGCAATTGCTTCGTAAAGGCATTGATGCGCTAAGCACAAAAAATGATGCTTACTCTGTTCAAGCTAAGCAAAAACTTGAAGAAATGCTTGGTGACCTAGATAAGAAACGCCAAGATAAGAACGATGCTGAAGTCCAGCAAATTGCCGATAAAGAGCGCGACAACGATATGGAAGCACTCTTCGGTGAAAAGAAAAAGTGGTAAACTCCACAATAGCTTTCCACCCTATTCGATTAAAGGCTGCGTTTGCAGCCTTTTTTACGTCTTGTCGTTTTGAATAGGTAAAGCCGGATAAATAAAATTTGAATGTAAAGTGCTAAAAATTAAAATGATTAATCTCGACGCCTATCAGGACCTTCTTGCTCCAATTAACCAGTTCTTACAATGCAACACACCAGATGAATGGGTTGAGGAAGCAAAAAAGCCAGAAAACCTTCAAACTATTTTGTTGGATCATCTACTGTGTGAGCTTAAGGCTGGCCAGTCAGCGATGTTCTTGATCCGTAAATACGCAGTAGACCAAACTAGTTCCCACACCCTACTCGATTGGTTCAAACCCTACGAAGACTTCGCTTATCGCAAAACGGGCTCACTTGCGACATTGAAGGGTAAAAGTAATATCTCTAAAGCGATCATCGCAAAATCAGATTCACCATATAGCCAAGATCTAATTGATAAGATGGTTTTGCTGATCAAAGAAGAATTGCACCACTTCTATCAAGTATTGGAAATCATGGAGAGCCGTGGGGTGGAATACAAAAACATTCCAGCTAGTCGCTATGCAAAAACACTAATTTCGCACATGAAAACACACGAACCAGAAACTTTGATTGATAAGCTAATCATTGGTGCGTACATCGAAGCTCGCTCTTGTGAACGTTTTGCAAAACTAGCTCCACACATGGATGACGATATCGCAAAATTCTACGTCTCTCTACTACGTTCAGAAGCGCGTCACTATCAAGATTACTTGATACTCGCAGAGCAAATTGCTGGTAAAGATATTAGTGAGCGTGTGGCGTATTTTGGCCAAATCGAAGCGGAACTAATTAGCACTCTAGACGACGACTTTAAGTTTCATAGTGGAGTGCCTAGCTCCAAAGTTGCTTAAAATACAAAGCCCACCTTATGGTGGGCTCTTTATTTTCTGGCCAATTACAGCTTGTATCGCTCATCAATGAAAGTGACTTCTGGGAAGGCTTTCCCCTCTTTCATTGCTTTTTCTGTTTCTTTCTTCGCCGTCTTATCAATCCAGAAGTTACCGACATCCATTGGGTGGAACATCCACTCTGTACTCTTCGTCATACCATCTTTTGGTACTTTAACCCAACGCCAGTGTGCTTCACGCGTGTAAGGAACCATGTATCCAGGAACAATGATATTCGCTTCAGATACATACTTTTGGATCTGGCGTGATAAGTCGTAGCGTTTCTGCTGCTCAAACTCATTGTCATACGCTTCAATCAATTTATCTAGCTCAGGACTGCTGTAATTCGTATGCGCGTTAGTTTGTGGTTTGTTCGCGTTATCAGAGTGCAAGTATTCCCAGTACGCAGGAATCTCACCAGAGCCCATATTCAAGAAGGCTAATTGGTGTTTCTTTTCAAGGATATACTTAAATGCCGATGAACCATCAACAAGGTTCAGTGTGTATTCCAAGCCAGCCAGTTTTGCTTGCTCTTTCAAATAAGCGATACGTGGAGTCCATGAGTTGTAACCATAGGTAATTGCAAAGCTTAAGCGCTGTCCCTTATCGTTAACGCGCACGCCATCAGAACCAACTTCATCAAAACCTGCTTTTTCAAAGTGCTTAATTGCAGCCGCTGCATCAAACTTTGGCGGTGTGTTGTTAGGGTCATCATAGTTACCATGACCAAAGCCAAGACCATGAGGCTTACGTGAGTAGTCTCCACGCATGATGTTTTCAATCATACCGTCATAATCGGTGGCAGCCATAACACCTTTACGTACTTCTAAGTTGTCTAGCATTGGCATTGCAGTATTCATCCATAGGCCACCAGCGCCTTGAGGTGCTTGGTTGAATCCCCAATACTTCTGCACGTAACCATTCTTGTAGACATCGCCGCTTGTTTTGTCATGCCAAAGATTTGGTAATACCATATCAAAGTAATCTAGATTACCTTTTTCAAAGTGCTTCATCGCAATGTCTTGATCACGAATCACTGTGATACGTACTTTATCTACATTGTAACGATTCTTGTAATAACGGTTGTTGTAGCCCCACCAATCGTCACCAACATGCTTGAACGTTACGCTCTTGCCTTTCTTAACTTTATCTAAGTAGTATGGCGCAGCCGTAGGTTCAGCCTTAAAGTTAAACTTACGGACAAAGTTGTCCGGCATACCATCATTATTTTCATCTTTTTCTTTAGCAAAGAAATGCTCTGGACGAGGTTGAAAACCATTACTTGGCATGTTGATCATTACCATCAATGAGTCATGGCTTTGCGCAACGGCGAGATCAACTTTAATGGTATACTCGTCGATCTTTTCGACGCTCAGGATGCTGTTTTTGAAGAAGTCGTTATACCAAGGGTCAATAATGTCTTTAGATGTGTAGTATTTCATCATAAACACGTAATCGTCCGCGGTGATTTTTTCACCATCCGACCATTTCGCTGTGTCATCAAGCTTGAAGTAAACGGTTTTATTGTCATCACCAAACGCCCACTCTTTAGCAAGCTGAGGAATCCATTTACCCGTATTTGGGTGACGCTGAGCCAGTTTTGGAGCACCATCCATAAAGTACTGACGAAGACCAGAGTTAGCATCAGGACCAACACTACGAAGAGTCTGAGGAAAACTCAGCATATAAGTACGCAGCGTCCCACCTCTTACTGCTTCTTCTGAAGCAAATAATGGTTCGTTATTATTTGAAATCCATTCGATATCAGCTGGCAATTCCGTCGCATTAATTTGAAAGCTCGTAGCGACCAAGGTTGCCAGTGCCGTAAGTGGCAGGTTTCTTATCATTGTATTCTTCCTTGTTGTGTTTACGTCGTAAACTAGGAAAAAACAAGTGAACCCCAAAGAAAATGCGGTGAACGCAGTTCAAGAAATCATGAAGGAGATAATACTAAGCAAGTTCCAATCTATTTCAGTATTAAAATCAGAGAGTTTCACTAGGTCATCCTAGACCTTACAACGCAGTGAATGCATCTATTGCATAGTATTCGTTACGTATTTGTAACGCAACCCATCAATAACACATGGTTGCACATTTCCCTCATCACAACCAATTATGTTACTAAAGTGTGATCGTTATAGTTAGAAGCCCTAGCTTCTTCGTGAATATCAAGACTCTAGCCTTTCGACTTTTTGAGGAAAGCAGTAAACAAAAAAGCGAAGTGTTACCACCCCGCCCTCTTAATTCTGTGTTGTTCAAACTTACATGTTTAATAAGCTTGCATTGATTGTAGCTAGTACTGCTGAAGGGTCAGCAGCTTGAGTAATAGGACGACCAATCACTAGGTAATCAGAACCCGCTTGGATTGCATCTACTGGCGTCATGATGCGGCGTTGATCACCTTGCTCTGAGCCTGCTGGACGAATACCCGGAGTCACTAACTTAAACTCTTTGCCAAGTTCATTCTTCAGTAGCGATGATTCTTGCGCAGAACATACTACGCCATCAAGACCTGAATTCTTTGTCAGCGTTGCTAGGCGAATCACTTGCTCTTGAGGCGCAATGTTCAAGCCAATACCTGCCAAATCACTTTGCTCCATGCTTGTAAGCACAGTCACGCCGATCAGCAGTGGACGGTCTTTACCGTAAGGTTCAAGAATCTCACGAGATGCCGTCATCATACGTTCACCACCACTCGCATGAACGTTCACCATCCATACACCTAGCTCAGCCGCAGCGCGAACTGCTTTTGAACACGTATTCGGGATATCGTGAAACTTCAGGTCTAGGAACACAGAGAAACCACGTTTATGAAGCTCACGTACGAAATCAGGACCAAATAGCGTAAACATTTCCTTGCCTACTTTTAGGCGACATGACGCAGGATCAATTCTATCTATGAACGCAAGTGCATCTGCTTGGTTGTCATAATCCAGTGCGACAATAACTTTTTGGTCGATCATTTCATCTCCTAACTAGTTTTGGTTCTTATTAAATAAAAGGTTAAAAAAATGCAGCGGACAGAAACTCTGCCAGCTGCATTAAAATTATTCACCGTCCAATCCTCGGATTGGCTTGATCGTCCCCCATCCTTTACAAGATGGACAATGCCAGTAAAGGGAATGAGTGGAGAAACCACATTTCCTGCATCGGTAATGTGGTTTAACTTTTAACTGTTCACCAACCATTGCTTGAAGCGTCGACAAACTGTCTTTTGCACGGCCATCCTCCGCCTCTGCAATATGGTAGTCGATAAGGCGATAAAAGCCCTTCATGGTAGGATTTTTCAATAACTGTTTAGTCAACAGTTCTTGAGCAGCACCGACACTGTCATGATGAGCAACAAGCTGAGCCAACATTAACTCGGCCGACACGCCCGCTTTTTTACCTATACAGGTACGCAGAAATTCAACCAACTCTTCTTCTTGACCAAGATGATGGTAACACTCCGCAATGGTAGGCAGTACATCACT
The DNA here is from genome assembly GCF_052037695.1 of Vibrio sp. WZ-1. Classification (NCBI taxonomy): domain Bacteria; kingdom Pseudomonadati; phylum Pseudomonadota; class Gammaproteobacteria; order Vibrionales; family Vibrionaceae; genus Vibrio; species Vibrio sp. WZ-1. The sequence goes on along the minus strand of NZ_JBQEQR010000085.1, from coordinate 235,715 downwards.
GACGAAGTCTTTGTCTTGCTCTAGTACACCAGTCAAATACTTAATAGTGTGCTTATAGTCTTCAGACTCTAAATACAGTCGTCCCAGCGAAATACTGGCGCGGACGCATTTCGGATCTTCCGAGAGTGCTTTCTTGAAGTGTTGAATGGCTTTATTGGTATTACCGTCAGCTTGGTCAAGCATGGCAAGCTCACACCAGAAATGGGCGATATTGGCACGAATTCGAGTGCGCTTTTTACCCAGTTTGGAGAGTTGATTGGCATAGAAAATTGCTTTATCCCACTCTCGGGTCTGTTGATAAATGGTGACAAGCTGCTGCAAAGCGCCTTCTTTATGATCGGGTTCTTCAACTAACTGCTCGAATATCTTTTCAGCACGGTCGAGAAAGCCCGAAGCCATATAATCTTTAGCTAGCTGCTGAAGAGCGAGATTTTTCTGATCCAAGGTCAGGCCAGAACGTGAGATGAGATTTTGGTGAATACGAATTGCGCGATCCACCTCACCTCGAGAACGGAAAAGATTACCCAGCGCTAGATGGGTATCTATCGTTTCATTATCGACTTGGAGCAATTCAATAAAGTGATCAACCGCTTTGTCTGACTGGTCAGACAAAAGCAGGTTTAAACCCGTCACGTATTGACGGGATATTTGATGAGATTGCTTCTGCTTGTCTTGCTGAGCGCTGCGATGCCCCATGTACCAGCCATACGCGGCGGCTATCGGCAATAACAAGAAGAGTAGTTCAAGCATTAAAGTTGGGCCTTATCCTTATGCCTGTTTTTCTACTGCAGGTTTTGCAGGTTTCGCTGTTTCTGTCGGCTCGTATTTTTTCAGTTTCTTTTTCAAACGACGAACTTGAAGCTGCGTCTTAAACTGAATGCTAGCAAAGATTAACCATGCCAACGCAAAGCCAGCCACAAATACAACACCTAACAATGTTGAAAGGTGGAAGTCACCTTTTGCAATTAAGTAGTTGAAAGCGACTATCTCTTGGTTTTGAGAACCTAAAGCCAGTGCGATTAAAAAGAGAGCTAGTACAGCGATAATTTTTATAATTTTCATATTACATCACCCTTAGAGGAGTAAGTAGGTAAGATTATGCAGGAAAATGTTTCTTCAGACCACGTATATTATACCGAAGTCACTTCTAGGTGCTAGATTCAACTCTACTTGCTCACTTTTTGGCTATAAAAAAGCGGCATACTGTAGAGTATGCCGCTTTTTCAAACCGTTAGTTGACAATTAACTGCCAATATTTACGCGTTCCCGCAATTCTTTACCTGGTTTAAAGTGAGGAACGTACTTACCCTCTAATTCCACTTTGTCGCCAGTTTTAGGGTTGCGACCTACGCGAGGCTCGCGGTAATGAAGAGAAAAACTACCAAAGCCACGGATCTCAATACGGTCACCGGTCTCTAGTGTAGAGGCCATATGCTCCAAAATATCTTTTACAGCATCTTCTACCTCTTTCGCTGACAAGTGTGTTTGCTCAGCGCAGAGTCTTTCAATCAGTTCTGACTTAGTCATAGTTGCCCTCTTAGAGTATTTTTATCACTCATTATAGTAAGTAATACTAATTCCAACAAACACTTGCTATCAATTCTAGACAAATTTTATGCAAAATGCGTAATGAAAAAATGCCTTTTACCAAGATAGTTTATCGACATTAGTATTACTACTTAGTTTATAACAAGCATAAAAAAGGAGCCTTGCGGCTCCTTTTTAGCTTAAGCGAGTAAATTATTCGCCTTTAGCAGCTTTGAAAGCGTCAGCCATTGCATTACCAAAAGCAGCTTCGTCTTGCTTGTTGATAGATGCCATTGCTTCTTGCTCATCAGCTTCATCTTTAGCTTTGATAGATAGGTTGATTACGCGGTTCTTACGGTCAACACCTGTGAACTTCGCTTCAACAACATCACCAGCGCTTAGGATTAGAGAAGCATCTTCTACGCGATCGCGAGATACTTCAGAAGCACGGATGTAGCCTTCAACGCCTTCTGCGATTTCAACTGTAGCGCCTTTAGCGTCAACAGCAGTTACAGTAGCGTTAACTAGAACACCTTTCTTGTTATCAGCAACGTAAGCATTGAATGGGTCGTTTTCCATTTGCTTAACGCCTAGAGAGATGCGCTCACGCTCAGCGTCTACTGCTAGAACAACTGCAGAGATCTCGTCGCCTTTCTTGTACTCACGTACAGCTTCTTCGCCAGCAACATTCCAAGAAATGTCAGATAGGTGAACTAGACCGTCGATGCCGCCTTCTAGACCGATGAAGATACCGAAGTCAGTGATAGACTTGATCTTACCAGTAACTTTGTCGCCTTTAGCTTGTGCTTCAGCGAATGACTGCCATGGGTTAGCTTTACACTGTTTCAGACCTAGAGAGATACGACGACGTTCTTCGTCGATCTCAAGAACCATAACCTCAACTTCGTCGCCAACATTAACAACTTTAGATGGGTGGATGTTCTTGTTAGTCCAATCCATTTCTGAAACGTGTACTAGACCTTCAACGCCTTCTTCGATTTCAACGAAGCAGCCGTAGTCAGTTAGGTTAGTTACGCGACCAGTTAGTTTGTGACCTTCTGGGTAACGCTTAGCGATTGCTACCCATGGATCTTCGCCTAGTTGCTTAAGACCTAGTGATACGCGAGTACGCTCACGGTCGAACTTAAGAACTTTAACTTGGATCTCGTCACCAACGTTAACGATTTCAGATGGGTGCTTAACGCGCTTCCAAGCCATATCAGTGATATGTAGAAGACCGTCAACGCCACCTAGGTCAACGAACGCACCGTAGTCAGTAAGGTTCTTAACGATACCTTTAACTTCAGAACCTTCTTGTAGAGTTTCTAGAAGCTCGTCACGTTCAACGCTGTTCTCAGATTCGATAACTGCACGACGTGAAACAACTACGTTGTTACGTTTTTGGTCAAGTTTGATAACTTTGAACTCTAGCTCTTTGTTTTCTAGGTGAGCAGTGTCGCGGATTGGACGTACGTCTACTAGAGAGCCAGGAAGGAAAGCACGGATACCGTTTAGTTCAACAGTGAAACCGCCTTTAACTTTACCGTTGATGATACCAACAACAGTTTCAGCTTCTTCGTAAGCTTTCTCAAGAACGATCCAAGCTTCGTGACGCTTAGCTTTCTCACGAGAAAGTTGAGTTTCACCGAAACCATCTTCAACAGCGTCTAGAGCTACGTCTACTTCAGCGCCAACTTCAACTTCAAGTTCGCCAGCAGCGTTCTTGAACTGTTCAGCAGGGATAGCAGATTCAGACTTAAGACCAGCGTCAACAAGAACGTAACCGTTCTCGATAGCTACTACAGTACCTTTAACGATGCTGCCTTGTTGGAATTCTGTTTCGTTTAGAAACTCTTCAAAGAGTTGAGCAAAAGATTCAGTCATTTATTTAATCTTCAATAAATTAAACGTCCACGGGTATCCTACCGCATGGGGTTATTAAATTCGCCAGTCATCATCCTTGCGACCAACGCTCTTAGTCTAGCCGAGTATCATTACTCAGCTAGCTTCGATTCGATATATTGTAGTGCCTTTTCTACCACTTCGTCGATAGTCATCGACGTAGAATCTAGCACAAGCGCATCCTCTGCAGGGCGTAGTGGCGCCACTGGGCGGTTACGATCTCGATCGTCACGCTCTTGGATCTCGCTCAAAAGGTCAGCAAATCTAACATCTAACCCTTTATCTTGCAACTGTTTAAGGCGTCGATTTGCACGCTCTTCTGCACTTGCATCAAGGAAAATTTTCGCTTGCGCACCCGTGAATACAACCGTACCCATGTCACGACCATCAGCAACAAGACCCGGAGCGGCCTCAAATGCACGCTGACGACGCAATAATGCTTCACGAACGCGTGGCAGTGCTGCCACTTTAGACGCAGCCATACCGGTTTCTTCTTTACGAAGTTCACCAGAAACGTCTTCGCCTTCTAGAATCACTTTTACTAGATCACCTTCAGCAACAAACTGAACGTCTAGGTGAGTAGCTAGTGGGACAAGCGCATCTTCTGACTCTGTGTCTACACCGTGGTGAATCGCTGCAAGTGCAAGTACACGATAAATTGCGCCAGAATCAAGAAGGTGAAAGCCCAACTTCTTTGCTAGCAACATACATAAAGTGCCTTTACCTGCACCACTAGGTCCATCTACGGTAACAACCGGAGTTTGAGAGGACATGTTCTTCTCCACCTATAATTTCTTTTTCAGCAATTTGCTCGGTTTTCGAGGCGCGTATTATACGGGTAATTGCCCTCTTGGGCGAGGAAAAATGTCGTGTAAAGCATTACACCCAATGCGCATTTGGATTCTCCCTACGGGGGAAAGTTCCAATAAAAACGGCAAGAGTTTTCACCCTCGCCGTTTTTATTTTAAATAGCCGTATTATTGATTAAACAATCGGCTTTTGGCCGCGTTCTGCAAGTTTAAGCACGACACTGTCTGCTACTTTACCTGCAACACCAGCAAGCTTGTCTGCCAGTTTCTTCTTCTGCACGTAATGCACCTCTAATACGGTTTTCTCTTTGCATGCTGCAACTACCAGATCGTCGGAAGTGCTGATTTCATCCACCAGCCCTAACTCTTTCGCTTGCGTACCAAACCAGTGCTCACCCGTTGCCACTTTTTCAAGCTCTAGCGCTGGACGACGCTCACGGATAAAGTCTTTAAACAGTACGTGTGTTTCTTCAAGCTCTTGCTTGAACTTATCACGCGCCTTGTCGGTATTCTCACCAAACATGGTCAGTGTGCGTTTGTACTCACCTGCCGTTAGTTGCTCGTACTCAATATCATGCTTTTTCAACAACTTGTTGAAGTTAGGAATCTGCGCGATAACGCCGATAGAGCCAACAATCGCAAACGGCGCAGACACAATCTTGTCTGCCACACACGCCATCATGTAGCCACCACTTGCTGCAACTTTGTCGACCGAAATCGTCAGAGGCAGACCGGCTGCTTTGATTCGATCAAGTTGAGAAGATGCCAAGCCATAGCCATGAACCATGCCACCGCCTGACTCTAGGCGGAGAAGGACTTCATCTCCTTCGCGAGCAACGGCTAATACTGCTGTCACCTCTTCACGTAGTGACGCGACTTCTTTAGCATCGATACTGCCGTTAAAGTCCAGAACGAACAGGTGTGGTTCACGTTTGCTATCGAGAGAACCTTCTTTGCTCGCTTGTTTGATTTCCTTCTCGCGAGATTTGTTCTTTTCTTTTTCTTCTTTCTTAACCGCTTTATCACGCGCTTTGATGAAAGCGTCATCATGCAAATAATGCTCTAGTTGTTCTACCGCATCTTTGTGGCGCTCGGAAAGATTGGTGACTTCCAATTCGCCTTTCGCAGCACCCGATTTACCACCCGCCGATTTTGCAATAATCAGCAACAGAACTACTGCCGCAACAACAGTGACGATCTTGGCTAAAAACAGACCGTAATCTAATAAAAATTCCAATGAGAGTTCCTCTATCTCATACCAGTAATGGTCATCTGCATGTTACATAGAAAAATCAGAAGGAAGGCAAGAAAATCGGTAACCTCTCGTTCTGATTGATAGCGTTCAAATAACATACCTAACAACCGTTCTGGAATTGGTATAACACATGAATTGGTGTATTGTAACCAACTTGTCACGATTACCAAGATTTTCCATTGAGAAACAGGCGCATTTCTCCACGAACATGATGTCTGTACATAGGAACTAGATACAATAATAAGGATTAAACACCGTGAACTACTCTGTTTCATCAGATGCCCTAAAAGATAAAGTCATTCTTGTCACAGGCGCTGGCAATGGTATTGGCCGCCAAGCTGCACTTTCTTATGCTCAGCACGGTGCGACTGTGATTCTACTTGGTCGAAATGTTCAGAACCTTGAATCCATTTACGATGAAATCGAATCTGCGGGCTATCCTCAGCCAGCGATCATCCCACTTGACCTGAAAGGTGCGACAAAGCAGCACTACATTGATATGGCAGAAACCATTGAAGGCCAGTTCGGTCGTTTGGATGGCCTGCTACACAACGCAGGCGTTCTCAGCACGCTATGCCCGTTTGAGCAAATCAATGAAGAAGATTTCGACGACATCATGCAGATCAACGTGAAATCCGAAGTGCTGATGACTCAAGCTCTGCTACCTATCATGCGAAAATCAGACGCGGGGCGTATTGTTTTTACCTCTTCAACTGTGGGTCACTCTGGTCGTGCTTTCTGGGGTTCATACGCTATTTCTAAGTTTGCCGTAGAAGGCATGATGCAGGTATTGGCAGATGAGTTGAGCGACACGCCAATGCGTGTTAATGCGATTAACCCTGGTGCAACTCGTACTCGTATGCGTGAAAAAGCCTACCCAGGTGAAGATGCGAATACACTAAAAACACCACTGGATATCATGCCGCTGTACCTTCATTTAATGGACCCTGCAGTCACTGATGTAAACGGCCAATGTATCAACGCGCAACCAAAGCGTAAGTAACCAACTCAGGTTAGCTCACATAATCGATTGAAAAGGCAGCAAACGCTGCCTTTTTTCGTATTTCTTCCTATAAAAATCTTGCGACTTTTTCCTACAGAAATATACTGTATATACATACAGGTATTTTATTTATGCAAGACATCATCCAACACTTAAAAAGCCAACATCTTGTTTGGCAAGCAAATTTAACCAAAGCAGACGACCATCAGTTCCTCCATAGTTCTGGTTTTCCTGAGCTAGATGCCCTGCTTGGCGGCGGCTTTCCTCCTCACGGTGTGGTAGAAATGGAATCCGTAGGCAGCATTGGTGAGCTGCGTTTGCTTGCGCCTTACTTAAAAGCATCTCTTTCGAGAGGGGTAACAGCATTCATTCAGCCACCAGCGTTGATAAATTCATTGTTCCTCCACTGCATTGGCTTGGACATCAACCAGGTGTGGGTGATCACACCTGAACATCAGCGTGATGCATTATGGGCAGCGGAGCAATGCCTCAAGAGCGGTGTGTGTACCAACGTTTTGCTATGGCAAGATGAGCTAGAGATCCACCAAGTAAAACGCCTGCAAGTGGCGAGCGAGCAAGGTTCTTGCCCTCTGTTTATGCTCAAACCCAACATGACCAATCGTTTGTCTTTACCTGTTTCATTGAGTCTGAAATTGCAAGGCCATGAACAAGGCGTCAGCGTGGAGGTTCTCAAACGAAAAGGCGGCTGGAGTAAAGGCAGTGTCAATATCAACTTCCAGCACCACTACCCGCAATTAGTAATGCCAAGTACAACTCATATTCCATCGACCGTGGTCAATTTCCCATTAGCGAGCCAAGGTTAGCGATATGGCTTTGTGGATTTACTTGCACTTCCCTCGCCTACAGTTAGATGCCCTCTTTGGTGATAACCAAGAGCAAGCAGTGGTAATTGTAGAAAGCCAACGTTGTCGGATCATTCAATACAATGAGATTGCTGAGCAACAAGGTATTAAGACCAACATGGGTTTAGGCAGTGCCGCGTCCTTGTGCCGAGATTTGCAAGTGCATCCTTATCATCCGCAAACCGAACTGAGCAAGTTACAAGAAATTGCTCAATGGCTGTATTTGATCACGTCTGACGTTGTGTTGATGCCAAGCCAAGGCATTTTGCTACGCGCAACCCCGATGCTTAATCTGTATGAAGGGCTACAAAACTATTGGACTAAAGTCAGTGCTCATTTATCGGAGCTGAGACTGAGTTTTCAATTCGGGTGTGGCTTTTCGCCTTTTTCTGCCAAATTGATGGCATTAGCAGGAGCGAATTTCATCAGTGAAGATAAATCTGTCATGCAGCAAGCCTTATCACCGCAGCCGCTCACATTAACGGATTTATCAAGCACTACCGTAGAGAAGCTACAACGTGTAGGTGTCACCACACTACAAGGGTTACTTGAACTGCCACTGCAAGACATCGCGCGTCGATTCGACATTGATTTGGTGAACTATGTTGGTCGCCTGACAGGGCAATTTAAACATCCTGTCGACTTTTATCATCCAACCGAATCTTTCCAAGTCTATTTGGAACTGTTGTTTGAGATTGAAAACGTCCAATGGGTGGAGAAGCCACTCGCTAAATTGCTTCGTCAACTCGAAACCTTTCTCAAACTGCGCGATAAAGTCGCGTTTGAGCTGTGTTTAACCCTGCATCAGCGGGACAAACAAGCGCAACATCTTCAGCTCACATCCGCACAAGGCGATTACTTGTGTCAACGTTGGCAACAATTGGCGAGTTTGAGTTTGGAATCCGTCACGTTAAACGGTCCTGTTATCGGCCTGACGTTAAAAGTAGAGCGCCAAGGTGAACCTTTAAGCTCTGCACGCGATTTCTTTGCTGGGCAAAAAGGGCAAATGAACGCGTTAGAGCTGCTCTCTTTACTGCAAGCTAAATTAGGCAAAAGCGCGGTACTCAAACCCAATATAGCCTGCGATCCAAGGCCAGAAAAAGCCAGTCAATATCGCCCAGCCGATGAGCCGGATGTGCCGATTAACACCATCCCTGCTCTGCTGCGCCCAGCGATGCAATTACCCGCCCCAATCGCGCTACAAGAGCAAGTTTCTCTAGTGCATGGGCCTGAACGGATTGTCTCTGGATGGTGGGATGGTGACGAGATCATGCGTGATTACTACATTGCACACACCAAGCAAGGTCGATGGCTATGGGTGTTTCGCGATCAGCACAAGCATTGGTTTCTTCATGGCTATTTTTGTTAGGTCGGTATGAGTTACGCAGAACTGTTTTGTCAGTCCAATTTCTCCTTTCTCACCGGCGCTTCTCATGCAGAAGAGCTGGTGTTGCAGGCGGCGTTTTATCGCTATCAAGCCATTGCGATCACGGACGAGTGCTCGGTTGCGGGCGTAGTGAAAGCGCACGCGACCATCGAGCAACATAAACTCGACATCAAACAAATTGTCGGCAGCATGTTTTGGCTCAATGACGAATGCCAAGTGGTACTACTTTGCCCCTGCCGTAAAGCTTACGCTGAGCTGTGCCGGATAATCACCAATGCGAGACGCCGCAGCGAGAAAGGCAGCTATCAGTTATCTGAATGGGACTTAATGTCAATTCGTCACTGCTTCGTACTATGGCTTCCGACTCATAAGGAGAATGACCATTATTGGGGACGTTGGCTCCAGCAGCATCACGCTCATCGCTTGTGGGTCGCGATTCAACGCCATTTAGGTGGCGGTGATGATGCCTACACCACACACTGTGAGTTACTGGCAAACGAGTTTCAATTGCCGATTACCGCTTGTGGTGGCGTCTTGATGCATGCTGTTGAGCGTTTACCATTGCAACATGTCCTGACAGCAGTTAAGCATGGTTGTAGCGTCGACAAGTTGGGCTTTGGCCGTTTATCCAATGCCGAACGAGCATTGCGTCCATTGAACAAACTCTCTCGAATTTACAAATCCGAATGGTTAGTTGAAAGCGCCCACATTGCGGACTTGTGCGACTTCAACCTCTCAGATCTAAAATACGAATACCCAACAGAACTGATTCCAAACGGTTACACCCCTACCTCTTATCTGCGAATGTTGGTCGAGCATGGTAAAAAACTGCGCTTTCCTGAAGGCGTACCCGCAGATATTCATCAAACCATCGAGAATGAATTAGCCCTTATTGAAGAGCTGCAATATCACTATTACTTTCTCACCATTCACGACATTGTAATGTTCGCTAAGCAGCAAGGCATTCTCTATCAAGGACGAGGCTCTGCGGCAAACTCGGTGGTGTGTTACTGCTTAGAAATCACCGCCGTCGATCCTAGACAAATCTCAGTTCTGTTCGAACGCTTTATTAGCCGGGAGCGAAAAGAGCCGCCAGACATTGATGTCGACTTTGAACACGAGCGCCGTGAAGAAGTCATTCAATATATCTACAAAAAGTACGGGCGCGAGCGTGCCGCTTTGGCAGCCACCGTGATCAGCTATCGCTTTAAAAGTGCTGTGCGTGAAGTGGGCAAAGCGTTGGGGATTGAAGAAACGCAACTGGACTTCTTCATCAAAAACGTTAATCGCCGGGATCGCAGCCAAGGTTGGCAAGCACAAATCATCGAATTAGGACTGCAACCAGAGTCATTAAAAGGTCAGCAGTTTATCCAGCTAGTGAACGAGATCATCGGCTTTCCGCGCCATTTATCTCAACACGTAGGTGGCTTTGTGATTTCGTCTGGCCCTTTGTATGAGCTGGTGCCTGTCGAGAATGCCTCAATGGAAGATCGTACGATTATTCAATGGGATAAAGATGATTTAGAAAGCTTAAAGCTACTGAAAGTCGATGTGCTGGCACTGGGCATGTTGAACGCGATCCGTAAATGCTTTCAATTGGTCGAAAAGCACCACCAGCGATCACTGTCGATTGCCGAGATCACGCGCTTACAAGACGATCCACACGTATACCGCATGATCCAAAAAGCCGATACCGTTGGCGTGTTCCAAATTGAGTCTCGCGCGCAAATGAGCATGCTGCCACGCTTAAAGCCTGCACGTTACTATGACTTAGTGGTTCAGATTGCCATTGTTCGCCCAGGACCAATTCAAGGAGATATGGTGCATCCGTTTCTAAAACGGCGAAATGGTGAAGAACCAATCAGCTACCCATCAGAAGAAGTAAAAGGCGTACTAGAGCGCACTATGGGTGTGCCGATTTTCCAAGAACAAGTGATCAAACTCGCGATGGTTGCGGCAGGGTTTAGTGGTGGAGAAGCCGATCAGTTACGCCGTGCGATGGCAGCGTGGAAAAAGAACGGCGATCTTGCCAAGTTCAAACCGAAGTTAATCGACGGGATGCATGAGCGCGGTTATAACTTGGAATTTGCTGAACGAGTCTTCGATCAAATCTGTGGCTTTGGTGAGTATGGCTTCCCAGAAAGTCACTCAGCCTCTTTTGCGGTGCTGGCTTACTGCTCTGCATGGTTAAAGTTCTATTACCCTGCTGAGTTCTATACAGCCCTACTTAATAGCCAACCGATGGGGTTTTATAGCCCTTCGCAACTGGTTCAAGATGCGCGCCGACACGGTGTCGAAGTGCTGCCTGTTTGCATCAATCACTCTTCGTATCAGCACCATTTGGTTAAACGGCCGAATGGTCGCTTTGGTGTTCAACTGGGGTTTCGCTTAGTGAAAGGTTTTAATCAAGAGAACGCTTCTCGGCTGGTGGAGCGACGGACAAGCACTGGCTATCGCTCTATTCAAGAGGTGAAACAGATCTTAAGAAACCGACGCGATATTGAATTACTTGCTTCTGCCAACGCGTTTCAAATTCTTTCTGGAAATCGTTATAACGCGCGCTGGGCAGCAATGGACTCACTATCCGACTTACCCTTGTTCAACCACATGGAAGAGCCAATGGCGAATTACCAAGCTCAGCCTTCTGAATACGAAAACTTGATTGAAGATTATGCCAGTACTGGGCTATCGCTTAACCGCCACCCAATTACTTTACTTGAAGAAGCAGGCAAGTTACCGCGCTTTACTCGGATGAAGCAGCTGGTAGAAAAAGAGCATAAATCCTTGGTGACGGTTGTGGGCGTCGTCACAGGTAGGCAATCTCCTGGTACCGCGGCGGGCGTGACCTTTTTCACTTTAGAAGACGATACTGGCAACATTAATGTGGTGGTCTGGCGAGCAACAGCTCGTGCTCAAAAACAAGCTTATCTCACATCAAAGGTACTGATGGTAAAAGGAATTTTAGAGAGAGAAGGAGAAGTCACGCACATCATTGCGGGCAGACTGATTGACTGCACTTCGCACCTTACCGAGCTACAAAGTAAATCGCGCGATTTTCGTTAGGGGGAAAAATTGGTTGGAACAGCAAATTCCGAATAAAACAAAGGGAGGTAACCCCTCCCTTCTAAAATCCACTGAATTACTTATCAGCTTCCGCTTCCGTACGCTTTTTCTTGTATTCCCTATACAGTAACAAAGATAAAGTCATGACGACTTTAGATGTCAGCCATATCATGAAAAGGAACACCCCTATGTTAGTAGGTGAAAAGTGACGTGATATAACTTACATATTTAACTGTAGAAAATATGTAACTAAAGCATAGCAAAGGCTGAGTAATTAATCATTACAACCTATACGGTAAAAATGTAAATATAAGTTATCCTTCTGGATAAACGACCTGACGCAAACGCTCCTGGGCAACTTCTACCAACAAATCAGGCTGAAACTTTGAAATGAAACGATCACAGCCTACTTTTTGTACCATTGCTTCATTAAAGCTACCGCTCAATGACGTATTCAAGGTTACATATAGATCGGACATGCGCGGATCGGTACGAACTTCGTGTGTTAATTTGTATCCATCCATTTCTGGCATTTCGGCGTCCGTAATCATCATCAGTAACTCTTTAGAGACTTCTTTTCCTTCATCACACCAGCGCTTTAGCAAGGTTAATGCTTCGAGACCATCGCAACATTCAATGATATTTAAGCCTAGTTGAGACAAAGTATCTCTAACTTGGTTTCGAGCTGTCGACGAGTCATCCACTATAAGAATATTACGACCCACCATTTCCTGAACAAGATTTTGATCCAAAATACCTTCAGAGATAGTCACATCATAATGAATGATTTCAGCCAAAACTTTTTCAACATCGATGATTTCAACGATCTGAGAACCATCCCCTTCTTTCACTTGCGTGATTGCTGTTAGGTAGTTCGAACGTCCAGAAGTCTTAGGCGGTGGTTGAATTTCAGTCCAAGCAGTATTGATGATGTTACGTACAGGACCAACTAAAAAGCCCTGAATAGAACGGTTGTACTCAGTAATAATCAAGTTCTCTTCCTCAACGTCACCACGTAAAGGAGGAAAACCAATAGATTGGCGTAAATCGATAACCGGTACCGCCTCTCCACGTAAAGAAGCAACACCACGAATGTTGTAATGTGAACCAGGAAGCTTAGTGAGTGGAGGCAGCTTAATCACTTCTTTTACTTTAAAGACGTTAATAGCAAACAATTGTCGACTGTTTAAAGTAAACAATAATAACTCCAGTCGGTTTTCACCTACTAAATTTGTACGCTGATCAACGGTATTTAAAACTCCAGACATACGACTTCCTACAACCTTAAAAAATGACAAGCAACTTTCTTACGATATCGGCTCAAATGAGCAAAAGTTAAGTTGCCTTAATGATTAGAGGAAATTACATGAATGGAGGGAATATAGCAATGAACACGGTTTCGTAGGTGTAGATATCTCACTAAACCTACGAAAAAAGGATTAACCTTCAATCACCTTCATCAGTAATTGACCGTCATATAGCGCTTGTTTGATTAGCGCAGCACCAGGCATTGTTGCCTGTTTGTAGAAGCGAGACTCAACCAATTCAAGATCTTGGTGGTAAACGGGAAGGCTTTGCTCTTCAATACAGCGACGAACTGAAGGGTAAAGTACGTCTTTTGCTTGGTTGATTACCCCACCAATCAAAATTTTCTCTGGGTTGAACAGGTTAATCACAATCGCGATGGCAGAGCCTAAGTAACGGCCAAGCTTCTCTATAACATCAACGGCTAGCGGATCTCCGTTTGCTGCCGCCTCACAGATACTTTCTATACTCATCTCTTCCTGCTCGGCAAGAATAGAAGCTTCACCGTTAGCAATACGAGTAACCACCTCTTCGCGGATTGCCTGCGAGCTCGCCACCGTCTCAAGACAACCAATGTTGCCACAATGACAGCGCTTGCCGTTTGGATCGATTTGGATATGGCCAAGTTCGCCGATGTTACCGTGACGACCTTGCAGCACGCGACCATCTAAGATGATACCCGCGCCTAAACCGTGGTGGATGGAGATAAGAACCGAGTTATCGTTCTCTTGCGAGTGACCAAACAGCTTTTCTGCCAGCGCCCAAGCTCGCGTATCGTTAGCAATAAAGACGGGTAAGCCCGTTGCTTTGTAGATTTCTGGGCCTAGCGCCAAGTTCTCAACATTGTAATGCGGCATTTGCAATACGATACCCTGCTCTGAGTTCACCAGACCGGGCAAAGTAATAGCAATACTGGTAACACGATCGAGTTGATCAGCGTAGGTTTGGAAGAATTCATCAATTTCGTAGAGTAAGCGTTCAAGCACATCGTCTTGGTCGCGTTCATGGATATCGATTTTGGTATCGATAAGAACGTCACCACCGAGTTCGTGCAGCGCAATCGTCAGATAGCCGCGTCCTAAACGCATCGACAAGAACTGCCAACCTTCGTTATTAACCTGCAAACCTACCGCTGGACGTCCACGGCTTGTTGCTTCTTGTACCGTCGTCTCATGGATAAGGTGGGCTTCAATTAGCTCTCGAGTGATCTTTGTGATACTCGCAGGCGCAAGCTCACTTTGCTTGGATAAATCGATTCGAGAAATTGGACCCTTTAGGTCAATTAGTTTGTATACACGACCAGCATTGACCTGTTTGATATGATCAATATGGCCCGGTTGAGCCATGTACATCTTGCACTCCGAAATTCTATAACTTGGTAATTTTTTTACTTTGCGAAGTAATTGTGAAGTGAATTGATAGATCCCCGTGACAAGCGTCACGTATAAACATGTTTGTTTGTGTATTCAATCAAATAACAGAAAATCAACTGCTGATAAATTGGATGGCAAGACACTTATTTTTTTCCTCAAACTAGGAATCAAAGTCTGAAGTATCGTGTTTATACCTAAGTAAGCTCGAGATGCTTGGGTACTCATAGTGCTTTGCGCTAAAAATGAACAATAGCTAAAGACTGTGCATATACTTATCTCGTCCCTACATCGCATTCCTCGGAGAATTTATGACTTCAACACTAAGAAGAACGAAAATCGTCACAACACTTGGCCCTTCTACAGATAAAGACAACGTCCTTGAGGAAATCATCAAAGCTGGTGCAAACGTCGTCCGTATGAACTTTTCTCATGGCACCAGTGAGGACCACAAACTCAGAGCAGAAAAAGTAAGAGCAATAGCAGCAAGACTGGGGAGACAAGTTGCTATTTTAGGAGATCTTCAAGGCCCTAAGATTCGGGTATCCACATTCAAAGACGGGAAAATTACCCTCGCAATTGGCGACAAATTTACCTTAGATAGCGATCTCCCTAGAGGAGAAGGTAATCATGAGGCAGTTGGACTCGACTATAAAGAACTTCCACAGGACGTCACAACCAACGACATTCTGCTACTCGACGACGGACGAGTTCAGCTCCAAGTAACAAAGGTTGAAGGTAATAAAGTCCATACTCGAGTGACCGTAGGTGGCCCTCTTTCGAATAACAAGGGAATCAACAAAAAAGGCGGTGGTTTATCTGCAGATGCTCTCACCGAGAAAGATAAAGCCGATATTTTGACCGCTGCAGAAATCAAAGTCGATTACTTGGCAATATCTTTCCCTCGTAACGGAGAGGATATGCACTATGCTCGTCGACTTGCCCGAGACGCAGGTTTGGAAGCAAAATTGGTCGCTAAGGTAGAGCGTGCCGAGACCGTTGCTAGCAACGACTCTATTGATGACATCATAAATGCTTCCGATGTCGTCATGGTGGCACGTGGTGACCTAGGGGTAGAAATCGGCGACCCAGAGCTAATTGGCGTTCAGAAAAAACTGATTCGCCGTGCTCGTAGTCTCAACCGAGTGGTCATAACAGCAACCCAAATGATGGAATCGATGATGGCAAACCCAATGCCAACACGTGCTGAGGTTATGGACGTCGCAAACGCAGTATTGGATGGAACAGACGCTGTGATGCTATCTGGTGAGACAGCGGCAGGTCTCTACCCGGTAGAAACTGTTAAATCAATGGCAGAAGTGTGTATTGGTGCAGAAAAAATGTCAGAAGCCAACCACTCTAGTTACCGTCTAGATAGAACTTTTGAGACAGCAGAAGAAACCATTTCAATGTCGACTATGTACGCCGCTAACCACATGGAAGGCATCAAAGCCATGATCGCACTAACTGAGTCTGGCCGAACAGCATTGATGATGTCACGATTAAGCTCCGGTCTACCGATTTTTGCCTTATCACGCAATGAATCGACTCTGAATAGAGCCGCACTATACCGTGGTGTAACACCTGTATACTTTGATTCAAAAGGCGGTGCTGGCTTAACAACCGCACATGCCGCGATTGAAACGCTCAAAGAGCAAGGTCTGCTACACGAAGGGGACTTAGTAATAATAACCCAGGGTGATGTGATGGACGTGGTAGGTTCGACAAACTGTATGAGAATCTTATCTGCTTAGGGCCTAACAAGCCTTCAGCTAGGCTCAATACCCCTCGCGAGTGTTGAGCCTATTTTAAGCTCTTTCTAGACCATCCGATTTGAGTTCATCATAGAGGCTAATTAAATTAAAACCAGCTTGCAGGCCTAGTTGGTAATCGTGTTCCAGATCATCAGGCTCACTTAACAGTGAAGAAGCCCTCAACTCCTCTTTTGGCGCAACTTGTAAGATAAACGTATCATCAGGTGGACTCGTTAAAAATTCTTGAGTCAACTCGTATGTCTGATAATGAATCATCAGCATGTCTGCGAGGCCAGAGTCAAAGTGTTCACCAATCAAGTGGCTAAGACGGTATAGATTATCCGCACCGAACAACCAACGCCCACCATTTAATAACTGATGCCCCGACATTTTAGTTTGATGGGCAGCTGCTACTTTCTGTTGTAAAAAGCTGCTCCAATCTTCTTTCCATTGTTCCACTCGCTGCTGCCAACTATCTTGAACGGAGTTGAGTGATTCTCGATACCACTCAACATGCTGGCTTTTTGCAATATCTTTATCTTGAATCGGAGAGAATGGCTCAGTCCTGATCACAATAATATTACGAGCATTTTGCCTCCAAGCCTCTTGCACAGGGATGGAAGCGGAGACTCCACCGTCCACATACTGTGAGCCATCAATATTAACGATGCCTTGATATAGCTTTGGAATCGCACAAGTGGCAATCATGGTTTCAAACCACCGATTTCCTAGCATGGGCAAATAACAGTCAGATAAGGAATGCGTATCCGTCACTGCAGCGAATGCCTTTCGATGGCCAAGGGAACGATGCCCCAAATCGAGGTCAAGTTTATACGGGTATTCTTGGATGCGCTCTAAGGCCCATTCAAGCCCTAGATACTGTTTCTTGCGGATATAGCCAAATAAGTTGAAGAACTCTGTTGAAGTCGTAAGCTCGGTAATAAACGCTTTCCCCATGCCGTGCTGGCGACATAAAAACGCACACAAGTTAAGGGCACCCGCGGAAGTACCATAAAATTCATCGAAAGGGTCGAAATTGGAAAGTAGAAATGCATCCAACACACCAGCGGTAAAAATCCCTCTCTGGCCGCCACCTTGAGCGACCAAAGCTGTTTTCCCTTGCCAATAGTGCTCATAAACTGAGAATTCAAGCTCTATATGGCTGTCTGTGATAATACCGCTGTTGCGTATCATAGGCTCAACCTCTTAGGCTAAGCTGTCGTAATCGCTATGATGCCAAATGTAAGTAAGACAGCAAAGACTGTTACGACAATGAGTAGGGCAGATTTGAGATCGTGTTCCATAGACGCCTCCTGTTGTTGTAACAAATTAATAACACCGGTGTGAATTATGTTCAAGAAATGGCTAATTTAGTCGCACAATTTTGGCTAAGGCATCACAATTAATCTAGTTACTATAGGGAGATAGCAAGATGAAGAACAATATCAAGTGGCTAATTGGGAGTGCATTATTGCTGGGCAGTATTAGCAGCCATGCAGAAGTTATCATTACTCCCTATATAGGTTTTACCGGCGGCGGAAATGTTGAAGATGAGGATGGCGCAAAATTTGACATTGAACCATCGCCAAACTACGCACTTGCTGTTGAAACGCCATTTGAGAGCGGGCGATTGGGCCTATTCTACTCTTACCAGTCTACAGAATTAGAGCGAGTCAATAATAATTCTGATTTTCACTATCTCCATTTTCAGAGCAGCATCTTGTACCCTATCAGCCAGGGTTGGTCTTCACAGCTAGGTATTGGTTTAGGCGCCGCTTATACCGATGTTGACTGGGCAGATACGAAATATGGGTTTTCTGCCACGGCTTTTGTAGGCATGGAATACGCGATATCACCGGACTTCGCACTGACAGCACAAGTTCGCTGGCTTGGCACTGTCGTCGATAACGATACGTCCGGAGCGTGCGTGTTGCCAGATGATGGTTCCAACTGTGTGATAAAATTTGAAACAGATTGGATGAACCAATTTCAATCTAATATTGGTTTTACCTTCCGCTTCTAGTTAGTGGTTTTGGCGAAAAATCCTCTATCGGGTGTATCAAACATAGCGATACGCCCTAATATTTAAAAACAGATTATTTGACCAAAATCACACCTAGTAAACATGATTTTGTTTCAAACCTACCCTTCCTCTTCGTTCTAATAGCCTACCAAACGACTTATTAACAACATTTAAACCATATAAAATATCGCCATTAACATTTAGAATCTATTGCGATAAATAATGTAAAAAGTTAGTCTGAAGATAGAAAGCAGAAGAATATTTCAGCTTTTGCAAATACACATCGAAATATAAAGCATTTAATTCTAATTCTTTTTGGCACACACAAAATAAAGCACCAGAATTTTATAGCGATACCGAATATCGGGCAGAAAACTGATGGATAACAGTTGGCCTTTATTCTTTTGGTTTGCGCCTTGCCAAGAAGAGCTTCATTCCTTAGGGAGTAGTACAGGAGTCAAATATGAAGCGAGAACAATGGGGATCCCGTGCGGGATTCATCTTAGCCGCAGTCGGTTCAGCCATCGGTTTGGGTAACATCTGGCGTTTCCCATACATGGCTTATGAAAATGGTGGCGGTGCCTTTTTTATTCCTTATCTTTTCGCCATGATTACCGCAGGTATTCCATTCATGATCCTAGAGTTCAGCATGGGTCAAAAATACCGTGGTTCTGCGCCTAAAACACTGGCAAAAATCCATTCTAAGTTTGAATGGCTTGGCTGGTTCCAAGTTGGTGTAGCCGCTGTGATCGCCGTTTATTACGTGGCAGTTATTGGCTGGGCAATCTCTTACTTTGGCATGTCGTTTACCCAAAGTTGGGGTTCAGATACTAACGCTTTCTTCTTCAGTGAATACCTAAAGCTTGGCGATAACTCCCCTACCGACTTAGGTAGTATTCAATGGAAGATCGCACTGTCTATGCTGATTGCATGGGCTATTACCTACACCGCTATTGTTAGTGGTGTAAAATCAGGAATAGAACGCGCATCTAAGATTATGATGCCTGTTCTGTTTCTCATGGTGCTCTTCCTGATCGGCCGAATGATTTTCCTTCCAGGTGCACTAGATGGTGTGAACTACATGTTCGAGCCTGATTTCAGTAAGATTTGGGACGTGAAGGTATGGGCAGCTGCGTATGGACAGATTTTCTTTACGCTAAGTATCGGCTTTGCAATCATGCTGGCTTACTCAAGCTATTTGCCTGAGAAGTCAGATATCACCAATAATGCATTCATGACAGTTTTGATTAACTGCGGCTTCTCTATCCTTGCCGGTATCATGATTTTCTCTGTTTTAGGCTATATGGCCCAAGAGCAAGGTAAACCGCTTACAGAAGTGGTATCAGCAGGCGTAGGCTTAGCGTTTGTAACGTTACCTGCGGCAATTAATCTGTTACCTGCACCTTATATCCTTGGCCCATTGTTTTTCTTTGCTTTGGTTATTGCCGGCTTGAGTTCGCATATTTCGATTATGGAAGCGGTAACATCTGCGGTTATTGACAAACTGAAGTGGAGCCGCAAGAAAGCCGCGAACGTGGTCATTGGCAGCGGTTTTATTGTCTCAATGGCATTTGCAACCAATGGTGGCCTGCTTCTATTAGACTTAGTCGACCACTTTGCCAACAACATCGGCATCATGGCGGGTGGTCTAGTCGAAATCGTGTTAATGACTTGGCTACTAAAACGAGTACCTGAAGTTCACAACTATGTGAATGAGCGCTCTGATTTCTCAGTTGGTCAATGGTTTGAGATCTGTCTACGCTTCATCACCCCAATCATGTTGGCGGTTATTTTAACAACGAAGCTGTATGCACTACTAACAGAAGGCTATGGTGGCTATGACCTAACACTAGGCTGGGCAATAATTGCCGCACTGTTTGTGTTTGGAGTACTGATTAACGTAGTAAGCAAGGAGAAGGCATAATGACAACAAGTGCAATTATCATGATGATCATTGGCCTTGGCATCACTTGGGGTGGCGCCGCGGTATGTATTAAACGAGCGATGGACAAGCAGCGATAGAGCTAATGATTAATTAATCCAAGTTCAGGTGAATCAAGTAAAATGCCGGCTCAAATGCCGGCATTTTTGTATAAAGTCAGAAGCTATATTTGATCCCTAGCGCCCCACCGATTTGTAAGTCTGGCCCTTTGTAAAAATCTACCTCTGGATGAACTTGGGCGTAAAGATCCCAGCCTTTTGAGAGATCCCAGTTCAAACCAAGTGGAACACGAACGCCGAATTCATCATTCCACTCATACCAACCACCAATACCAACGTACCAAGTTACGGGCACATTCTGCTCAAAAGAACCCCGCTTAGCAATGTAGTCAAACGCCATACCATCGTTACCGATAATGCCGCGGTACGTATCATCAATTTCAACGACGACACTCAGTTGTTGGTCCACTGCCATCCCGACCGAAAAGTTAGTCGGTTGACTCGCCGCCATACTAATACTTGGAAGCAATACGCCTGCCAATATTATTTTCTTCTTCATACACGTCATAACTCTTAAAAAACAGTGTACACAATTCAATCATCATTCGATGCTTTTTTGTCAATGTACGGTAAGGAGAACGTATAAAATAAGCGATAAACGTAAGGCTGGGAACAAGATCACACAGAGGAGTATGGGCTGGTAGAGAGCAAATGAAGTATGTATGAGTTGGGATAGGGGGAAGTGGTTCAGAAAATAAAAAAGGAGGCCGAAGCCTCCTTTTCTCATGAATGACTGAGATTAGCCGTGGTTACGAATCCACTCATCCATTTCAGTTTTTAGGTTGTCAGACTTAGTACCGAAGATAGCCTGTACACCACCTGCTACAACTACAACACCAGCAGCGCCAAGTTGTTTCAGTTTGTCTTGGTCTACTGCAGCTGTATCAGCTACTGCTACACGTAGACGAGTGATACATGCGTCTAGGCCAGTGATGTTTGCTTTACCGCCAAATGCTGCAACAAGCTCACCTGCCATGTCAGAACCAGTAGCTGTTACTGTATCTTCAGACTCATCTTCACGACCAGGAGTTTTCAGGTCAAGAGCTGTAATTACAGTACGGAACACTACGTAGTAGATTACTGCGTAAACTAGACCTACAGCAATCATTAGACCCATCTTCTGAGCGTGACCAGATAGAACTAGGAAGTCGATCAGACCGTGTGAGAATGAAGTACCGTGTACGAAGCCTAGAGTGTTAGCAACAACGTATGCAGAACCAGCTAGTAGAGCGTGGATACCGTATAGTAGTGGAGCAACGAATAGGAATGAGAATTCGATTGGCTCTGTAATACCAGTTAGGAATGAAGTCAGAGCAGCTGACGCCATGATACCCATTACTTTCGCGCGGTTTTCTGGTTTAGCACAGTGAGCAATAGCAATTGCTGCAGCTGGTAGACCGAACATCTTGAACATGTAACCACCCGCTAGCTGACCGAAGCCATTACCAGCAGCACGAGATGCTTCATCAGCAACTAGGTAACAAGTTAGTACGCCGTTTTGAGTTTCACCAGCAGCGTTCACACAAGTACCAGCTTCGAAGAAGAATGGTACGTTCCAAACGTGGTGTAGACCGAACGGAATTAGAGAACGCTCAACAACGCCGTAGATACCGAACGCTAGTTGTGGGTTTTGGTGTGCAGCCCAGTCAGAGAATGCAGAGATTGCACCGCCGATTGGTGGCCATACAACAGAAAGTACAACCGCTAGGATAATCGCAGCAAAACCAGTGATGATTGGCACTGCGCGTTTGCCAGCGAAGAAGCCAAGGTACTCTGGAAGTTGGATTTTGAAGAAACGGTTGAATGCCCAAGCAGCAACACCACCGACAAGGATACCACCTAGTACACCTGTATCGATTTTCTCAACACCCATGATGCCAGCCATAACACCTAGTGTCGCTGTCATGATGCCGTAACCAACGATTGCAGCAAGACCTGCTACACCGTCGTTGTTTGTGAAGCCAAGTGCCACACCAACAGCAAATAGAAGTGCCATTTGGCCGAATACTGAACCACCGGCTTGTTCCATTAAGTTCGAAACGATCTCTGGAATGAAGCTTAGGTGGGCAGCACCAACACCTAGTAGGATACCTGCGACTGGTAACACTGATACTGGTAGCATCAGAGCTTTACCAACTTTTTGCAGGTTTGCAAAAAGGTTCTTAAACATGTTTATGCTCCTGATAAATTATAAGTATTATTTGGGCACTAACGGCACACCCCCGTAGCCTAAATGTTAGCACCCAATGAAAATGTAACCACACGTTGCATTATATTTTCCGGCTCTAAATATATATTGATGACCCTCAAACTTTCCACACAGTTACGAAATTTAGTTTCAAAACAAGTCTTAGATCACATGGAAAACCAGCTAGTGAAAAGGTTTGCATCGAAAGTAAATTATTGTTTTAAAAGAATTTTTATATCTATAAAATTAATTTTAGTGCGTAAATAAAATAAACACCGATGTTATTTTTAGTAACAAAATTACATTTGTGGCTTTTGAGCACTAGTGAATCAACATTTTTAGTAAACATTAAACTAATTGGTGTTTTTGTTGCTTTAATCAACAAAAAAGGGGCTTTCGCCCCTTTTTTAAACCATTTTATTATTTCTACCGCAAAAAAAGATTTTGGAAATTTTCGGTTGTTTTTCGTCCAACCTCGGATAAAGCACACCCTTTTAGCTGCGCAATGTAGGCTGCAACTTCGACAACATAAGCCGGTTGATTCTCTTTTCCACGGTGTGGCACAGGAGCTAGATAAGGTGAATCCGTCTCTATAAGTAACTTTTCTAGAGGCAGAGCTTTCACTACTTCTTTCAATTCTGTCGCCTGACGGAAGGTCACAATACCCGAAATTGAGATGTAGAAACCTAAATCTAAAGCAGCTTCTGCAAATGCTACATCTTCAGTAAAGCAGTGGATTACGCCACCACATTTTTCAGCCCTACCGTTACGTAGAATTTCTAATGTATCCTCACGTGCATTACGTGTGTGGATGATCAACGGTTTGTTCAACCCTACAGCTAAATCAACTTGCTGCTCAAAACGCTCTTTTTGTAGTGCTGCTGTCTCTGGTTTGTAGTGATAATCCAAACCTGTCTCACCGATCGCAACCACCTTTTCATGAGACGCATGTTGGTATAACGTTTCGAGTGAAAATGCACTTTCTACATCTAATGGGTGTACACCACAAGATGCGTAAACATTCTCATACGGCGTGATCAACTCCAGCATTTTAGGGAAGGAGTCCAACGTAACACCTACTGACAATAATTCGGTGACGTTAGCTTGTTTTGCATTGTTAATAACGTCTTCAACATTCAGATGAAGATCGTCGTAATTCAACTTGTCTAAATGACAATGCGAATCTACGAACATAATGCCTCTCGTGATTCAATTAACCAATTCATAGATAGTAGCTCAAGGTTTAAACCTGGGAAGGTTTGTACCTGAGCTTTCAACGCCAGCAGCGTTTGAGCTGCATGGTATAAACCGTTGTAGTTATTTGGCTGAAACTTAACAGCCCCAGGAAGTTGATCAGCTTCCGCCACACCAAACTGTGCTTTTTGAGCATCAGTCAACAGATACCATGCCCAATCGAATGCTTTATCGGGGGTCTTCGCCATCAAAGATGCGCATTGGAACACATCCGATATAGGCGAAGACAAGGTCTCGATAAAGCAGCGTTCAAACACTTGATACTCATCAAGCTCACCACTTTTTACCGATTCTAGCGTTCTAATTGGTGAACCCATGTTCAGTTTTAGAGCATATGCTGGCACTTGCGAAGCACCTCGTTCGCTCATCCAACTCATCGCTTGCTCTGCCGTTGGCGGTGTTACCACCCATTGTTGGCAACGACTCTGAATCGTTGGCAATAGTCGCTCTTGATTATGGGTAACCAATAAGAACAAACATTTCTGTCCCGGTTCTTCTAGTGTTTTTAGCAACGCATTAGACGCCGACTCGTTCATCGCATCCGCGGGCTCAATGATAAACACTCGATAGCCATTTAGCTGGGAGGATTCATGAGCAAGGCGGTTACACGCACGAATCTGATCTACCGAGATTGATTTACCTTCTTTCTCTGGCTTAACCCAGTGTAAATCAGGGTGGCTGTTTGACTGGGTAAGCTGACAACTATGGCAGAATCCGCATGCTTCACTGGTGTAGTTTTGGCACAGCAATGAATGACTGAAGAGCTCAACCAGCTTATCAACCGCGAGTCCTTTTTCACTTTGCAGTAATAGTGCGCCCGGCACTCGCTCTGAATCTAAGCTTGTTTTGAGGTTATCCCAAACGGGTTGTAACCATGGAAAGTCATTTAACATGAGTTACCTCAATCCACGTTTTGCTTACAATGATGCTAGCCACTCGTTAAGAGCAACTTTAATGTCTTGTGCTACTTCTTCTATCGTTTGATCTGCATTGATCACTACGATTGAATCATCAGAATTTGCAAGTTCTAAGTAACGCTCACGAGTACGCTCAAAGAAGCTGATGTCCATCTTTTCGATTCTGTCTAGCTCACCACGGCCACGAGCACGTTCAAGACCGACGCGCGGATCAATATCCATGTACAGTGTGAAAGCAGGCTTGAACTCACCTAACGTAGTATCACGTAGGTTCTTCATCAGCGATGCGTCGATTTGGCGACCACCACCTTGGTAAGCTTGAGAAGACAAATCATGGCGATCACCCACAACCCATTGGTTGCTTGCAAGTGCGGGCTTGATGACGTTCTCAACCAACTGAACACGTGCTGCGTAAAGCAAAAGCAGCTCAGTCATATCTTTAAGATCTTCGCCTTCGTGCTCTTCTTTTACTAATGCTCGCATCTTTTCAGCAAGAGGGGTTCCGCCAGGCTCACGCGTGTTGACGATATCTTCGATACCTGCAGCTTTCAGCGTATCTAAAACCGTTTTAATGGCAGTACTTTTACCAGCGCCTTCTAGGCCCTCAACGACAATAAAGTTTGCTTTCATCATTTGTTCTTTCTTAGTTCTCTTAAATAGGCACGCACAGCACGGTTGTGCTCAGCAAGGGATTTCGAAAATACATGTCCGCCCTTTCCACTTGCTACGAAATATAGATAGTTACTGTTTTCTGGGTTTAACGCGGCTTCAATAGAAGCTTCACCCGCCATAGCAATCGGCGTTGGTGGCAAACCGTTGATTGTATATGTGTTGTATGGTGTTGGAGTACGTAAATCCTTCTTACGAATATTACCATCGTACGCATCGCCCATACCGTAGATAACGGTCGGGTCGGTTTGTAGGCGCATGCGTTTATTTAGACGGTTAACAAATACCGATGCAACGCGCTCACGCTCCGAGTCAATCGCCGTCTCTTTTTCGATAATAGAGGCAAGAATCAGCGCTTCATATTTATCTTTTATTGGCAGTTTTTCTTGACGCTGTTCCCATTGTGCATCAAGAATCTTGTTTAACTTGCTATGAGCACGCTCTAAGATCTGACTTTCGCTTGTACCAGCAGTGTAATGGTAGGTCTCGGCAAGGAATAGACCTTCAAGCTTTTCACGCTCAATACCTAGCTTTTCAGCCATCTCTTTTTCAGATAATCCGGTTAAGTCATGCTTTACATAAGGCGCGGTGCTGAGTTGTTCTACCCATTCCGAGAAGCGACTACCTTCCACAAACGTAATTGCAAACTGATGCTCTTTGCCCGTATTAAGCTGTTCTAACGTTTGATAGAGCGAAAGCTTTGGCTCTAGTTGGTAAGTGCCTGCTCGCACTTCAAGAAGCTCTGGGTAAAGATGAGGCATCAAACGAGTGTAGTCAGAAGCTTCGATAATGTTATCTTTCACCAAGTCACGCATTACTCGGTGAAAGCTGGTGCCATTATCTACTGTAAACAGCTGCGGCTGTTCTATAAGAATTGGCGAGTTAACGTATTGCTTAGTCTGTGAAACAACGTAAAAAACACCTGCTGCACCAATAACGGCAATCAGTACAACAAACGCAAACAGTTTTTTAATCACGTATTTAGATTCCCTTGAAGTCGTCGAGTCAGTTTTCCAATTGGAAATTCAATCTTGTTATCTGGTGTTGAAATACCGGAAACCGGCACTACACCCAATAGTGAGTTACACATCCACACCTCTTCTGCTTTAAGCAAATCCGTCAGTGTGAATTCGGCTACCTGTACCGGGTAACCTTCGGCTTGGAAAAATTCCAACACCTTACGGCGCATTACGCCAGCCACACCAGACAAACTCAAATCAGGTGTGTATATCCTTTTATCATTAACCCAAAAAAGGTTTGCCATTGTAGTTTCTATGACATGATTTTGCACATTTAACGTCACAGCATCCGCAAATTCAGAGCCATCAATTTCAGCCTTTGCGAGAACCTGCTCTATTCGGTTGTTGTGCTTGTGACCCGCCAGTAATGGTTGAATACCGAGCCGAGTTTCACAAACGCCTAACTGCACGCCATTTTCTTGCCACAAAGCATAATGAGAGGGATACCCAAAATTCGAAATAGTCACAACCGGGCCATCTATACCGCTTGGGCTGTATCCTCGCCCACCAGCGCCACGGCTGATATGTATTTTGATTCCTGCAGACTCACCTTCTAAGACCGCCAGCCTTGCCCAATCAAAAACCGTATTCCAATCAGGGAAAGGGATTTGCAATGTTTTTAGACACGCCTCCATACGTTCAATATGCGCTTGCCAGTGCTCCAGTTGACCGTACTTAGTCTTAATGGTGGTGAAACAGCCATCACCGTACTGAAATGAGCGGTCACCGAGAGAAACATGCGTTTGTGGAAGTCCATTTACCCAGAACATTCAGATACCCTTTCTTTCTGATCGACAAATAAAACAAAACGGCTCAATGCTATGCATCGAGCCGTTAGAATACAAGTATCGCTACTCTAAAACAGTGTTAGAGATTTTTACTCAGCGAATTTTTTGAATACAAGTGAACCGTTTGTACCACCAAAGCCAAACGAGTTACAGATAGCGTATTCCATATCAACTTTGCGCGCAGTGTGCGGTACAAGGTCTATATCTAGGCCTTCTTCAGGATCATCTAGGTTAATCGTTGGTGGAACGATTTGGTCAACCAGCGAAAGAACCGTAATGATTGCTTCAACCGAACCTGCTGCACCTAGTAGATGACCAGTCATCGACTTAGTAGAAGATACGAGTACTTGCTTTGAGCCTTCTTCACCAAGAGCGCGTTTCACACCCTTGATTTCTGCAACGTCGCCAGCTGGTGTTGATGTACCGTGAGCATTCACGTAACCAACTTGCGTACCCGTGATGTTTGCATCACGCATCGCCGCTTCCATTGCTAGTGCACCACCTGAACCATCTTCACTTGGAGAGGTCATGTGGTACGCGTCACCAGACATACCAAAGCCAACAAGCTCTGCATAAATCTTAGCGCCACGAGCTTTTGCATGCTCATACTCTTCAAGAACCATCATACCCGCACCATCACCAAGAACGAAGCCATCACGGCCTTTATCCCATGGACGAGACGCTTTTTGAGGCTCATCATTACGAGTCGACAATGCTTTAGCAGCACCGAAACCAGCCATGCCAAGTGGTGTTGATGCTTTCTCTGCACCACCAGCAACCATCGCTTCTGCATCGCCGTATGCAATCATACGAGCAGCATGGCCGATGTTGTGAAGGCCTGTAGTACATGCAGTAGAAATCGCGATGTTTGGACCACGAAGACCACGCATGATAGATAGGTTACCTGCAACCATGTTTACGATGGTCGAAGGAACAAAAAATGGGCTAACTTTACGCGGGCCTTTCTCAACAAGTGCTGAGTGACCTTTTTCGATCAGGTCTAGACCGCCAATACCAGAGCCGATTGCGACACCAACTCGAGCTGCGTTTTCTTCGGTAATTTCTAAGCCAGAGTCATCCAACGCTTGGATACCCGCTGCAATGCCGTACTGGATGAATAGATCCATTTTACGAGCATCTTTTTTAGACATGTACTCTGTGCAATCAAAATCTTTCACAAGACCTGCAAAACGAGTCGAGAAGTTCGTTGCATCGAAATGATCGATGTTCACGATACCGCTTTGACCTTCTAGCAGGGCTTTCCAAGATGATTCTACTGTGTTGCCTACCGGTGACAACATACCCATGCCTGTGACAACTACACGACGCTTGGACACGATATAATTCTCCGGGAATTGAATGTTTCTATGAGAGGATAGAAGAAGTTAGAAAGAACACAGGCGGTCTAGGAGACCGCCTGGGAGAGATAATTACTGAGCGCTGTTTACGTAGTCGATTGCAGCTTGAACAGTAGTGATTTTCTCAGCTTCTTCGTCAGGAATCTCAGTGTCGAATTCCTCTTCTAGAGCCATAACTAGCTCTACTGTGTCTAGAGAATCAGCACCTAGATCGTCAACGAAAGAAGCTTCATTCTTAACTTCTGCTTCGTCTACACCTAGCTGTTCAACAATGATTTTCTTTACGCGTTCTTCGATGTTGCTCATTTTTCTTTTCCTTTACAGATTTCGCCTAATGCGATGATTCCGTAGTTTATTCGAACTATGGAAAGTTGCAAGGGGGTCCTTGCTGGTCAAACCACAAAATTAGCGAATTTAACCGAATTTCAATACATTTTTGACTTAAATCATGCACAAATCTTGTGCACGACCATCACAACTTAATGACAGTTAACAGCAACTATAGGCTATTTTTCATAAAGTAAAATAGCTTATTTTGCACGAACTGTGCATTAAACCATGTACATGCCGCCATTTACATGCAAAGTTTCACCAGTAATGTAAGCTGCTTCAGGTGAAGCAAGGAATACTACTGCTGATGCAATTTCACGTGGGTCACCTAGACGACCTGCAGGCACGTTCGACAACGTTGCTGCACGTTGGTCATCATTTAGCGCCTTAGTCATATCAGTTTCGATGAAACCAGGAGCGACTGTGTTAACCGTTACACCACGAGAAGCGACTTCACGAGCCATTGATTTAGTGAAACCAATTACGCCTGCTTTCGCTGCTGCGTAGTTCGTTTGACCAGCATTACCCATAGTACCAACAACAGAACCGACGTTGATGATGCGACCAGCGCGTTTTTTCATCATGCCACGTAGAACCGCCTTAGACATGCGGTAGATTGGCGTTAGGTTTGTGTTGATGATGTCGTTCCACTCGTCATCTTTCATACGCATTAGTAGGTTATCGCGAGTGATACCAGCGTTGTTAACTAGAATATCGATCACACCGAACTCATCGTTGATGGTTTTTAATGTTGCTTCGATAGACTCAACGTCAGTCACGTTAAGTGCTAGACCTTTGCCGTTTTCACCTAGGTACTCGCTGATCGCCGCAGCGCCGCCTTCAGATGTCGCAGTACCGATTACCGTTGCACCGCGCTCAACAAGAAGTTCAGCAATCGCACGACCAATGCCACGGCTTGCGCCTGTCACTAGAGCGATCTTACCTTCTAGATTCATCATGTTGTGTTTTCCTTTTCTTATCGTGAACAGATTACTTAGCAGCTTCTAGCGACGCTACGTCGTTAACTGCTGCTGCGCTTAGTGTTTTCACGATACGTTTAGTCAGACCTGTCAGTACTTTGCCAGGACCAAGCTCAAGAAGATTTTCTACGCCTTGCTCGCTCATTAGTTGCACGCTCTCAGTCCAACGAACTGGGCTGTGTAGCTGACGAACAAGTGCGTCTTTGATTTTTGCAGGATCCGTTTCTGCTACCACATCAACGTTGTTGATTACTGGAAGTTGTGGTGCGTTGAATTCAATAGACTCTAGCGCAACCGCTAGTTTCTCTGCTGCTGGTTTCATTAGTGCACAGTGTGAAGGCACTGAAACAGGAAGAGGAAGTGCACGCTTAGCACCTGCTTCTTTACATAGTGCGCCCGCGCGCTCTACGGCATCTTTGCTACCTGCGATAACAACTTGACCAGGCGAGTTGAAGTTTACTGGTGAAACTACTTCACCTTGCGCTGCTTCTTCACAAGCTTTTGCAATCGCTTCATCATCTAGGCCGATGATTGCGTACATTGCACCAGTACCTGCTGGTACTGCTTCTTGCATTAGTTGACCACGTAGCTCAACCAGTTTGATTGCTTCTTTAAAATCAATCACACCAGCACATACCAGTGCCGAGTACTCACCTAGGCTATGGCCTGCTAGGTTTGCTGGTTGCTCAAGACCAAGATCTTGCCATACGCGCCAGATAGCAACGGACGAAGCTAGCAAAGCAGGTTGTGTACGAAAAGTTTGGTTTAGATCTTCTGCAGGTCCATTTTGAACAAGCGCCCATAGGTCGTAACCTAGTGCGTCAGATGCTTCTGCAAATGTTTGTTTTACTACGTCATATTGTTCACCTAGATCTGCAAGCATACCAACTGCTTGAGAACCTTGGCCTGGGAATACGATAGCAAACTTGCTCATGTTGTTTTCCTTTAAGCAAAGTAAAAAGAAATAAGATGCACCGTAGCGCACCTTAAATTTTAAATTCTTGTGAAACTTAGAACTTCACCAGGGCAGAGCCCCAAGTGAATCCGCCGCCAAACGCTTCAAGAAGTAGAGTTTGACCACGCTTAATACGACCATCTCGTACCGCTTCATCCAGCGCAGTCGGCACTGTCGCTGCAGACGTGTTGCCGTGCTTATCTAGCGTAATCACGACTTGATCTAGTGACATCGAAAGTTTCTTCGCTGTCGCTGAAATAATGCGGTAGTTCGCTTGATGCGGCACAAGCCAGTCTAATTCAGACTTATGCATATCGTTCGCTTCAAGTGTGTCCTTTACTAGCCTTGAAAGCTGAGTAACCGCTACTTTGAATACTTCGTTACCTGCCATGTGCAGCCACTTGTCAGCATCTTTACCACGTTCAGGGACAGGTAGGCTCAGCAGATCGCCGAATTGACCGTCCGAATAGATGTGCGTAGAAATAATACCTGGCTCTTCGCTAGCACCGATCACAACCGCGCCCGCTGCATCACCAAATAGAATGATGGTTGAGCGATCAGTTGGATCACACGTTTTTGACAGTGCATCTGCACCAATCACAAGTACGTTTTTACACATACCAGATTTGATGTGCTGATCAGCAACAGACAAAGCATATACAAAGCCTGAACAAGCAGCGGCCAAGTCAAATGCTGGACAACCTTTAATGCCAAGCTTTCCCTGCACCTGACACGCAGATGAAGGGAAAGTATGGCTACTGCTAGTAGTAGCAACGATAATTAGGTCGATATCATTCTTATCAATGCCGGCCATATCGATAGCGTTTTCAGCTGCGTAGAATGCCATGTCTGCAACAGTTTCGTTTTCTGCTGCAATTCGACGCTCTTTAATACCAGTGCGAGCAACAATCCACTCATCACTTGTATCTACCATTTTCTCTAGGTCTGCGTTAGTACGCACCTGAGATGGCAGGTAGCTGCCAGTACCTAAAATTTTGCTATGCATGAAGACTAATAATGCCTCTCGAGTAAAACCGCTTCCAAACGATCGCTAATACGGCTTGGTACCTGTCGTTTGACCTCGTGTACTGCCTCGCCAAGTGCATTGACAATCGCAGATACATCCGCACTTCCATGGCTTTTTATGACAATGCCGCGCAATCCTAGCAAACTTGCGCCGTTATACTGGTCGGGGTTCAGTGTTTTTAGTTCATTAAATAGCCGAGAAAACAACTTTCTAGCAATCCATCCCTTTATCGTTGATGCCATCATGCTAGTTTTGATTTTTTCGATAAAGAGTTGTGCTGTTCCCTCGCTGGCTTTTAAGCATACGTTACCGACAAAGCCATCACAAACAATGACATCGGCTACGTCATGCAAAATTTGATTACCTTCAATATAACCCACAAAATTAATTGCGTCGGTTTGAGAAAGCATTTCTGCACAACGTTTAACTAAATCGTTTCCTTTAATTTCTTCAGCACCAATATTCAGCACAGCCACACGAGGTGGATAACCGAGGTGTTCCTCAGCTAATGCACTGCCCATCACTGCAAACTGGAATAAACTGTCGGCATCGCACGACACGTTTGCACCGAGATCTAACATCCAGGTACGTTTGCCACTAATGGTTGGTAAGGCGGAAACTAAAGCAGGACGCTCAATACCAGGAAGCAGTTTAAGAATAAAGCGTGAAAGCGCCATTAGCGCCCCGGTGTTACCACCACTCACACAAGCATCTGCTTCATTTTCAGAGACGAGATCGATGGCCATACGCATAGAACTATTTTGACTATTACGTAATGCTAAAGAAGGCTTTTCTGAATTTGAAATCACTTTCTCGCTATGAAGAATACTCAAGCGAGAACTGGTTGAGGTACCTAGTTGAGATAATTGAGACGTGATCAGAGATTGATCACCTATAAGAATCACTTTCAGCTCTGGGAAATGAGACAGTGCCTGCACGGCGGCAGGCACTGTTACGCGTGGACCGAAATCCCCGCCCATTGCATCAAGTGCAACGGTAATACTTTGCAAAGGTTCAACCTTACTTGTTGATAACCTTTTGACCACGGTAGTAACCTTCAGCAGTTACGTTGTGGCGTAGGTGAGTTTCACCAGAAGTCGCGTCTACAGATAGTGCAGCTGTAGTTAGCGCATCGTGTGAACGACGCATACCGCGCTTAGAACGAGTTTTACGGTTTTTCTGTACGGCCATTGACCCTACTCCTATACTATTGGGTTAAAAACCTAAAGAAGAAGCGGCTACCACACCAGTTACTTTTTCAGATTTTTCAAAACGTCGAATGGATTCGGTTTTTCTTCCTCAATTTCTTCAGGAATCTCACCAAAAACCATGTTATTTGAATCAACGCTACAATCCGCTTCATCGTGCATTGCGATTTGAGGTAATGTTAAGATGAACTCGTCTTCAACTAGTTGTATAAGGTCTAATTCACCGTACTCATTTAGATCTACCAAATCATAAATTTCTGGTGCTTCCTCTTCTGTCTTCTCACCGTAGTAAGGAGTGTAAAGGAATTCAACTTCACACAAATGTGTGAATACCTCATTACAACGCTGACACTCTAAATCGACTTCGATGTTAGCTTTACCAGAGATAACAACAAGTCGCTGTTCATCAATATCAAATGACAATGAGACTTCTGCGTCGCGTTTTACGCCTTCAGTTGTTTCCGCTAAGCGCTTGAAAAGACTAGCTTGGATGATGCCATCGTAATCTAATCGTTTCTGTGCGGACTTCGCCGGATCAACCGTTCGCGGTATTTTTACCTTTTGCATAGGGCGCGAATATTATCTTCCAAATCAAAATTAGTCAAAGAAAAAGGCAAAAAAGTTGTACTTTTTTACGCTTATCATACAGAGCATTAGCCAGAATCGATTTTGATCGATTATCCTAGTGAAAATGCTTGTGCGAATTGTAATTCAAAATGAAAAATTACCAACTGGTTTTAGCCTCAACCTCTCCTTTTCGTAAACAACTGCTGGAAAAATTAGCAGTCTCTTTTACTTGCCTATCACCAAACTGCGACGAAACACCTTTGCCGAACGAAACGCCTCTAGAATTGGTACAAAGGCTAGCAATCGATAAAGCGACGTCTTGTGATACAAACCAAGACAGTTTGGTCATAGGTAGCGATCAAGTATGTGTCATTGACGGTAGAATTGTCGGCAAGCCCCTTACACGTGAAAATGCCATTAACCAGTTATTGGCTCAAAGCGGTAAAACCATCACTTTTTATACCGGGCTTGCAGTACATAACACAGCCACGAGCCATACTGAAGTCGGCTTCGATACCTTTGAAGTACATTTTAGAGATTTGGCTCGCGAGCAAATCGAGCGTTACGTTGACAGAGAAGAACCGTTTTACTGCGCTGGCAGTTTTAAAAGCGAGGGTATGGGGATTTGTCTGTTTAAGAAGTTAGTCGGCAAAGATCCGAATACGTTAGTCGGACTGCCACTTATTGATTTGATCGACATGCTGCAAAAACAAGGGTTAGAGGTTTTGTAGGGAATACAGAAGACTCCAAAGGGCTTATATGGACGGTTTAAGCAGTAACATCAAGCTAATGACTTTGCATCTCAACCAGAGATTCCCGACATCGCTCCTTCGTCGCTTTCGGGAATGACGCCGTATAACCTCATCCATCAAAAAGTAAGTCATAACCCACTTAAATTCAGAATTCACTGCACGTCATCCTCAAGAGTGAGGAACGAGCGAGTTGGGGATCTCTTTCAACGGTACTGCTGAGCACAAAGTTCTCATAACTCAACAGACAAAGCTGCCGCCACTCTCTAAAAAGCTTTCTACGATCAAAAAAGCCGATGTATTAACATCGGCTTTTACATAGGTCTTTGCGATCCCGAAGGATGTCGGCGCTCTTGCCTCTACTTTTTACGCAAACCCACTAAGACCTTCTCTAATTTTGCTTCCATCGGCGCGTTGATTTCCATCCACTCATCATTCGATGGGTGCTGGAACTTGATGTTCGCTGCGTGTAGGAACAGACGATCCAAGCCAACTTGGCCTGTATAAGCATCAAAGCGACGGTCGCCATATCGATCATCCCAAGCAATTGGGTGGCCCGTGTATTGGGTATGAACACGAATTTGGTGAGTACGTCCCGTAATTGGGCTCGCTTGTATCAGCGTCGCTTGCTCGAACTTTTCCAATACTTTAAAGCGCGTCTCAGACGGTTTACCGTTTGGGTTCACTCGTACAATACTGTTCACTTCATTCTTAAGCAGCGGCGCGTTAACCACTTTACAGCTGTTTTTCCACTCGCCCATCACGAGGGCGAAGTAGAATTTCTTCACCGTCTTTTCACGAAACTGTGCCTGCAAATGACGCAGTGCAGAACGCTTCTTCGCAACAAGTAATATACCTGAGGTGTCACGGTCGATACGGTGAACTAATTCAAGAAAGCGAGCCTGTGGGCGTAAAGCACGAAGTGCTTCGATCGCACCAAACTTAAGCCCACTGCCACCATGAACTGCCGTTCCAGAAGGCTTGTTAAGAATCAGCATATGGTCATCTTCAAAAATGATCATATGTTCCAATTCTGCCACTTTGTTTAATTTCGTGCTTGGCGCAACGTCTTCTTCTTTCTTCTCCACTGTTACCGGAGGAATACGAACCAGATCGCCTGCTTTTAGCTTGTATTCTGCTTTAACACGCTTTTTGTTTACGCGCACTTCTCCCTTACGCACGATTCGGTAAATCATGCTCTTTGGGATGTCTTTTAATTGGTTACGCAAGAAATTATCAATGCGTTGACCCGCCATATCTTCGTCTATATCAACGAACTGGACTTTTGTTCTTATTTCGCTCATGTGCGGTATTGTAAACCCAAATCTGTACGACTTCACATTATTCTTGCTGCGAAAGAAATACTTGTTGCCATAAATCGTTCTAAAACACGTCAACCTTTTGTTTCGATTATCAAAAGTCTTGGCCAACTTCTCGATTTGTTTTGCTTCTTTCTCAGTTTTTAAGACTCAACTGCTTATGAAACAGCCAGTTATAAATTACAAAATTTGAATTTAGCGCCAAATTTTCCAACGTTTGCGTGAAAGCAGATTGCTGATATCCACGTGCACTGCTATAGTTCACAGCTGCTAAGGAAGGTTTGGTTACATTTTGTTCATTACCAATCATTTATCCCCAAGCAATGTGAGTAGATTGTTGAAGCTCAGGTGCTGCATTGGCGTAAGACATGCTGAATTCAACACACTTGTTACTCTACTCCTCGCATATTCACGTTGAGTATCTACCGCACCGTATAGCGGGTCACAAGCCTGCGTTTCCAACGAAACCCAAACTAGACTTGTGATGACTGAAGTGCCCTAGAGCATCCCCTTCCAGCCGGGAGGCTGCAAAATATAGCCATGGGATCAGGCACCGTGAAAGAGCGAAAAAACAGTGACAAGTTGACTAGAAAGATAAAAGAAAAGACAACGAGAAATTTTCAATGAAAAGAATGTTAATTAACGCAACTCAAAAAGAAGAGTTGCGTGTCGCTCTGGTTGATGGCCAGCGACTTTTCGATCTTGATATCGAGAGTCCAGGTCATGAGTCCAAAAAAGCGAATATCTACAAAGGACGTATCACACGTATCGAACCAAGCTTAGAAGCCGCATTTGTTGATTACGGTGCTGAGCGTCATGGTTTCCTTCCTCTTAAAGAAATTGCCCGCGAATATTTCCCTGAAGGTTACACTTACCAAGGTCGTCCAAGCATTAAAGAAGTGCTGACCGAAGGCCAAGAAGTGATCGTACAAGTGGAAAAAGAAGAGCGTGGTAGTAAGGGCGCTGCTCTAACTACTTTCATCTCTTTAGCAGGTAGTTATCTAGTTCTGATGCCAAACAACCCTAGAGCAGGCGGTATTTCTCGCCGAATCGAAGGTGATGAGCGTACTCAACTAAAAGCTGCATTAAGCACTCTTGAACTACCGCAAGGTATGGGTCTGATTGTTCGTACAGCTGGTGTTGGTAAAAGTGCAGAAGAACTAGAGTGGGACTTGAACGTACTCCTAAATCATTGGGGTGCAATCAAAAGTGCAGCAGATTCTAACCCTGCTCCATTCTTAATCCACCAAGAAAGTAACGTTATTGTTCGTGCAATTCGTGACTACCTACGTCGTGATATCGGTGAAATTCTAATTGATAGCAACACTATCTACGAACGTGCTAAAGAACATATTCAACTAGTGCGTCCAGATTTCATCAACCGCGTTAAAAAATACGATGGTGAAGTACCACTGTTCAGTCACTACCAAATCGAAAGTCAAATTGAATCAGCTTTCCAACGTGAAGTGCGCCTGCCATCTGGTGGTTCTATCGTTATCGACCCAACAGAAGCGCTAACTTCTATCGACATCAACTCTGCTCGCGCAACAAAGGGCGGTGATATCGAAGAAACAGCACTGAACACCAACCTAGAAGCTGCTGACGAAATCGCTCGTCAGTTGCGACTGCGTGACCTTGGTGGTCTGGTAGTTATCGACTTTATCGATATGACACCGGTACGCCACCAGCGTGAAGTAGAAAACCGTCTACGTGAAGCCGTTCGTCTAGATCGCGCTCGCGTTCAAATTGGTCGTATTTCTCGCTTTGGTTTATTGGAGATGTCTCGTCAACGTTTGAGCCCATCTCTAGCAGAAGCAAGCCACCATATCTGTCCTCGCTGTACAGGTACTGGTGTTGTTCGTGACAACGAGTCTCTAGCGCTTTCTGTACTTCGTCTAATCGAAGAAGAGGCGTTAAAAGACAATACAGCTCAAGTGCTGGCAGTTGTCCCTGTTCCAATCGCATCATACCTTCTAAACGAAAAGCGTCGCTCTGTGAACCACATTGAGCGTACACAAGAAGTGAAGATCACGGTTGTTCCTAACTCAGACATGGAAACACCGCACTTTGAAGTGATTCGTGTTCGTGAAGGCGAAGAGTTCGACCTGCTTTCTTACCTACTTCCAAAGAAACTGGAAGCAATGAAAGAAGCAGAAGGCAAAGAAGTACCAGAGACTGAATTAAAGCCTAAGAAGATCGAAGAACCTGTACTAAAAGGCTTTGCTTCTTCAACTCAATCAGCTCCAACACCAGCAGCGAAACCTGCTGCTGCGGCTACCGCGCCTAAGAAGAAAGACGTAGAGCAAGAAGAAAAACCTGGTTTGTTTAGTCGTTTGTTCAAAGCATTAAGCAGCTTCCTATTTGGTTCTAATGAAGAAAAAGAAGAACCTAAGCAAGAAGAAACTAAGCCTGCACGCGACAACAAACGAAACAACAGACGTGATCGTAACGACCGTCGCCGTAACCCACGTGACAACAGAGATAACCGCGATAACAAACGTCGTCGCAAGCCACGTGATGAGCAGGCAACAGAGCAAAACGAAACACAGCAGCCTAATAAACAGCAAAACCGTAACCAAAAACGCAAACCAAAAGCTCAGCAAGCAGATAAAGCTCAAGAGCAGAAAGCAAACGCTAAGGTAGCGGAAAAAGGTCTACAGCTTGCGGCTGAAGCTCGTACTGGCTCTGAAGCTAAACCTGAAGAGAGCAAAGCGAAGTCAAATGCGAAAGCAGAAAAAGTTAAAGAGCGCCGTCAACGTCGCAAACTTAACAAATCTGTACGCGTTAAAGATCAGCAAGCTTCAGAACAGGCAGCTGAGGCTCCAGTAAAAGCGATTGAAACTCCTGTAGAGAAGCCAGTAGAGGCAGTGGCTGAGACTCAACAGGATAAGGATAACAAAGCAGAATCAAAACAACGTCGTAACCGTCGTTCACCGCGTCACCTACGTGCAAGCGGTCAACGTCGTCGTCGTGGTCGCGATCGTCGCCCTAACCCATTCCGCCTACGTAAAGGTGGTGTAGCATCTCCTGAGATGGCAATGGGCAAAGTGATGCCACGCTACATTCCAAAACCAGCGCCTAAGAAGGAAGAGCGAGTGAAGGAAGAAGCAGCGGTAGTAGCGACAGCAGTACCTGCAATCCAAGGTGGTTTTGCTTGCCCTGAAATGGCGATGGGTAAAGTGATCATTCGCCGTGAACAACCTGCAGTCGTTGAAACGCCAGTGGTTGAACCAAAAGTTCAACAACCTGTAGAAACGAAAGTAGAAGCTCCAGTTGTAGAAACACCTATTACAGCAGCACCAGTGGCTGAACCAGCAGTGGTAGAGCAAGCTGAAACCACTACAGAAGCAGCTCAAGAGCCAGTAGTTGAAGTGGTAGAAGACACTGTAGAGCAAGTTGCAGTAGAAGCACCAATCGCTGCACCAGCTCCTAAAGCTGAAGTTATCAAAGTAGCAGCTAAGCCACGCGCTAGTGCTCCGATGACTAAAGCACCAGGTCCTCAAGAGCTTCGCGAGATTACTGTTTCAGCAGCACCGTTTAAAGCTGAGCGCTACGCACCAAAAGGTGCAGGTAGCCAAGTAGCGACTAACCGTGCATCTTCAGGAATGACAAAGCCTAACTTTAACTAAGGTTTTAGCTTGTCATCGCATTAAGCGAAATAAGAAGCAAAAGGCTGCCAATTGGCAGCTTTTTTGTTGAAGTAAGTGTTAACTCTAATTAGCCATATTAATATCAATGACGGATCACATTTGTGCGTCAATATCCCCTTCATTCTTGAACTTAATCACACTTTTCGGTAGCATTCGCCGACTCAAGTTTTCGACACCATTCTGATGCTGCTCTTTTTTACTACGGTTTGCGCTGATACGAAGTAACATCTTCGACCACCAGTGCTTGTGCAAATACGAATATGTGTCGAGAGAAATTCATCGCCAAGAGAACTCAATACAAAACATGTTCGAATTCCCTCAATTTTCTAAGCACTCCGTAAAAAACGACGTGCTATCAGGCCTAACTGTTGCATTAGCACTGGTCCCTGAAGCCGTTGCATTTGCATTCGTTGCCGGTGTTGACCCTATGGTTGGCCTGTACGCAGCCTTTATTGTTGGCCTTATCACCTCTATCTTTGGTGGTCGCCCAGGTATGATTTCTGGTGCAACAGGCGCAATGGCCGTTGTTATGGTATCGCTGGTCGCGACTCACGGCGTTCAATACCTATTTGCTGCTATTATGCTGGCGGGTATTCTTCAGATCGCAGCTGGTCTATTCAAGCTAGGTAAATTCATCCGAATCGTACCTCACCCGGTAATGATTGGTTTCGTAAACGGTCTTGCTATTGTTATCTTCTTAGCACAATTGGGCCAGTTTAAAGCACCAGACATCAACGGCATGCTGACTTGGCTACCACAAGACCAAATGCTGCTAATGCTGGGGCTCGTTGCGCTAACAATGGCGATCATTCACTTCCTACCAAAGCTCACAACTGCGGTACCGTCTTCTCTAGTAGCAATCGTGACGGTGACGGCTCTTGTGGTTGGCTTGGATCTAGAAACGCGTACCGTTGTTGACTTCCTACGTACTATGTCTGGTGACGAAGCAGCGACTTTGGCGGGCTCTCTTCCGACCTTCTCTATTCCAGCTGTACCTTTCACTCTTGAAACACTGCAAATCATCTTGCCTTACGCAATCATTCTTGCGGCTATCGGCCTGATTGAGTCTCTACTGACGCTAACGGTGCTAGATGAAATGACCAACACACGTGGTCAATCTAACCGTGAATGTGTTGGTCAAGGTATGGCGAACATGACTTGTTCAGTGTTTGGTGCAATGGGTGGTTGTGCGATGATCGGCCAGTCAATGATCAACGTGAACTCAGGTGGTCGTGGCCGTCTATCAGGTATCGTTGCTGCAATCGCTCTACTGATGTTCATCCTATTTGCTTCTTCGCTGATTGAGATGATCCCTCTAGCCGCGCTCGTTGGTGTAATGTTCATGGTGGTTATCGGCACATTTGAATGGGCGACATTCAAACTGGCACGTCGTGTACCTAAACAAGATTTCTTCGTTATTGTTCTAGTAACAGTTGTGACGGTTCTAACTGACCTAGCGGTTGCAGTTGCAGTGGGCGTTGTAGCATCTGCTCTCATGTTTGCATGGCAACATGCGAAGCATATCTATGCGGATACTCGACTAAATGATGAAGGCTCAAAAGAGTACAAGATTCACGGCCCTATCTTCTTCGGCTCAGCGGCAAACTTCCTAGAACTGTTTAACGCGCACGGCGATCCAAAAGATATTATCGTTGACTTCGCAGACTCTCGCGTAACAGATCACTCCGCAATCGAAGCGATTGAAACTTTGGCAGAGCGCTACGCTGCACTAGGTAAAACACTTCACCTACGCCACTTGAGCCCAGACTGCCGCAAGCTTCTAGATAAAGCTGGTAGCTTGGTAGAAATCAACGTAAAAGAAGACCCAAGCTATAAAGTTGCAACTGACATTCTGGCTGGCTAAGCCAACATAAATTGCAGTTTTTAGCTTTATGAATAATGCAAAAAGGGATGAGTAATACTCATCCCTTTTGGTATCTGGCACGTTGTAAATGCTTAGAGCTTGTTCAAAATCGCTTCTGACGCCTCTTCAATCAAATCAAGTACCAACTCAAAGCCTGCATCACCACCATAATATGGGTCTGGGATTTCATTGTAATCAGAACTTGAGTGACTCAAAAACAGTGATACTTTATGGCGATGCTCTCTAGGACAAAGATCGAGAAGATCAGCCAAGTTCGCTTTATCCGCGGCTAGCACCATATCAAACTCCTCAAAGTCCTCTAATGTTACCTTTCGAGAACGCATCCCTTTAAACGAATAACCTCGTTGCTTACCAGCTTGCATCGAACGCGCATCAGGCTGGTTACCGGCGTGGTAGCCAATTGTCCCAGCAGAGTCCACTTCTACAACCACACCCAGCTCCTGCGCTTTTGCTCTTAGCACTGCCTCCCCGGTTGGCGAGCGGCAGATATTTCCCATACAAACAACGAGTAGTTTCTTCATTTTATTCCCTGAATTATCGATGGTTTTTCTTCACGGTATGTTGGTCTATCATAGCGAGATAATTCAATGAACCCAAGTCACCCCGTACAAGGTACAAAAAGGAATTGAGGAAGCCGCATGTCTATCGAAGAAAACAAAGAAGCTCGCCATAAGGCTCGCCAACAAAAAGTAAAACAACAGGTAGACGCCAAGATCGCTGCCGCCCAAGAAGAAAAAGGTTTATTGCTGATCATTACAGGTAATGGCAAAGGTAAATCAACTTCAGGCTTCGGTACTATTGCGCGAGCGGTAGGCCACGGTTTGAAGTGTTCTGTTGCTCAGTTTATCAAGGGCACATGGGACAACGGAGAGCGTAACCTACTTGAAAAGCTCGGTGTTGAGTTCCAAGTCATGGCGACGGGTTTTACATGGGAGACACAAAACAAAACCTCCGATACTGAAGCAGCGCAACTGGTTTGGCAAGAGTGTAAGCGTATGCTCACCGACGAATCGATTGATGTAATTCTGTTTGACGAACTGACGTACATGGTGAGCTATGGCTATATCGACCTAGATGAAGTGGTCGAAGCGCTGAATAACCGTCCTAAGATGCAATCGGTCGTCATTACTGGCCGAGGAGCACACCGTACTTTGATTGAAATGGCTGATACTGTATCTGAAGTGAAGAACGTAAAGCACGCTTTTGAATCTGGTGTAAAAGCCTTGAAAGGTGTGGATTGGTAAGTGTTTACTATTGCTCTTCGCGAGACAACAGAAATCGCAAACAAAAAGGGTTGGCTCAATGCCAACCCTTTTACTTTTCATGTTTGAGCATTAGTTGAATAGATTCTTCAACAAACCATCTACGGCTTCTTTGGTTTTCTCGTCTTTGATCTTGTCCGTTAGCTTCTCTACACCACGGTCAATTTCTTTCTGTGCTTTTTGCTTCAATACATCATCAAAAACAAGCTTGAACTTAGGATCTGCCCACTTGCCAGACACGTTAATAGGGATTGTGATGTCTTTTAACTCATCAATGTTCTTACCCCCTTGCCCTTCAAGCGAGCCGACAATCGAGGTGCTGATGGTGAAATCGACAGTTTCATTTAGGTAATTCGCTTTGCCTTTACCACGAACGCGAAGAAGTGGAGATTGCGCTTTCATGTTATCGGTAGAAACCACACCTTTGTTCAACTTCAACGTCGCGGTCATGGCACTGAAGTCTGTTTTCTTAACTTCGTCCGTGCCCTCTAGGCTTTGACCTTTAAATCGCGCATAGTTTTCACGAATTAGTTGAGCAACGTTAATACCGTTTACCGCACCATCCGTAAAGTTGATATCAATAGTACCGACAAGGTTTTTCTTCATCCCCGTCGGTGTCAGGCTCTTACCACTGATATTCACATCGATATTACCTGTACCTTCCAACATATCATTACCTGCTACATCGATAAGCAACGGTTGAACATGTACACCTTTAATCGATTTCTTCGCTGAGTAAGTTGCAGGTGATTTACGTGCGTCTAGTTTAGCGGTTGCAGTAATCGTGCCTTGGTACAACTTAGAGCTGAATGAAGTTAGGTCAAAGACACCACGATTGATAGAGAAGCTTGCTTTAACCGCTTCCATCTTCGCGTTAGCCGCTTTGAACTTATCAATCGTAATATCGCCTTTCACATCCAGAGTCTTTAATGCAGACAAATCTGGTTCAACTTCCGGCCCTGCTGGCGCACTTTCACCACCGGATGCTGGCTTGTCGCTAGCTGGTGCTGGTTGATTCAAGCCAAGGAATTCATCCAAGTCGATGTTAGGGCTATGTACGGCAAAGCGAACTTTCGGAATATCCCCTAGAGTCACATCCGCTTTACCATCCAGTGAAATGGCATTTGCAGTTAGCTTTTCTAGAACAAAGCTCAAATGGCTCTTAGCCAAATCGAATGAAAGGTCTGAAGCCATGCCGAGTTTCATTGGCGATTGCGGTAACGCTTCACCTTCAAAAGTCGCATTCAGCGTCAGCTTATTCAATTGCACTTTGCTGATCGCCTTATCGACATTCAGCTCACCACCGCCTTGCATGTCTAACTTCATGCCACCTGCTTCGCCTTTTAATGCGTAGCTTAGGTTGTTTGCTTTATCGAACTCAAACGTGTCTAAGCCAATGGTCGCAGACTCGATTTTGTTTACAGGATCAGTGTAAGTCGCATCAAAATTGATGTTTTTCAGAGCGT
Source organism: Vibrio sp. WZ-1 (assembly GCF_052037695.1). Lineage (NCBI taxonomy): Bacteria > Pseudomonadati > Pseudomonadota > Gammaproteobacteria > Vibrionales > Vibrionaceae > Vibrio > Vibrio sp. WZ-1. The sequence continues at coordinate 191,862 of NZ_JBQEQR010000085.1, read as the reverse complement.
AACTTGTTAAACCTTTCGCCAGTTTGAAATCCGCTTTACCTTTCGCTGTGAACGTCTGATCGTTCATTTCACCCTTCACGCCGAAATCAGCGGTTGTCCAGCTATCGAAGGCAAATTGAGAAAGATTTAAAGAGATATCAGAAAGCTTGGTGTAGCTACCCGCTTGCTTGTCTTGGATCTCAACATAGCCATTTGAAATGGTGACACCAGCCAGATTGATCGTCCAGTCAGAGGCTGCACTTTTAGAGTCTGCTACTTGTTCAGATACAGCACCTGTTGTTTGCTGTGCTTGTTGGGTTTGTGCTTTGGTTAAAGCATCAATGTTCTTAGTGCCATCTTTTAGTGTTTCAAGATAGAACTCTGCACCATCAAGAGTGACGTTACCAATTTCCAGTTGTTTGCTGAATAGAGGAGTGACTGAGACATCCACACCCACCGTCTCCACTTTAAATAGATTTGGTTGGCTAAAGCCATCTGGATTTCTTAGTTCGGTACGTCCTAACTCAAAACCTATTGATGGGAAAAACTGCCAATTGATGTCGCCTTCAATCGCCAATTCTAATCCTGTTTGTTTTTGGACTTGTTCCACAATAAGCGGTTTGAACTGGTTTGGGTTAACAAGAATCACTAACGCCAAAATGACAGCCAAAATCGCCACAATTGGAATGGCAATGATTAAGAGCAGTTTCTTCATTCGTATTTTCCTTGCTCGAGTGTTTTTACAATTATAAGCACAGACTGGTTTTATCGCCGACAGTTCCACAACAGCGTGAAGATCATCCGATTTTTTATTGCAACTGGCTAATTTAAAAACAAAAAAAAGAAGTGGCACCTAAGGTGCCACTTCTTTATGCAAAAATAAAGCGATATAGCCGTATAAAGACTTAAGCTTTCAGAAGTTTTGCAATATGCGCTTTAAGAACATCGATTGCAATACGGTTTTTACCACCACGAGGAACGATGATGTCCGCGTATTGCTTAGAAGGTTCGATAAATTGCATGAACATCGGACGAACAGTCTGTTGGTATTGCTTAAGAACAGATTCCATTGTACGACCACGTTCTTCAACGTCACGCTTAACACGACGAAGCAGACAAATGTCTAGCGGCGTGTCCATGAATACTGTCGCGTGCATTAAATTTCGAAGACGCGGATCTGTTAGCAGCAAGATACCTTCCAAAATGATTACCTTTTTAGGGGTCATTGGTGTGGTGTTACTTGTACGAGTGTGCTCTGTGTAGCTGTATTCCGGAACTTCTACAGCCTCGCCACGCACCAATTTCTCTAGGTGTTCACAGAGAAGGTCGTGGTCCAACGCGCTCGGGTGGTCGTAGTTAGTCTTTACACGCTCTTCCATGCTTAGTTGGCTTTGGTCGTTGTAGTAGCAATCTTCCGTGATGACACCGATTTGATGATCGCCCACTTTCTCGCGAAGCTCATTGTAAATTGTGCTCGCGATCAGACTTTTTCCAGAAGCAGAAGCGCCAGCAATACCTACGATGACGCATTGATTATTATCAGACATTAGTTTGCACCCGATGATGATTTTCTAGTCACATAAAAAGATAAACTGCCTGATTATAGGGAGTTCCCCCCTTCGTGACTAGTTGGAATTAGGGTTTAGTTATAAGTTTCTGTCGACTCAGAGGATTAACCTCCAAGCAAACGTTTAAATGTGTAACATTCAACCAGCGTTGATATTAAACTCAGTTCACCATAGTAAAACTGATTGCATCCGGTTTGGCTTTACCTTGCCAATACATTGTGCCACAAACTCGATCTGCGAGTTGTTTATAGTAACCCGCATGCTCGCTATCTGGCCGTCTTGCCACCGTTGGGATACCCGCATCAATATCTTCTCGCATTGAGATATGTAGTGGGATCTGTCCTAGCAACGCCAAACCAAACTCTTGCGACATTTTTTCCGCACCGCCGGTACCGAAAATGTGCTCAACCGCCCCGCACTGGCTACAAATGTGGTAGCTCATGTTCTCCACGACGCCCACCACTGGCACATTCACCTTATGGAACATAGCTGCCCCTTTTCGAGCATCTGCCAACGCTAAGTCTTGCGGTGTTGTCACAAGTACGGTACCCGTCACCGGAATTTGCTGTGACAAAGTAAGCTGAATGTCCCCTGTGCCCGGCGGCATATCAATAACCAAGTAATCAAGTTCCGGCCATTCAGTCTCTGTCAACAATTGCGATAACGCCTTAGAAGCCATAGGGCCGCGCCATATTGCCGCTTCCGACTTATCTACCAAGTAACCAATAGAATGAGTATAGATGCCATGAGCAAAAATAGGCTCCATCCATTTTGCGTCTCGCACTTCAGGCTTTGCGTCTTCTTGACCCAGCATCATCGGCACAGACGGTCCATAAATGTCTGCATCCAACAGACCCACTTTCGCGCCAGATTGTGCTATTGCTAGAGCAAGGTTCACGGCCGTGGTTGATTTCCCCACCCCACCTTTCGCAGAACTGACTGCAATGATGTTCTTAACCCCCTTTACCGCATTGGTAACTTGAGTTTCAAGTGCTTTAACACCTAACTCAATTTGGAAATCAAACGCAGGAACGTCACCTGATGCTTGCTGTTCTCTAATCCAATCGCACAATGCCGCTTGAAGGTCATTACTCGCAAATGGCAAGGTAATTTGAATACCTCCTTGCGCAGGGATCGAGACCATCCCATAAATATCAGCCCAGTTTTCCACCAACTGTGGATGTTGGAACTGGTTTAGCCAATGACAAAAATCTTGTTTCGAAGTGAACTGATGCATGACGCCTCCTTTATACCTAAATAACCTCAAAGTGCTTAGGTCTTGCGCATCTTGAAGTCACTTGGGTATAACACTCTAATCGTAGCACTCAGAGACAAGATTCAGAACCCCAAAAAAACTAAGGCAATCCATGGTTTGATGCCTTGGCGTTAGGGTGCTCATGGGGTAGTATTACTCTCTATTTTTTTATACCTATCAAAAAGCGATTATTAAGTATGGCAAACGATCCAAGAAAACTGCTGGTAACTTGTGCCCTTCCGTACGCTAATGGTTCGATTCACCTAGGTCATATGCTTGAGCACATTCAAGCTGACATCTGGGTTCGCTACCAACGCCTACGTGGCAACACTGTAAACTTCATCTGTGCTGACGATGCTCACGGCACGCCAATCATGCTAAAAGCACAACAGATGGGTATTACGCCAGAAGAGATGATCGCAGCTGTTAGCGAAGAGCATCAAAAAGACTTCGCTGGCTTTGATATTAGCTTTGATAACTACCACAGCACACACTCAGAAGAGAACCGTGAGCTAGCTTCTCATATCTACCTTGAGCTGAAGAAAAACGGTTTTATCTCTAGCCGTACTATCTCTCAGCTGTTCGATCCTGAGAAAGAAATGTTCCTACCAGACCGTTTCGTAAAAGGTACTTGTCCTAAGTGTAAGTCAGAAGACCAATACGGTGACAACTGTGATAACTGTGGTGAGACGTACAGTCCAACTGAACTGATTGATCCTAAATCAGCAGTTTCTGGCGCAACTCCAGTAATGAAAGACTCTGAGCACTTCTTCTTCGACCTGCCTCAGTTCGAAAGCATGCTAAAAGAGTGGACACGTTCTGGTTCACTGCAAGCTGAAACTGCTAACAAAATGCAAGAGTGGTTTGAGTCTGGTCTTCAGCAGTGGGATATCTCACGTGATGCGCCTTACTTCGGCTTTGAAATCCCAGGCGAAAAGAACAAGTTCTTCTACGTATGGCTAGACGCACCGGTTGGCTACATGGCTTCATTCAAGAACCTATGTAACAAAACTGAAGGCCTGGACTTTGATGAGTACTGGAAGAAAGACAGCACAACTGAGCTTTACCACTTCATTGGTAAAGACATTGTTTACTTCCACTCTCTATTCTGGCCAGCAATGCTTGAAGGCTCTGGTTTCCGCAAGCCAAACAACGTATTCGTACACGGCTACGTAACGGTAAATGGCGCGAAGATGTCTAAGTCTAAAGGTACGTTCATCAAAGCAGCAACGTACCTAGATCACCTAGACCCAGAGTGTCTACGTTACTACTACGCAGCGAAGCTAAACAGCCGTATTGATGATCTAGATCTTAACCTTGAAGACTTCACTCAGCGTGTTAATGCTGACGTAGTAAACAAGATTGTTAACCTAGCATCACGTAACGCTGGCTTCATCTCTAAGCGTTTTGAAGGCAAGCTATCTGCTAACTTTGCTGAAACTGAGCTATACAACGAGTTCACAGCAGCTTCTGACCGTATCGCCGAGCTTTACGAGACTCGCGAGTTTGGCCGTGCTATCCGTGAAATCACAGCACTAGCAGACAAAGCAAACCAATACGTTGATGAGAAAGCACCGTGGGTTGTGGCGAAAGAGGAAGGTAAAGACCAAGAACTACAAGACATCTGTTCTGTTGGTATCAACCTATTCCGCGTTCTGATGACTTACCTGAAACCAGTCATGCCAGAACTTGCTGCACGTACTGAAGCGTTCCTAAACGAGACGCTAACTTGGGAAGGCATCGCAGCACCACTGACTGATCACGAGATCACTAAGTTCAAAGCACTATTCAATCGTATCGACCCTAAGAAGGTTGAAGCGATGATTGAAGCTTCTAAAGAAGACGCGGCAGCAGAAGTTGCAGCAAAAGAAGCGGCAGAAGCAGCAAAGAACAAAGCAAGCCAAACTGAACTAGACAAAGATCCAATCGCAGAAGAGATTGAATTTGACGCTTTCGCTGCAGTAGATATGCGTATCGCACGTATCATCTCTTGTGAAGAAGTGCCAAAAGCAAACAAACTGCTTAAGTTCCAGCTAGACATCGGCGGTGAAACTCGTCAGGTATTCTCTGGCATTAAATCTGCGTACAAACCTGAAGAGTTAGAAGGCAAGCTAACCGTAATGGTAGCAAACCTAAAACCTCGTAAGATGAAGTTTGGTATGTCTGAAGGCATGATCCTAGCAGCGGGCCCTGGTGGCAGCGACCTATGGATCCTTGAGCCGCACGAAGGTGCTCAACCAGGTATGCGTGTAATGTAATGCTCTTCGCATAATAGAAAGGCTTAACTAGTTCAGTTAAGCCTTTTTTACAACAAGATAAAATTACTTAATGCAACCTATACTCTTCCGGTCCCCAAGTAATGATCGCGCCACACACAAGGAAAAGCACAAAACTGATGCTTACAATATACGCAAGTACTCTATCAAGCGTTGTTGCGTATTTTAGTATTAGTTGATCATCCAAAAGTGATACTTTAGCTGGCTTTCCTCGCATCAATACTGATGTGTACATAGGAAATCTAAAACCCCACCCATTTCTGTCCCAATCAATAGGGTCATGACCATCCCGCAACATTTTTTTCTCAATCCGCTTTACCGATATACGAATAAAAAGCAAGGTACTCACTAGCCAAGTGCATCCAATAATCATGTTTATAATATCAAAAAAAGACATATGCCCCCATTAAAACCAATTGATATCGGAACTAACTTCATAAGCGCTTTTAGCTAGGCTTTGTGCAGCACTATCAGCAACCTTAGCTGCTGTATAACCAGCCCCTAACCCAACACCAATAAGTACTACAATGCCCAGTGGCCCCGCTGCTAACGCAATCCCCATACCTGCCGTTACAACTTTTGCGGTCGTCCAAGCCCCTGCAGCATTACTCGCTCCGAAGCCTGCGACTTCCATCACCGCTTTTTTTTGCCAATCTTTACCATTACTCTTCGCATTGCGTACGTTGTTGAATCTAACACCTGCATCTATGGCAATAATCTTTTTTCCAATAACATCAGAGCCAACCTCTAGTGCTCTAACAGAACGTATATTGGCCAGAGATGTGAGTTGAAGCTTACTTGAGTTCCTGCCGCTTTTGGCAATATTTATTCCTCGTCCAGGGTTACTCCAAATATTGCCTTTACTACTCTTAACTCGCCCTGAGTAATGAGTCAGTTCTTTTAGAAACTGCTTGTTTAAAGAGTCATGTGCGAACTTAACTTTGTTGCCTAGCTTCAGAAGTTCAGTTTTCTTGGCTCCACTTTTAGCAGCAAGTCGTACATTGATCAGCGCATTCTGATAGCTGAGCAACGCTTTACCAAAGTTACTCATCCTAGCCTGTTTTTCATTGATCGCTGTTGCCGCAGCTCCAGCTGCGGTGTATTCATCCAACTTTCCGCCCATAACGGTATTAGTTGCATCTAAGAACGGCTTAATTTCTTTTTCATAGATGTATGCTATTGCCTGTAAGTTTTCATCGCCAAATTCGCTAGAAAGGTGGGCCACATTTCTTTTCGTTTCTTGAGACCAACTCTTCACTGTGTCAAGAGCACATGCAATATCTGGCCTATCATTCCTAATTTTCTCTACGGAATTAGACGAATTATTACTTAGAATGAACGGAGTCCCAGCAGGGATAAAGGTGCCGAGTATATGCGGATTGTCTTTTCTAAACTGGCTGTAGGCTGTTTTGTTTTTGACATCTACAGGTAACTTTGACTTTGGTGTTGTACTAAAGCAAATTTCAAGCGCGTTGGACAAAGTAATTCCCTCTGTTATTTACATAAACAACCCATAGCATATACAAATAGATCATCAGTTAGCCTACCAGCACCGTGACTTGAATCGAGGGTTCCTGCGCAATTAAATGCAATTAGAAAACTTTACGACTTTAGAACTAGCACTAATTTCATCCAATCAGGAAAGGTATACACAACTACGATGTAATTTGAGCAAATTCACACTTTTGGTGAAATCGCGCACCAAACTAATCCCCTCCCTTACCACTAATAATCGTAACTCATTGTTTTAAAATAATTTATCTATTGGCATCAAAACTGCTCCTCTTAATTGCTAGATCAATAGTACTAACAAGGAGTTGGTTATGTTTGTTTTGATTTCTACTTTAATCTCGATTGCCATTCTGGCTGGGATCTATCATTTGGCTGCGAAACGGGAAAAACAACACACTCGCAAGTATCAATTACTCACGTTATTGCGCGATGTCGTCCACCTGTTGCGTCGCCATCGAGCAGTAACCCACTATTCTATTCAACACCGACAAAATCACGAAAAAGAGATAGAGCAAATTCATCAGGAACTAGGCTATAAATTACACCAATTAGTGGAAACCTCTCGGTTTGAGAACAAACCCATGTATCGCGTGCTGCAAATCAAAGTCGACAAGTTGATGGAGCAATGGCAAGACAACACTGTGGCGCGTAATCAGATGGAACATGGCAAATCAATTCGTCATTGTTTGTTTTTGATGGATGAAGTCACCATCGCATGGCTCGCAACCGCCCAGAGAGACGAGTTATATGATGAGTACCATATGAACTGGCAAACTGTGATTGATAGTTTAGAGACACTGACACAACTACGTATCAGTATTCAGGACATGGAAGACAAAGGTGGCTCCGAACGAATGAGAAACTACGCATCGGTGATGATTAGAAGACTTAACCAATTGGCAGTCATTAGTCCTTTGAGCCTTGCATCGCCAACATCGACCAGATCGATTCAGTCACTGAACGAGTACATTGGAGGTGAAGTAGCCACCTTAACTGAAGAAGAACTCTATGATATTAGTTCAGACTTATCCCTATCCGTGTTTAATACCTACGACCAAATGCTTTCAGACATCATAGAAACCCTCTACTTACCTTTACCCAGACTGTCCTTAGCTTAATCATCGGATTGATCGCTTGAACGATTTTCAACACCAATAAAAAACCGCAGGTATAGGCCTGCGGTTTTGTTTTGAGATTGTTGAATTCAAGAATTGATTAGCTGTCGTCTTCTGTGAAGTTCGTTGGCAACTCTTGCTTCATTTCGTTCCAGATCTGTGCGCTTTCCATACCGTAGTGGCGAATCACTACTGGTAGTTGGTCACGCTGACCTGTTGCACACGTTTCTAGGAGCTGACGGTAGAAGCGTAGCGCCAAGTCACGTGATGCAGGATTGGAGAAGTAGTAGCTGCCCACTCGATCATAAAGCTTTCTCAAGCCGTTGAAAATCAGACCGTAAATCTGGTTGCCAGAATGGAATGCTAGGCGTTGGAACAGCATGTAATCGTAGAAGTTGAACGTCTTCGCGATCAAGATTTCTTGGCGTTTCGCTTCATCTTTCTCGTTGTCTTCTTTTACGCTTTGCAGGATCTTGTCTGCGTATGGCGAAGCTGTGATAAATTCATCCCAAGAAGAGGCACTAACAAGCGCTTCACACGACTCAATCACGTTCTGAATAGTGCGCTCAGATGCTTCTTTGTTTGCCTTGAACGCATAACGCATAAAAATTGGACTGATGTTAGTACGTGCTGCAAGCAGGTCTTCAACGATATTCGTTGCATTATCCACATCTAGCGTCATCAGCGTATCCAAGATATGCAGACCCGACGTCTCCATGAATTGGTTAACTTTGGTTGGTTTACCATGCTGGATAGTTAGCCAGCCATCTCGCGCAAGACGCTGTAGCACTTCACGTAGAGTTGTACGGGTAACACCAATTAGTTCAGATAGCTCACGTTCAGCGGGTAAAATTGAGCCAGGTGGAAAACGGCCGTTCCAAATGCTCTCGATAATGTATTTTTCTGCGAAACCCGCAGGGCTTTTAGCCTTAATGACCATTCTGTTTTTATCCAATATTGATTTCTAAGGGTCGATAGGACTCATCATACCACTAGTTAACGATTTGAGAAAATTAACGATCAATAAATGAAACGAAGTTTAAATATAGAGTTAATACTCTATTTGCTTCAGTAAATTGCTACCGGTTATTAATGGAACCAAAGACGTGAAATCCATATTTTAATTCCCCGACATAGGGCACAAAGCAAGCTGTAATAAAGCATTATTGATCACATTTTTTAGATCAAAATATGCAAAATAAAATTGTGCCTAATGGTTAATGTTCTTTATTAATTTATCTTTTCTCGTCATTGAACGTAAATTAAAATCCAAGGTGAATTTTTATAAGCTTTTCATGATATAGTAACGCCGTTTTGATCGCGTTATTACAATTAAAAAGCCGTTTTAGTCGGTAGCATTAAGTTTTGTTGTTGACTATTGATTGACTGAGTGTAGAGTTGCGGTCGAAAGTGAGCGGTGCTTGAGTTTCAGGGGAAGTAACTTGGCAAGACTACAAGAGAACAAAGGATTGTTGTTTTTCTAAGTTATTGTTTAAAAAGGCTAACTAATAAGCCTAATAAACAGAAGCTGAAGCACTATTGTAGTGTCTATTCATAATTTTGTTATAAAGAGAATTATCATGCCGATATCGCTCGGAAACGCCTTTATCAAGAACTTTCTTGGTAAGGCGCCTGATTGGTACAAAGTTGCCATTATAGCCTTCCTAATTGTTAACCCAATTGTATTCTTTCTAATTGATCCATTCGTAGCTGGTTGGTTGTTAGTTGCTGAATTTATTTTCACTCTAGCAATGGCTCTAAAATGCTACCCACTGCAACCGGGCGGTCTTCTAGCAATAGAAGCGGTTGCGATTGGAATGACAAGCCCTGCACAGGTGAAGCATGAGCTTGTAGCCAATATAGAGGTGCTCCTACTACTTGTATTTATGGTAGCGGGTATCTACTTCATGAAGCACCTTTTGCTATTCATCTTTACGAAGATATTGCTTGGTATTCGTTCAAAAACTTTACTTTCACTCGCATTTTGTTTTGCAGCTGCATTTCTTTCAGCTTTCTTAGATGCTTTGACAGTAATTGCCGTTGTTATCAGCGTTGCGGTTGGTTTCTACTCGATTTACCACAAAGTTGCTTCTGGTAACCCAATTGGAGACCACGACCATACTCAAGATGACACCATCACAGAACTAACCCGTGATGACCTAGAAAACTATCGTGCATTTCTACGTTCGTTACTAATGCATGCTGGTGTTGGTACCGCGCTAGGTGGTGTGACTACTATGGTTGGTGAACCACAAAACCTGATTATTGCCGATCAAGCAGGTTGGTTATTTGGCGAGTTTCTAATTCGCATGTCACCTGTGACACTACCTGTATTTATCTGTGGTTTGATCACTTGTGCGGTTGTTGAAAAGCTAAAAGTATTTGGCTATGGAGTAAAACTTCCTGACAACGTCCGTCAAATCCTCGTTGATTTCGATCGTGAAGAACGTAAGACGCGTACAAACCAAGACGTGGCTAAGCTTTGGGTTCAAGGCCTTATTGCAGTTTGGTTAATCGCGGCATTAGCACTCCACTTAGCGGCGGTAGGTCTAATCGGTCTATCAGTAATCATTCTAGCGACATCGTTTACCGGAGTTATCGAAGAGCACTCTATGGGTAAAGCGTTTGAAGAGGCTCTGCCATTTACCGCACTTTTAGCAGTATTCTTTGCTGTCGTTGCCGTTATCATTGACCAAGAGCTGTTCAAGCCTGTTATTGACGCAGTACTTGCTGTCGAGGACAAAGGCGCTCAGCTTGCTTTGTTCTACGTAGCAAACGGACTATTATCTATGGTTTCGGATAACGTATTCGTTGGTACGGTATACATCAATGAAGTGAAAACGGCTCTCATGGAAGGCCTAATTACACGTGAACAATTTGATCTACTAGCAGTGGCAATTAACACTGGTACTAACCTACCTTCAGTTGCGACTCCAAACGGTCAAGCTGCTTTCCTATTCTTGCTAACTTCAGCACTGGCACCGTTGATTCGTCTATCTTACGGTCGCATGGTAGTAATGGCACTGCCATACACCGTTGTACTGGCTTTGGTTGGTTTGATGGGAATTATGTTCTTCCTAGAACCAGCAACAGCTTCTTTCTACGACGCGGGCTGGATCGTTCCGCACAGTGGTGATATCGCTCCGGCAGTATCTAGCGGCCATTAAAATTTGGTTGATTAAGAAACTTATCCACGTTAAAAAGCTCTGAGTATTCAGAGCTTTTTAATTTCATCAATAGGATATAACTTGTGACTATTTTTGCATCACTGAATGACTTCTCGAAGGGACGCTTGTCTTGGCTTCTTCTTCTTATCGCAATCGTTTTTTTCGAAGCCTGTGCTTTATTCTTCCAACACGTGATGATGCTTGCACCTTGCGTTATGTGCATTTATGAGCGTGTCGCCATGATGGGAATCGGCGCAGCTGCAATGATTGGTCTTATTGCACCCAATAACCCTCTTGTGCGTTGGGTGGCATTGGCAGCATGGGGAGCAAGTGCTTATAAAGGTTTGATGCTGGCGATGCAGCATGTCGACTACCAGTTCAATCCATCACCATTTGCAACTTGTGATCTGTTTGTTACCTTCCCTAGCTGGGCACCTTTAAATCAGTGGGTTCCGTGGATGTTTGAAGCATATGGTGACTGTGCGAAGATCGTGTGGCAGTTCCTTGGCCTTTCTATGCCTCAGTGGCTTGTAGTGATTTTCGCGGGTAACCTAATTGCTTTTGCCTTTATCGTGATCGCTCAATTCTTTGGTGGTAAGCGCAAAAACCCAATTCAATAATTGATGAGCCTTAAACTCTAATTTCTAACGACATTACACAAAAAAGCCGACTACAAGTCGGCTTTTCTTTTTATCTGTATATCTGTTATTTACCGCAGCATTGCTTAAATTTCCTACCGCTTTCACATGGGCAAAGATCGTTACGACCCACCCCTTTGAATGGGTTTAAGCTCTTTGATTTTTTTCCTACCATCAACTCATCAGCACCAAGTGCGACTTCGTTGATCATAAGATCAAACTGCTCGATGAAATCCGTTAGCGCAGGCGGGGTTTCAATACCCGCATCACGCATCTGCTGTTGCGTTTGCTCTTCATCAATTACCAACATCATCGTTGTTAACAATGCCTGTAGCATGCGCTCAAGGCCATCGTTCAGCACCACATCATGCCACTGCTCTTCAATCATCGGCCAAACGGACATAAAGCCTTCAGCAAAATCAGCTAACTGCTCTGGTTTGTTTTCCGTAAGTGCAAGAATAGAGTACTCGTTACGCAATATGTAGTTGTGCTGCTTGTGAATCTGCTCTTCAACGACTGGCTGAATCGCTTTAAAACCCTCACCTAGAAGAGGCTCTAGCCATGATTCAGGTGCTAAGGGTTTCGTGGTCAGGTTAGCAGCCAGTACCGCGCCTTCCATAAACAGTGAAGATTCGTCGATTTGAACTTCACCTTTCTCAATTAATGTGTATTGCATGACATCTGGTTTCCCATGAATTTGGCGGCATTATACCCTAGAGGTTATAAGATGCTAGTTGATGTCACTCGATGCTGATGAGTCTTTTAATGACAAACTTCACGCACATCGCTACAATCGCCCTCCTTTTTACCACCAAACTGTATTAGGCAAGCTATGCGAGTTGTATTAGGCCCGATGGAAGGCGTTTTGGACCATTTGATGCGCCAAATCCTAACCGAGATAAACGACTATGATCTTTGTGTGACAGAGTTTGTTCGAGTCATCGACCAACTGTTACCTGATCACGTATTCCATCGTCTGTGCCCTGAGCTTCTGCAAGACTCGCAAACCGCATCTGGCGTACCCGTTCACGTGCAACTTCTTGGCCAAGAGCCAAACTGGATGGCAGAGAACGCGATCAAAGCAGCTGAACTTGGCGCTCGCGGTATTGATTTGAACTTTGGTTGTCCCGCTAGATTGGTCAACAGAAGTAAAGGTGGTGCAGCCCTACTCCAGCATCCTGACCTAATTCACAACGTTGTAAAAGCATGTCGCGACGCGGTGCCTGCTGATATCCCTGTTACCGCGAAAATTCGCCTAGGCTGGGAAAATCCAGAGGACTGCTTTGAGATCGTTGATGCGATTCAATCAGCTGGCGCGAATGAACTGACTGTCCACGCACGTACGAAAGAGGGTGGTTACAAGGCCTCTGAGATCAAATGGGAATACATAACTAAAATTCGTGAACGTTTTGATATCCCGTTAATTGCCAATGGCGAGATTTGGAACTACGAAGATGGACAACGCTGTATTGCAACGACAGGAGTTGACTCTTTAATGGTATGCCGTGGTGCATTTAATATTCCAAACCTTGGCAATATGGTGAAATACAACCACCAGCCGATGGCTTGGAATGAAGTGGTAGATTTGTTGATTTACTACTCACAGTTTGAAATGAAAGGCGATAAAGGTTTGTATTATCCAAACCGCGTAAAACAATGGTTTGCGTACTTACGCCAATCTTACCCTGAAGCGAACGAACTATTCCGAGAGATCCGAACGTTTAATAAAGCAGCACCAATCGTTGAACATATCCAACGATACCGTGATGAGCTACAAGCACGCCTCAATGTAGCTTAAAAACTTGACCTCTCTGTGTGTTAAAAAGGGCGATTAGATCGCCCTTTTCAATACTAAGATTTGTTGCGCTAGTAACAGATTTTGTTCTTTCCTGTTGTTTTCGCTTCGTACAGTTTTTCATCAGCAACTTTGAAAAGCTCATCAAAGCTCGCTAACTGAGTCGAGCCTTTCACAACAACCCCACCAGAAACCGTAAATCCTTCCTTTATTACTTTCTTTGAGCTTGCTGCAATTGAATCCGCAACTCGTTGAAGAATGAGCTTCATACATTCAATATCTTCATCGTAGATTGCTAGAACAAACTCTTCACCACCGAACCGAGAAGCGACATCAGTGTGGCGAATATTTTCTTTAATGGCTCTCGCGACAGCCTTAATCGCATCATCGCCAACATCGTGACCATAAGTATCATTAATAGATTTAAAGTTATCGATATCAAATACAGCTAAGGCAATATTCTTTTTCGTGATTTTATTGCGCCAGACCGCTTCCATTCCGCGACGGTTCAATAAACCTGTCATTGGATCTTTCGCTGCAAGCTCTTCAAAATAACGACTTTCTGTACGAGCATTGACTAAAAATAGGGCGACGGTACTCAGAACATAAATAAAGAACGCAACGGCGACACTGTACTTCTCAAATACAAGTAAGTTCTTAAGCTCGTCCCAAAGATTGTATTCATAGAAGATTTTATGATTTGAGCTTAAACGTTCTAGCTCTACCGTTTCAACTCTCAAAATGTTGTCTGGCATGTTCATTACATTAGAAATGACATGCAACTTGCCCGCTAAGTTGTCCGTCGTTTTGAGTAAGGCGTCGACATCAAAATCAATCGACAACACACCTTGATGTTCTCCTTTCTCATAAATTGGCACGGTTAGGCTAATAACCTGACCGTCATGTCGGTCCAACATAGGTGCGGGGCCAGACATAGTCACTTTCACGGTATCCTGAGCTGTTTTCTGCCAAAACGGTCTTGCTTTCAACGTACTCCAAAGCTCTTGAGTAAAGTACTTTGCGTACGTTTCTGGAGAGGAAATAACGTAGCCTCTCTGATCGATATAGTGGATACCAAGAATGTGCGATTCGATATCATGAAGGAATGAAAGGGAAGGAGCAAAACCCGCTTTTTTTTCAGCCACCTTGAACAGTTCACTTCCCGGTTCACACAGTTCTTTTTGACCAACAATCATGTAGTCCAGCTCAACAGCCGGCAGTCCACCTGAATGGGTATTCTCTAGAAGCAAGACATCAATAGGCCATACATAACACAAGTCATTTTCTAGCATATGATTGTGTTCTTTAAATAATGGATGGGCAGGATTTGAATAATTGACGAAGCTATAATCTAGAGCTGTCAGAACTTTAACTGCACGATTGACCGCTCGGTCGATTTTAGCGTATTCCAAGTCGATGTAGCGATTCATCGCATCATAGTAGTTTTTGGCTGTCACTAGCATGACAACACAGAGCAAAAACAGAGGGAAGAAGATGACAAACTTGAGGCTGAATCGCCTTTGATTACCCATTGAATACCACGACTGATTATTATTTACCCTGAATAGCTTAAGCCATTCAGGGGCTGTTTATAGTTTTTAATTTAAGTATTCATAAATTTTAATAAATTAGGTGCTAAGTGTCACTTCACTTGCCATAAACTAGACGTCAAAGGTGTGATCTTGACAGAAAAATGACGCCTATAATCAACTTTATCGCCAGTTTCGCAAAGTTGAAGCAAGTGTTTAGCATTTAAGCCAAGTTTCCATAACGGAATATCAATCAATTGCACATCTTCACTAAAATTCAATGCAACAATTACAGCTTCACTCCCCAGCTGTCTTGCAAAGACCAATACATCATCAGACGCATATAACCACTGAAGACTACCTGATTGTAAACATGGGTAGTTCCTACGTATGGCAATCCAACGCTTATAGATTGGCAACCATTTCGATTTTGCAACCTCTCCCCAAGGGAAACAACGTCTGTTATCTGGATCCAAACCGCCTTCTAGGCCAACTTCACTGCCATAATAAACACATGGTACTCCTACGTACGTCATCAGCATGATTAATGCTAATTCCATCCGTTTGTTGTCCCCTTTAATCAGAGAAAGAAAGCGCGCAGTATCGTGGCTGTCCAACTGATTCAGTTGGGATAGTTGGTTGTGCCAAGGAATTTTTGCTCTTGCTTCA
The DNA here is from genome assembly GCF_052037695.1 of Vibrio sp. WZ-1. Classification (NCBI taxonomy): domain Bacteria; kingdom Pseudomonadati; phylum Pseudomonadota; class Gammaproteobacteria; order Vibrionales; family Vibrionaceae; genus Vibrio; species Vibrio sp. WZ-1. Next base: position 176,359 of record NZ_JBQEQR010000085.1, on the reverse strand, counting down.
TCTAACCATTCTTTAAAATCCAGTCCACCAATCATGATCGGGTCATAAGCAATATCTTTTTTAGCTACAAATGCTCGCACTGGATGGGCAAAACCATAGTAGTTCATCGCTCCATCCTCTTGGCCGCCTTGCAGCCATTGCGTCGCCTCAAAGAAGTGTTCACCTAACACATACGCATTAGGGTTGGTTGATTTGGTTGCTTGACGGAAAGCTTCCACATAGTGCGCGTTGTTTTTTGCACCATCGCCTTCACCCAACATATGAATGACATCAAAACGCCAACCATCAACAGAATATGGTGGTTTGAGCCAATATTTGATTACGGCCTCTTCACTTTGATAGATGTAATCGCGCACCTGCTCATTTTCAAAGTTCAGAACGGGTAGGCTAGCAATACCTTTCCAGCCAATGTAATTATTGGTTTCTCCCTCGAAGAAGTAATAGTCACGAAAATCTGAATTTGGGTTTCCATACGCCCCAAGACCTTCTTGTTTTATATCGAACCAAGGGTGCTCCACTGAGGTGTGATTAAATACCGCATCCAAAACTACCTTCATTTGCTTGCCATGAATTCGTTCACACAAATCTGCAAACCGTTCATTGCTTCCAAACATTGGGTCGATCGTGAAATAATCCGTAGTGTCATATTTATGATTACTTGGTGCAGTAAAAATTGGGTTGAAATACAACGCTGTCACACCCAACTCATCCAAGTAATCAAGCTTCTGTTCAACACCTTTTAAATCGCCGCCGAAAAACTCTCTTGCACCCGTATTTTGGTGAGTTCCAACCGCCTCTCCCCAAGGTTTTACTAAAATTTCTGGGTCGTATTGAGCGTAAGCATTTCGAATCGATTGCTCATCTTGGCTAGCCGCAAAGCGATCAGGAAATATCTGGTAGAAGACCTGTTCTTGCACCCAGCGAGGAGGTTGAGACTGCGTGTTCAACTTAAAGTGGAACTCTTTCGGCGGCATACGCTTATGCACGCCTCTGCCATCAAGCCAAAGCTGGTGGTTGCCTTTGATCAGCTTGAACACATAATGGGTGACGTCACGGTCTCGGTTCGCTGCAAATTGTGCTTTCCACAACTGAAGCTCACCAGCATTACCACTAGGCGTCATCTCTATGAGGTATTCTTCGTTGTCTGGTTCACAGCGCACGTGCACGCTATCAAACTCGATGTTTTCGGTTTTCAAAATGACGGTAAGCCGTTCACCATCAAGAACAAGGCCATCTTCAGTCTGGCTATGGAAGATAAATGGAAGGGTCATGGTAAGCGCTCTTAGTATTGGAATATTCCACTATTTTAATAAAGAGCACCCATCTAAAAATCCTCCTTTTAAAAATACCGTACGGGTTATTTTCTCAAGGAGGATCACATTTGGTAGGCGTAGTCGACAAACACTCTAAGCTAGTTCAACAACAAGCTGTCATCTGCCAACTCCTCTCCACGCACTTTAGAAAACATTTCCAATAAGTCTGGTACTTGCATATTCGCTCGCTGCTCACCCGCTACATCAAGAACAATTTCTCCTTGGTGCAACATTACTGTCCTGTCACCACAGGCCAGAGCATCCTTCATCGAGTGTGTCACCATCATTACCGTAAGATTAAACTCGGTGACAATGCGCTTAGTCAGGTCAATAACAAAAGCCGCCATACGAGGGTCTAACGCAGCCGTATGTTCATCAAGCAGTAGTAGCTTACTGTCTGATAGTGTTGCCATAACTAGACTAACCGCTTGACGCTGACCACCAGAAAGCAGCCCAATGCTGTCACCAAGGCGATCTTCAAGCCCTAAACCCAGAATGCTGATGCGCTCTTGAAACAGCTTGCGACGTTTCGCTGAGAGCGCCATCCCCCACCCGCGACGCTGACCCCGCATGTAAGCAAGCGCCATGTTTTCTTCAATGGACAAATCCCCACAAGTACCAGCTAGTGGGTCTTGGAATACGCGAGCACATTGAGTGGCGCGTTGTGCAACCGTCTTACGCGTTACATCTTGCCCCCCTATGATCACTTGCCCACCAATCATTGGCGTTTCGCCCGTCACCGCACCAAGTAGCGTTGATTTACCCGCGCCGTTGGATCCAATCACGGTGAGGAACTCATGCTCAGGTACTTCTAAAGACACCCCTTTTAACGCTCTATTTTCCAAAATAGTGCCGGGATTGAAGGTCACTTGAATATCATTGAGTTCAATCATAGTGCCTCTCCTGATCCATTTTTCGATGCCGCTTGTTTTGCATTCGACACTCGTTGTTTGGCTTTCATTCTCTGTTTCAATTTCGGCGCTATCAAAGCTACCGCGACGAGTACGGCTGTAACCAAATTTAGATCCGATGCTTGTAGGCCAAACATTCCCGAACTCAGGGCAAACGCGACTGCTAGGCGATAAAGCACCGAACCAATAATCACCGCACAAACTGCAACCCAGATTTTCCGCCCTGGAATAAGGGTTTGTCCAAGAATAACCGCCGCAAGACCAACTACGATGGTACCCACACCAGAGGTGACATCGGCAAAGCTGTTGGTCTGAGCAAATAACGCCCCAGCAAAACCAACAAATCCGTTAGAGAGCGCTAAGCCAAAGTAAGTGTAAAAGCCAGTACTCGCCCCTTGCGCTGCCACCATTCGGGCGTTTACCCCTGTCGCTCTTAACCCTAAACCGAAATCGCTGTTAAGAAGACGCACGACAAATAGCGCGGAAAGTAATACCAGCACACCGACAATCAAAGGGCGGATGTACATAGCATCGCCGATCGATTCAAAAGGGGTAAGAATAGTGTCTTCTCCAAGCAGCGCCATGTTCGGCTTGCCCATGATGCGAATGTTGATAGAAAACGCCGCAATCATGGTAAGAATGGAAGCGAGTAGATGAAGAATGCCACAACGAACCGCTAGAAAGGCGGTCACCCACCCTGTCATGCCACCAGCAATGACTGCCATTCCTGTGGCAATCCAAGGATTGATACCCGCCACAATAGCGGTTGCGGCAACGGCAGCACCCATAGGAAAGCTACCATCAACACTTAAATCAGGGAAATCTAGTACTCGAAACGTAAGGTAGACGCCCAAGGCAACTAAACCGTAGATAAGGCCTATCTCGAGGGCACCAAAAAAAGCAAATGCAGACATAACTGCTCCTTTCTGCACAAGTCAGGTCGACGTTAAACCGACCTGAACACGACTATTACTGAATGCTAGTCGCTCGTTTCACAACAGAGCTCGGTAGTTGAATACCCAGCTTAGTTGCCGCACCTTCATTCACAACCAGATCAGAGCCTGTTGCTACTTTGACATCTAACTTGCCCGGCTCTTGCCCTTCCAAAATCGCAGCAACATAGTCAGCAGTTTGAACACCAACCTGATAGTAATCAAAACCTAAACTGGCAATCGCTCCTTTTTCTACATAAGAAGTCGCCCCACCAAAGACGGGTTTCTTTGCCTGATTCGCTGCGACGATCATACCTTCAATCGCGCTAGCTACTGTGTTATCTGTCGGTGCATAAATCACATCTGACTTAGCTGCAATAGCTTGAGTCGCAGATTGTACATCTGCGCTCTTCAGTGCTGTCGCTTCTACCACTTCAAGGCCATTTGCTTCCGCGCTCTCTTTTAACAGCTGCACCAGTGTCACTGCATTCGCCTCACCAGGGTTGTAGACCACGCCAATGGATTTAGCTTTCGGCAAAATTTCTTGAATCAGTGCAACGTGCTGCGCCACAGGAGACAAATCAGAAAGACCGGTGACGTTTTTACCCGGCTGATGCATGGATTTAACTAACTTAGCGCCCACCGGATCCGTTACTGCAGTAAACACAACTGGAATAGAACGAGTAGCAGAAACCAAAGCCTGTGCTGATGGTGTTGCTATGCCCACAAGCACATCTGGGCTTTCACCCACATATTGACGTGCAATCTGTACCGCTATAGCTGGGTTACCTTGTGCCGTTTTGTAGTCAAACTCCAAATTCTTCCCTTGCTCATAGCCTTTTGCTTTCAAGCCATCTATCAAGCCCTGACGAGTCGCATCGAGTGCAGGGTGTTCTACGATTTGTGAAACCGCAACAGTGGCAGTGTTAGCAAGCACGTTGGCAGAGGAAAAAACCGTGGTCGCGGTAAGAATGGCAGTAGCTAATAAATGTTTCGTTTTCATCATGACTCCTTGATGTCTCTTCGTCCTTGAACTGAAAGCCTCTTCGAAAATGAATGCTGAACAGAAATAATGAGGAAGATGGGATGTTGTGTTTAAAACTGTGCACTTTTTGTTCATCTGTTTTTCATTATTAACGCTAAGTCTCGGTAAAGAAAAGTAAGATTTAACAACAAAGTAACATTTGTGATCTCGCAATCGATGTGAGAGCGGCTATTGCAAGCAAAGAAAGGAGGGACAACCTATATAGGAGGCATAAAAAATGGAGTGGCAATTGCACACTCCATCTCAGTAATAATGGTTTGTCTTGATGTTTAGAACCAACGTTCCAGTGCTGTCTTGTCTAGTTGGCGAAATGCTCGGTTTAGGATCACCGCTAATTCTTTGTATCTTGGGCGTGCTTTTGCAGGTTCTAATGCGAAACCTGTCTCCGTAATTTTTTGGTGTAGCTCTCGATACCAAGAAGCTAGCGCAGGAGGAAGTTTAGTATTCGAACGGCTGCCCAACCACCACATACCTTGCAAAGGCATACTGATGGCAAACAATGCAACCACAATGGCTTGCGGTAATGCGTTGTAGTTATTAAAAGCCATTTGAGTGAGCACACTGATCGCCGCAACTGCAGGCATCACTTTTATGCCGAAGCGCGTTGCTTTGATAATGCGTTGTTCGGGAAAAATGGCGTTCAGCTCTTTACGAACCGGCCAGATCTCCATGTAGCGTTGACCGTCTTTCAGGCTATGGATCAATCCGACTTGTTTGCTCATACCGCTCTCTCACTAAAAAATAGTTGAACATTTCAACTGAAGGCGCAAAAAATTGATGAAAGTTAATATTCTTTCAAAATTTTTTTGTTATCATTGCCTATTATCGCTATCCTTTGCAGACCCTCAATCTCATTGTTGCCGTTATTTACAATTTAAGCAACTCCGAGATTCCTATCTGCACGGATCGCATCATAGTGATGGATGGGTTCATCACTATTCTTTTATATGGAATTAGAACAATTTTTGACCAAGATTAGTGCGCAGCCTTGCTGGTATCGTCTATTCTTGTGATTGATTTTCATCCTTAACTGATTTTTTTGTCAGACGAATAAACAGGTAGTCATACATGTCTAAGCTAGTTTTAGTTTTAAACTGTGGTAGTTCTTCTCTTAAATTTGCTGTTGTTGATGCAGAAACAGGTGCAGAGCACCTAACAGGTCTTGCAGAGTGTCTTGGTCTTCCAGAAGCTCGTATGAAATGGAAACTTGACGGCAAGCACGAAGCTCAACTTGGTGCAGGCGCAGCTCACGTAGAAGCACTATCATTCATGGTAGAAACTATTCTTGCTTCTAAGCCAGAGCTTAAAGCTAACCTAGGCGCTATCGGTCACCGTATCGTACACGGTGGTGAGCAGTTCACTCAATCTGCACTGATCACTGATGAAGTTCTAAAGGGTATTCAAGACGCTGCAACTTTCGCACCTCTTCACAACCCAGCACACCTAATCGGTATCGAAGCTGCTAAAGTAAACTTCCCAGAGCTTAAAAACGTTGCTGTATTTGACACTGCGTTCCACCAAACTATGCCTGAAGAGTCTTTCCTATACGCTCTTCCATACAAACTATACAAAGAGCACGGCATCCGTCGTTACGGCATGCACGGTACTTCACACCTATTCATCACTCGTGAAGTTGCAAACCTACTAAACAAGCCAGTTGAAGAAGTAAACATCATCAACTGTCACCTAGGTAACGGTGCTTCTGTGTGTGCAATCAAGAACGGTAAATCTGTAGACACTTCTATGGGTCTAACTCCTCTTGAAGGTCTAGTAATGGGAACTCGTTGTGGTGACATCGACCCAGCTATCGTATTCCACCTACACGACGCTCTAGGTTACTCTGTTGAAGAAATCAACAACATGCTAACTAAAGAGTCTGGTCTTGCTGGTCTAACTGAAGTGACTTCTGACTGTCGTTTCGTTGAAGACAACTACGGTGAGAAAGAAGAAGCAACTCGCGCAATGGACGTGTTCTGTCACCGTCTAGCTAAATACGTAGCGGGTTACACTGCTTCAATGGAAGGCCGTCTAGACGCAATCACTTTCACTGGCGGTATCGGCGAGAACTCTGGCCCTATCCGTGAAATGGTTCTTAACCGTCTAGCTATCTTCGGCATCGAAGTAGACAGCGAAGCAAACCTTAAAGCACGTTTCGGTGGTGAAGGTACTATCACTACTGCAAACAGCCGTATCCCAGCAATGGTTATCTCTACTAACGAAGAGCTAGTTATCGCTGAAGACACTGCACGTCTAGCAGGTCTTTAATGATTAAACTGGCTAGCCAATCGGCTAGCCAGTTTTTCTTCCAAAGAATTTATTAGGGGCTTAACTCCTATTCTCTGAATCTTCATGGAATAAGAGTTGAGCTTTTATCCCCCCAATAGCTAAAGGTACTCTACGAATGTCTCGTACTATTATGCTTATCCCTGCAAGTGCTGGTGTTGGTCTAACTAGCGTAAGCATGGGTGTTCTTCGCGCAATGGAGCGCAAAGGCGTTAAAGTTTCTTTCTACAAACCAATTTCACAGCCACGTTCTGGCGGTGATCAACCAGATCTAACTTCAACTATCGTTGGCTACAACAGCGATATGAAGATTGGTCAACCTGTAGCGATGTCTGTTGCTGAAAGCCTAATCGGTAACGACAACATGGACGAACTGCTAGAAACTGTTGTTGAGCGTTACAACCAAATCAACAAAGATGCAGACGTAACACTTATCGAAGGTCTAGTACCAACTCGTAAGCACCCATTCGCTAACCAAGTGAACGCGGAAATCGCAGCAACACTAGGTGCGGAAATCGTTCTTGTTGCAACTCCTGGTACAGATAACCCAGCTCAACTTAAAGAGCGCATTGAAGTAGCATGTTCTAACTTCGGTGGTACTAAGAACAAGAACATCTCTGGCGTAATCATCAACAAGCTAAATGCACCTGTTGACGAAGCTGGCCGTACTCGCCCTGACCTATCTGAAATCTTTGATGATGCAGACAGCGCGAAGCAAAACGAAATGAAAGTGATGGAAATCTTCAACACTTCTCCAATTCGTGTACTAGGTTGCGTGCCATGGAGTATCGATCTGATCGCTACTCGCGCAGTTGATATGGCTCAGCACCTAAACGCTGACATCATCAACGCTGGTGACATCAACACTCGTCGTATTAAGAGCATCACTTTCTGTGCACGTTCTCTGCCAAACATGATTGAGCACTTCAAACCAGGCTCTCTACTTGTGACTTCTGCAGACCGTCCAGACGTTATCGTTGCAGCTGCACTTGCAGCAATGAACGGCGTTGATATCGGTGCAGTACTTCTAACTGGCGGTTACGACATCCCAGAAGAAATCGTGGGTCTATGTAAGCCAGCATTCGAAACTGGTCTACCGATCTTCAAAGCACAAGGCAACACTTGGCAAACTTCTCTGAACCTACAGAGCTTCTCTATCGAAGTTCCTGCAGACGATAAAGAGCGTATCGAGTTCATCAACGAGCACGTTGCTGGTCACATCGACGGTAACTGGATCGAGTCTATGACTGAAGGTACTCAAAAGTCTCGTCGTCTAAGCCCACCAGCATTCCGTTACCAGCTAACTGAGTTCGCTCGTAAAGCTGGCAAGCGTATCGTTCTTCCTGAAGGTGACGAGCCACGTACAGTTAAAGCTGCGGCTATCTGTGCTGAGCGCGGCATTGCAGAATGTGTGCTTCTAGGTAACCCAGACGAAATCCGTCGCGTTGCTGAACAGCAAGGCGTAACACTAGGTGCTGGCGTAACTATCATCAACTCTGATGAAGTTCGTGAAAACTACGTTGCTCGTCTAGTTGAACTACGTGGCGCGAAAGGCATGACTGAAGTTGTTGCTCGTGAGAAACTACAAGATTCAGTATTCCTTGGCACAATGATGCTTGAGAACGACGAAGTAGACGGTCTAGTTTCTGGTGCGGTTCACACCACAGCAAACACTATCGTTCCTCCGTTCCAAATCATCAAGACTGCACCTGATGCGTCTATCGTATCTTCTGTATTCTTCATGCTGCTACCTGACCAAGTATTGGTTTACGGTGACTGTGCGATCAACCCAGATCCAACAGCTGAACAGCTTGCTGAAATCGCTATCCAATCTGCTGATTCTGCAGCAGCATTCGGTATCGACCCTCGCGTTGCTATGATCTCTTACTCTACTGGTGAATCTGGTAAGGGTGCAGACGTAGATAAAGTACGTGAAGCAACTAAGATTGCTCAAGAGAAACGTCCAGATCTAGTGATCGACGGTCCTCTACAGTACGACGCAGCGATCATGGAAAACGTGGCAGCGTCTAAAGCGCCTAACTCTCCAGTAGCAGGTAAAGCGACAGTATTCGTATTCCCAGACCTAAACACTGGTAACACGACTTACAAAGCGGTACAACGTTCAGCAGACCTAGTATCTATCGGTCCAATGCTGCAAGGTATGCGCAAGCCTGTAAACGATCTATCTCGCGGTGCACTAGTAGACGATATCGTGTACACAGTTGCTCTAACTGCGATTCAGGCAGATCAAGCTGACCAAGCAAAAGAGAAAGCAGTTAACTAATAACTGCGCTTCTTGCAAGATAACAAAACCTCGCCTCGGCGAGGTTTTTTTTTGCCTTTTGGTTTGATCAATCAATAAATCACCAAAAACAAAGCTGCCCCAGAAAGCACGCAGCCAATCATTACCGGTGCCACTTTTGCCCACAGCGCTTTATCCCCTATCGCAACAACCATCCCCATCTTAACGATGGTATTTACAGACGCAGCAATCAAAATACCAAGTGCGGCAGTCGTCACACTCAAGGTTTGGGTACTTTGTCGTCCAAGAGCCAACGAGATAGCATCGACATCGGTGATGCCTGAAAGCGCAGATAATATCAATACCCCGGCATTACCAAACCAGTCTGACAGCGCATGGGACAACAGCATAATGGCTGCCAACACTACGCCAAAGAACAGTGCCGATTGAAGTGCTAAAGGGTTACGCTGTTTATTAGATTGCTCCACTTTCCCGATCTCGCTCCGACGCCATATCCACCAAGCAGGCAGATAAAGAGCGACCATCATGATGAGCACTATTGGCCACAATAAAGCGACTAATTGCGGGTTAATCACCGAGAGGACGATTAACAAACGAGGGAACATAGTCCCACAACTCAGTAGTATGCCACTGGCAAGCAAAGGGCTTATATTGGCTTGCTCACGAGAGAGGTGAGAAAACTGTAGCGTAAGTGCGGTAGAAGAACTTAACCCAGCAAAGACAGACGTAAACAAAATGCCCCGCTTCGCGCCACCAATCTTAATCGCGAAGTAACCCACAAATGAAATACTGGCAATTAGTACGACCATCCACCAGATTTCATAAGGGTTGAGCGCATTCCAAGGACCATAAGCTTGATTCGGAAGAAGTGGTAATAAAACGATGGAAATGAGTAGCAGACGTAAAGCTGCGTCAAGCTCATACTCTTGCAGCCTTTGCAGGGCATGGTGAAGCTCTTTCTTATTATCGAGTACAACCGCGGTAATGACCGCTGCTGCAGCTGCCAAAACAGGTTCGCCAGAAACGGTCAAACAGCCAAGAACAAAAGTAATCACTAAGCTAACCACACCTGTGATGCTAATGTCCTCACTCTTTCGTTGTTGAATGACAAATGCGATACAAGCAAGGATAACCAGTGCGATTAGAGCAAAGCCAATCAGTAAAGGGGTATAGATATTGGCAAGAATCCCAACCAAACCACCAAGTAATCCAACTAAGGAAAAGGTTCGAATACCTGCCACACGGCTACCTTCGACACTATTGCGCATCACCCAGCCGCGCTGTGTTCCTACTATCGCGCCTAAAAGCAGAGCAATAAATAGATTCCAAATCAAATGCTCGCCACTGACAAACTCATTGATATCCATTCCCCACCTCAGTAAAAAATCGCGCGTTATATCATCAGTTTATGTGATTTCTGGGAATTAGTTGTGATGTTGGGAGGAAATTGAGAAAAAAGAAAAACGCCAGATTAAATGGCGTTTGTTCCGGAGAGCTTAAACTTAAATTAAGTCTCGACCATGAGGTGAATCCAAATCTAACTCAGGGCCTTTCGGCACTACTTGCGTAGGGTTGATACCAGTATGGCTGAAATAGTAGTGACGCTTAATATGATAGAAGTCGGTAGTTTCTGCCACGCCTTCTACTTGATATAGCTCTTTCAAGTAACCCTGAATGTTTGGATAGTCAGCAATGCGCTGTTTATTACACTTAAAGTGGCCTACATACACGGCGTCAAAACGCACCAAAGTGGTAAACAATCGCCAGTCGGCTTCGGTGATTTTATTGCCTGCTAGATAACGATGCGTCGCAAGGTGTGCATCAATTTTATCCAGTGCAGCAAACAATGAATCAAATGCCTCTTCGTAAGCTTCTTGCGTTGTCGCAAATCCGCAGCGGTACACACCGTTATTCACGTTTGGATAGATGTAGTCGTTCCATTCATCAATCACGCTTTGAAGTTGCTCTGGGTAATAATCATCTTGGTTACCCGTTAATTCATTGAACTCGGAGTTAAACATACGGATGATTTCAGAAGACTCATTGGACACGATGGTATTGGTCTTTTTATCCCACAAAACTGGAACAGTAACGCGGCCTGTATAATCGGATTTAGCTTGAGTATAGAGTTGGTGCATTCGGGTGTGGCCGAATAATGGTTCTGGTAACCCCATCTGCCAGCCTTCACTTAGCATATCTGGACACACAACGGTGACGTCAATGTGCTTTTCCAGACCTTTAAGTTGACGGAAGATCAGTGTACGATGCGCCCAAGGACAAGCAAGTGAAACATACAGATGGTAGCGACCCGACTCTGGCTGAAACGTCACATCGGGCTTGTTTTTTATCCAGTTGCGAAAGCCTGCATCTTCACGAACGAACTTACCACCGCTTGATTTCGTTTCGTACCATACGTCGTGCCAAACGCCTTCAACTAACTTACCCATGACTGCTCTCCTCATTCTTTGTTTTCTACTATATTAGCGATTCTCGCTCAGCTTAGAATCCGGTCACTTAGTACAACTTGTTCAAGAATTTAGAATGTTCCAAATCTAGAATAGCGTCAGTCGATGGAACATGAAGAAAAATTGCAGGCATAAAAAAAGCGCGACCCTATAAAAGGCGCCGCGCTTAAGCCCGTCACAGGCCGAATTTAATTACACACTTACATGCAAACAAGATACTGCGTGAACGTCAGAACCTTCGATATGTGGCTTAGTCTTCGCACACTCTTCTGTTGCTTGTGGGCAACGGGTACGGAACACACAACCTGATGGCGGACTGATTGGCGATGGTAGATCACCCTCCAGCATCTGAATGGTTTTGTTGCGCTCTAATTCAGGATCTGGGATCGGAACTGCCGACATCAATGCACGTGTGTATGGGTGTTTTGGATCCGCAAACAGAGCTTCAGCTTCACCCAGTTCAACCGCGTTACCAAGGTACATAACCAGTACGCGGTCAGAGATGTGCTTCACAACTGATAAATCGTGCGCGATGAATACCAATGAAAGACCAAGCTCTTTTTGCAGCTCTTTCAGTAGGTTAACCACCTGAGCCTGAATCGATACGTCCAGAGCCGATACCGGTTCGTCACAGATGATCATCTTAGGCTTTAGGATAAGTGCACGCGCGATACCAATACGCTGACACTGGCCACCAGAGAACTCATGTGGGTAACGGTTGATCACGTTTGGCAGTAGACCTACCTTCGCCATCATCTCTTTAACGCGGTCTTTCACTTCTTGCTTAGTCAGTTCTGGGTAGAACGTCTCTAGCGGCTCAGCGATGATGTCGCCGACAGTCATACGCGGGTTCAAAGAAGCCAAAGGATCTTGGAAAATCATTTGGATTTCTTTGCGCGTTTCACGGCGTTGTACTTCTTTCATCTTCGTTAGGTCTTGGCCTAACCAAACTACTTCGCCGTCCGTTGCTTCAACCAAACCAATGATCGCGCGAGCAAACGTCGATTTACCACAACCAGACTCACCTACCACACCAAGAGTCTCACCTTCATATAGACGAACGTTTACGCCGTCTACTGCTTTTAGGCTTGAAGGTTTTGACCAAGGCCATGCAGATTTTGATGCAATGCTGAAGTGAACTTTCAGATCAGATACATCCAGAATTAGCTTTTTATCTGTACTCATTTGTTCCAAGCCTCCCATTCAGAAAAACATGCACGCTGACGGCCATCACCAAACGGCGTCAAAATTGGTGCTTCACGCTTACAACGATCCATCACACGGTGGCAGCGATCTTGGTAAGGACAGCCAGGTGGTAGACGAAGCAAGTTTGGCGGGTTGCCTGGGATCGTTGGCAGAATCTCGCCTTCAGTATCAAGACGAGGAATTGCCTTCAATAGACCTTCCGCATAAGGGTGGCTTGGGTTGTAGAAGATTTCGTTCACCGTGCCGTACTCCATGGTACGACCCGCGTACATAACCAGTACTTTGTCACAAGAACCCGCTACGACACCAAGGTCGTGCGTGATCATGATGATTGCAGTGTTGAACTCAGATTTCAGTTCGTTAAGCAGGTCCATGATCTGCGCTTGAACCGTAACGTCCAATGCCGTAGTCGGCTCATCCGCAATAAGCAGTTTTGGACGACACAGTAGTGCCATTGCGATCATTACACGCTGACGCATACCGCCTGAGAACTCGTGTGGGTACATGGTGATACGCTTACGAGCTTCTGGGATTTTAACTGCTTCAAGCATGCGAACCGACTCTTCGAACGCTTCTGCTTTACCCATACCTTTGTGCAGCATCAGTACTTCCATCAGCTGATCACTAACTTTCATGTATGGGTTAAGAGAGGTCATTGGGTCTTGGAAGATCATCGCGATCTGTTCCGCACGAACCTTGTTCAGTTCTTTTTCTGGAAGGTTAAGAATCTCATTACCTTCGAACTTCGCACTACCAGAAATAATACCGTTTTTCGCTAGCAAACCCATGATAGCGAATACAGTTTGTGACTTACCTGAACCAGACTCACCTACGATACCTAGGGTTTCACCTTGATTCAGAGAGAAGTTCAAATCGTTTACTGCGGTTACGATACCATCTTGCGTGGTAAATTCGACGCGCAGATCTTTGACATCTAATAAACTCATCATTGCTTCCTTTATTCTTTCTATTTTTAATTATCTGTCTTTTGGATCCAGCGCATCGCGCAGACCGTCACCAACGTAGTTGAAGCAGAATAGAGTCACAACCATGAATGCTGCTGGGAACGCCAGCTGCCAGATTGCCACTTCCATTGTTTGCGAACCTTCTTGTAGAAGTGCGCCCCAACTTGTCATTGGTTCCTGTACACCAAGACCAAGGAATGAAAGGAATGATTCAGTCAGAATCATGCTTGGGATAAGCAGCGTTGAGTAAACCGCTACGATACCCAGTACGTTTGGCACGATATGGCGAGTGATAATCTTCCAATTGCTCACACCACAAACGTGTGCCGCTTCAATGAACTCTTTGCTGCGTAGGCTTAGCGTTTGACCACGTACGATACGAGCCATATCCAGCCATGCAATCGCACCGATAGCGACGAAGATAAGAACGATGTTACGACCGAAGAATGTTACCAGTACGATCACTAGGAACATGAACGGAACCGCGTATAGGATTTCAAGAATACGCATCATGATACGGTCAACTTTACCGCCGATGAAGCCAGAAGCCGCACCGTAAAGCGTACCAATCACAACCGCAACCAATGCACCTAGAACACCCACCATCAGAGAGATACGACCACCAATTAGCGTGCGCACGTAAAGGTCACGACCTAAGCTGTCAGTACCGAACCAGTGCTCAGCACTAGGGCCAACGTGCATCGCATACCAATCAGTATCATCGAATGCGTAAGGTGCCATCATAGGCAAGAAGATCACCGCAAGGGTCATCAATGTAAGAATGAACAAGCTCACCATCGCCGCTTTGTTACGCATAAAGCGGATGCGGGCGTCTTGCCACAAACTACGGCCTTCAACTTCCAGGTTCTCTGCAAATTTCTCGACCGCTTGAAGATTATCTTTTTTCGTTAACATAACCATACTTCCCTGTTAGTAGCGAATTTTCGGGTCAATCATTGCTAGCAGAATATCAACGATAGCGTTGAACAAAATGAATAGGAAACCAATCAGAATGGTTACACCCATTACTAGCGAGTAGTCACGGTTGAAGGCTGCGTTTACGAACAGCTTACCGATACCAGGCAGACCAAAGATGGTCTCAACAACCACCGAGCCGGTAATAATGCCGACAAACGCTGGTCCCATGTAGGACACAACTGGAAGTAACGCTGGTTTTAATGCGTGTTTCAGGATGATGTAACGGTAACTTAGACCTTTCGCACGAGCAGTACGAATAAAGTTACTGTTCAATGTCTCGATCATAGAACCACGAGTGATACGAGCAAACGTGGCAACATAAAGCAGTGACATAGCAATGACTGGCAGCACTAAGTATTGCCATGATCCATCATGCCAACCACCCGCAGGGAATAAATTCCAGTGGAGTGAGAACAAGTAAATCAGAGCAGGCGCTAGTACGAAGGATGGCATTACGACCCCAAGCATCGCCGTCGACATAATGGTGTAATCAAGCCACGAGTTTTGTTTGAGCGCGGCTATGGTCCCGATCGTTACCCCCAGAATCACCGTGAAGATAAAGGCAATAAAGCCTACCTTCGCCGATACTGGGAGTGCTACCGAGATTAGCTCGTTTACTGTGTAATCTAAGTATTTGAATGAAGGACCAAAGTCACCTTGGATTACGTTAGTCAAATACGTGGTGTATTGCTCAAATACTGGCTTATCTAGGCCGTATTTGGCTTCAATGTTCGCCATAACTTCTGGCGGTAATGGACGCTCGCTCGAGAATGGGTTACCCGGTGCGAAACGCATGAGAAAGAAAGATACGGTGATCAAAACCAACATTGTTGGGATCGCCTCAAATATCCTTTTTGCGATGAATTTAAGCATAAACTCACTCTTTCAGTCTGTGACAGTTAAAAAATTGATGATAGGCAACACACGCAGCCTAAAGGATGCGCGTGTGCCTTATTCTTATAGTTTTGAAGCTAAACGATTAGTTAGCTTTGATGTAAAGATCTTTTGAGTAGATCTTCTCTTCCGCGTTGTTAGCAGGGAAACCACCAACGTGCGGGTTTAGTAGACGTGAACGCACGTACTGGTAAATTGGTGCGATTGGCATTTCTTTCGCCATCAGCTTTTCAGCATCTAGGTAAATTTGAGTACGCTCTTCTTCTGAAGTCGACTTAAGTGCTTTGTCGATCAGTGCGTCGTACTCTTTACTACCCCAGTGCTGACCACCAGTAGTGTTCGAGCTAACCATAAGGGTTAGGAATGAAGATGCTTCGTTGTAGTCGCCACACCAACCAGCGCGTGCAACTTCGAAATCACCTTGATCTTTAGTAGATAGGTATGTTTTCCACTCTTGGTTTTCTAGTGTAACGTCTAGACCAAGCGTTTTCTTCCACATTGAACCTAGAGCAACAGCTAGCTTCTTGTGGTTCTCGTTCGTGTTGTAAAGAAGAGAGAACTTAAGTGGGTTGCCTTTACCGTAACCCGCTTCTTCAAGAAGGCGTGCAGCTTCTGCGTTACGCTCTTTTTGCGTCATCTTACCGTAAACTGGTAGCTCAGGGTCGAAGTGCGCTGTAATTTCAGGCGTTAGGAAGTATGCTGGTTTTTGGCCTTGAGCAAGTATTGCTTTTGCAACGATATCACGGTCAATCGCGTAAGAAATCGCTTTACGAACACGAACGTCGTTAAATGGTTCTTTCTTCGTGTTGAATGAGTAGTAGTAAGTACACAGGCTACCCTCAACCGATACTGACTCAGGATGCTCTTTTTGCAGACGCTTAAAGTGCTCAGTCGGTAGCGTTGATGTGAAATCGATCTCGCCAGATAGGAAACGGTTCATTTCCGCTACTGCGTTTTCGATAGGTAGGAAAGTAACCTTGTTGATGACTGTTTTGCTGTTATCCCAGTACTGCTCGTTACGAGTCAGCTCTAGACGCTCGTTCACAACCCAGTTATTTACTACGTATGCACCGTTACCTACGAAGTTTGCTGGTTTCGTCCATTGATCACCGAACTTCTCAACTGTTCCTTTGTGAACTGGTTTCATTGTTGTGTGGCCAGTCATCATTACAAAGTAAGGAACCGCAGTATCTAGTTCAACGACTAGAGTGTGATCATCAGTCGCCTTAACACCTAGCTCGCTTTTGTCTTTTTTACCCGCAACGATATCTTTCGCATTCTTCATCTTGGTGTATTCCATGTACCAAGAATAAGGAGAAGCAGTTGCAGGATCGACAGCACGCTGCCAGCTGAACACGAAGTCTTGTGCTGTTACAGGCTCGCCATTAGACCATTTTGCGTCTTTACGTAGGTGAAAAGTGAAGGTTTTGTTGTCTGAGGTTTCCCAGCTTTCAGCAACACCAGGGATAGTGTCACCATCTGCATTCTGATTCACCAAGCCTTCAAGAAGATCACGAATCACGTGTGATTCAGGAACACCTTGAGATTTATGCGGGTCAATTGTCGCAACTTCAGTACCGTTACCACGAACAATTTCTTGCTTATCAGCTAGTTTAGTACCTGCTGGAACATCAGCAGCAAAAGCGGTAGTAGAAGCGGCAGCCACTGCCAGACCAGCACCTAGAAGAAGGGCTTGAGTGATTTTGTTCTTATACATGCGTAAAACTCCGAGTTTTTCATTAGCATCCATGACTTCTCTGCAAGGGACTGGAACGGTCAGCATTTTAGAACTTTTTAGCGCACTTTCTGAGCACAAAACTCTAAAACCTTACAAAGACTGCGGCACACATTAGCAATCATTGAAGTAATTTGCCATAAAAATGTAGCAAAAAAACTAATAATTCTGTAAATACCATTCATATTCAGCAATAAATACTAGTTAATAAGCATTCGCTAGCAAAATGGAGATATGAGATATCATTTAACAGGCGAAACTTTCGATAAATCTAAATTTAAACGATTTGATAGCATCTTATGCTGGATATACACATATTAATTAACATTTGCCATGGTACAAGTCTAACAAATTATTGTTTATATCTTGTCCAAGATTTTTTATTGTGAACAGGATCACCGTTCTGTAAACAAGTAAAATACGCGCGATTTGTAGAAGAAATATCGCGTTAGTTTGTGAGGGATTATTTTGAAGAAAGGAAGACTTGAAATAGAAAAGGCCAAGTCATTCTAGTAACTTGGCCTATGAGTAATTACTCGTCACAGAAGTGGCGTCATTTATCCCAGCGCTGTGCAGCTTGATGATCAGTATCTCGTGATTCAATCCAGCGGTTTTCACTGGTGGTGCGCTCTTTTTTCCAGAATGGCGCTTTGGTCTTTAAATAGTCCATAATGAACTCGCAAGCATCAAATGCCGCACCACGGTGAGCGCTTGAGACACCAACAAACACAATCTGGTCTCCAGTATCTAGATCACCAACACGATGAATCACGCGGACACCCAATAACGGCCAGCGAGATTCCGCTTCGTCACAGATGTCTATTAGGCTTTTTTCTGTCATGCCCGGATAATGTTCTAAGTGAAGACCAATGACGTTGTCGCCAAGGTTCATATCACGGACTTTACCGATGAAGGTTACGACCGCACCAGAGGCTGTACCTTCTGATAGACGTTGGTATTCTTGATCAACCGAAAAATCTTCTGCTTGTACAGAAACACGAGGATCCATCTTACCCCCCTGTTACTGGCGGGAAGAAGGCAACTTCATCGCCCGCTTTCACTTCAGTGTCCAAAGGTACGATAGATTGGTTTACCGCAGCCAGCAATTTACCTGGCTCTAGCGCTAAATCCCATTTACCTTCTTTATTTGCACCGGTTTCGACCAGATGGGCACGAATTGCTTCAACACTGTTGAATTGCTCTTCGAGCTCTAGGCCATCGATACCAACAAGCTCACGCGTTTGAGCAAAGAAAAGTACTTTAATCATTATTCCGCCTTGAAGTGACCCGATTTTCCGCCAGTCTTCTCAAGAAGACGAACTTGACCAATAACCATGTCTTTTTGCACGGCTTTACACATATCGTAAATCGTCAGAGCCGCAACAGAAGCCGCCGTTAGTGCTTCCATTTCCACGCCTGTTTTACCAGCTAGCTTACATACAGATTCGATGCGTACTTTGTTTTCCGCTTCGATAGCTTCCAGTTGAACTTCAACCTTAGAAAGCAACAGAGGATGACAAAGAGGAATCAAATCCCAAGTTTTCTTCGCGGCTTGAATACCAGCGATGCGAGCTGTCGCGAACACATCACCTTTGTGGTGTTGGCCTGAAACAATAAGTTGTAGTGTTTCTGGCGCCATGTGCACGAACGCTTCGACACGCGCTTCACGAACGGTTTCTGCTTTTGCTGACACGTCGACCATGTTAGCTTCGCCAGACGCGTTGATATGTGTAAATTGGGTCATTGTTTTTCCTTCGCTTTTAGGAAAAGTTATACAGATAGGTGAGGCATGAAGTTACAAGGACGGTGGCTTGCATCTAACTGTTGCTTGATGATCTTCGTCCAACCCGTACGACACGCACCAGTAGAACCCGGCATTGCGAAGATAACCGTATGGTTAGCAAAACCTGCAATCGCACGAGATTGAATGGTTGAAGTACCGATCTCTTCGTAAGAAACTAAGCGGAACAACTCACCAAAACCTTCTACTTCTTTATCAAATAGTGGCTTAAGTGCTTCCGGCGTGCTGTCACGTGAAGTGAAACCTGTACCGCCAGTGATCATGATTGCTTGTACGTTTTCGTCAGCAATCCACTGAGAAACGATCGCACGAATCTTGTACATGTCATCGATAACGATTTGTTTGTCGACTACGTTGTGGCCCGCTTCTTTTGCGTGCTCAACTAGGTAACCACCAGAAGTGTCGTTTTCTTCAGTACGAGTGTCAGATACCGTTAGAACGGCAATGTTTGCAGGTTGAAATTTGCTTTCAGCGTGACCCATTTGTTCACCTATTCTCTAATTTGCTCTTGATACGCAGGGTATCGATTCTGGAAAAATCATCAGAAGCCACGTCTGCTCCCGATGTAAAATCTGATTGGAATTAACCGCCGATAGACGCGAGATGGGGCGTCATACCTGTGTTGCCATCTTGCAAGAAGTGACTAACGGATTTCGTTTGCAGCTGCGTTTGAATACGTTCAATCAATTCTTCCTCTTGCTCGTCACGTTCTAATAGGTCACGTAATTCCACACCATGCTCACCGAACAGACATAAATGCAGTTTACCCATAGCTGAGACACGGAGTCGGTTACAGCTCTCACAGAAGTCTTTTTCATACGGCATGATCAGGCCAATTTCACCCTTATAATCTGGATGAACGAATACCTGAGCAGGGCCATCGTTATGAGAACGGACTTTAAGTAACCAACCGTTAGCAATTAATTGATTGCGGATTGCAACACCAGAGACATGGTGCTTAGCAAACAGATCATCCATTTCTCCCGTCTGCATTAGTTCAATAAAACGCAGTTGGATCGGACGATCTTTAATCCAGTTAAGAAAAGCAGGCAGCTCATTGTGGTTGAGGTCTTTCATCAGCACCACGTTGACTTTGACTTGCTCATAACCTACTTCGAACGCACGTTCGATACCATTCATCACCTCTGTGAACTTATTTTCACCAGTGATTTGATGGAACATACGCGGGTCAAGGCTATCTACACTCACGTTAATGTGCGTAAGGCCAGCTTCATGCCAGTCTGCTACTTGTTTTGCCATGCGGTAGCCATTAGTCGTTGTCGCGACTTTTTTGATACCCGGCGTGGTTGCGACGGAGTGAATAATGTCAGTAAAGTCTTTGCGTAAACTCGGCTCGCCCCCTGTGATGCGTACCTTTGAGGTACCACAATCTGCAAACGCTTTGACGACACGTTTGATCTCAGGGAGAGATAAAAAAGACGAGTTTTTATTGCCCGATGGCTTGTAGCCGTCAGGAAGGCAATAGGTACATTTGAAATTACATACGTCGGTCACAGACAGACGCAAGTAATAGAACTTACGATGAAATTTGTCTTCGAATTGTTGCGCCACGGAACACCTTTCCAAACACGGGAGGCATAATCATTTCCAATTATGCCCTTGTGACAGAATGTCACTGGCTCAAAATGCTTATCCTTGGACTTAGCATAGTAAGCTCGGAGTTATGGCAACCAGCACTATAATATAAGCACTTGGTAGCTTTGCCGTGTAAAATACTTAATATTCGTAATGGAATCTAGCCTTAATCGGTAAAAATCTCTGTAGAAACACAATTTACTTCCTAGTGAGTACACGGCTATTACTCAATAAGATAAATTGTAGTCGGTTATGACAAAAAATATTAGAAGAACACGATGAAAATCTATAACGACAAAAAGGTTGCCGCCGTTGGCGGAGGCCACGGTCTAGGTCGAATGCTATCGGCTTTGAAAGACTTTGGCGAAAACGCGACTGGAATTGTAGCAACAACGGATAACGGCGGCTCAACTGGGCGAATTCGTCATTGCCAAGGTGGGATTGCTTGGGGAGATACACGTAATTGTATCAACCAGCTCATCACCGAGCCTTCTATCAGTTCAATGATGTTTGAATATCGTTTTCGTGGTGCGGGTGAACTTGACGGACATAACCTAGGTAATCTCATGTTGACTGCTTTAGATCATCTATCGGTGCGACCTCTTGATGCTATCAACTTGATCCGCAACATGCTGAAAGTGGACGTTAATATCTTACCGATGTCAGAGCACCCCTCAGATCTGACAGCTCTTGCCGTTGATGGTCAATTAGTAACTGGTGAAACCAATGTAGACGAGATGGACAAAGAATTACGTCGACTCGATCTTTCTCCAGAAGTCCCCGCGACGAAAGAAGCGATCACCACCCTAGAACAGGCTGACGCAATCATCTTAGGGCCAGGCAGTTTTTTAACCAGCATAATGCCGCCGCTATTACTTCCTGAACTCGGGAAAGCCATTGCAAGCAATCTTGATGCTAAGCTTATATTCGTTGCTAACTTGAGCCCTGAATATGGTCCTGCTGGGTTGATGTCCTTAAAACAAAAACTCGAATGGTGTGAACGCGCCTGCCAAGGAAGGACGATTGATGTCGTTTTGGCAGAAAACGCCGACGATGAGGTAAAAGCACACTGGAACGTTGTCACCCAATCACTTGCATCCACCAATCGAGATTGGCGTCACGATCGTGATAAATTAAAACAAGCGATTGTTGACCAATTAACAATATAAGAGAGATAAGAAAAAAGAGGCACTTAGCCTCTTTTCTATATGCCTCTACTATTGACCCCAGTTCAAATAAGCCTTTTGTGTAACCTTCAGTGTATCAAGCATCATGGATACATCACCATCGTGGCTTAATGACTCTCCTCGCTTCACTTTATGATCAATTTGAATCGCCAAGTCACATAAGCGATCGGCCCCAAAACTCGCCGCACTACTCTTTAATGCATGGCTAATTTCTTTCAAGTACACAAGTTGACCATCACTTGAATCAGCGTTTAGATTGTCGACATATGAGCGCATCTCTCCGAGGAAAATATCCAAAAGAATAGGAACATTTTCACTGCCTATTTCATCAGACAACTCATCAATTTTTTGCTGATTTAACACTTCCTTGTTCATGCCTTTTTCTGCTCTTCAGTTTGATTCCAAGTTTGGAGCTTACGATAAATAGTAGAAGGGCTTACATCCAAATAACCAGCGGCCCTTGGTATATTGCCATCGCAAGCCTCTATTGCCTGTTCAATAGCGGATTTCTCTGTCATCCACAGCGGTATAATATCGGATGCAGAAAAACTCTCGATTTCGACTGCTCTTGGCACTGCTGTCTTAATCATTGGTGTATTCAATGGCGGAGGCAACATGTCTAATGAAATCTCTTTACCGCTGTTCAAGACAACAATATTGCGCAATACGTTTTGCAACTGACGAACGTTTCCGGGCCATTCGTAATCATTGAATCGCTCTATTACCTCTGGAGAGAAACGTACAAAGCTTTTCCCTTCCTCATGCGACATGTAGCCAAGCAATGAATAAGCAATCTCAATCACATCCTCACCACGCTCACGCAATGGTGGCAGATGCAATGGAATAACGTACAAACGGTAGTACAAGTCTTCGCGAAAACGGCCTTCTTGAACCTCTTTCCAAGGGTCACGGTTGGTTGCACACACAAAGCGCACATCAACACTCTTCATTTTAGAAGAACCCACTTTTTGGAAAGTACCGGTCTGAATAAAGCGCAGTAACTTGGTTTGCAGATCCAAGTCCATTTCACACAGCTCATCAAGGAAAAGAGTGCCTCCGTCAGCCAGTTCTGCCGCACCTTGGCGATCATTAGCCGCCCCGGTAAAAGCACCTTTTACGTGACCAAACAGCTCACTTTCAATGAGATCTTTCGGGATTGCGGCACAGTTGATGGCGATAAACGGCTTATCTCCACGCTTACTTGCTGCGTGAATCGCCTCCGCACACACTTCTTTACCCGTGCCACTTTCACCAGTAATGAAAATACTCGCCTTACTGCTCGCTGCCGAGTCAATGGTACGGTAAACCTGCTGCATGGTTTGGCTACTGCCAATAAAGCCTTGATAATTTTGATTACCAGGATTATCCGCTTCATTTTTCAGCTTCGTCGCCTTGCGAATGGCATTGTTAACCGTAACGCGTAATCGGTCAGCTTCGCAGGGTTTAATTAAGAAATCCTGAGATCCATGACGCATTGCTTCAACTGCAGTATCAATAGAGCCGTGTGCCGTCATAAAAATGATCGGAACATCAGGATGACTCTCTTTGACTGCATGAAGAACATCCATCCCTGTCATATCGGGAAGACGCAGGTCCAGCAGAATTAAATCTGGGATTCGATGCTTTAAGCTGTCAATAGCATCACGCCCAGTCCCGACGATATTAATATCAATGCCAAGAGGAGTTAGATAGGAGCGATATAACGCCGCGACAGATGCGGTGTCTTCAACCATCAATAGATAGCGAGACTTTTGACCTTCTGTATTTGATTGCATAACCTAGCCGATTTATCGTTGTGTTTTAAATAATAATCGCATTACGCTTTGCATTTTGCAAACAAACAATCGACATAGAATGAAATGCTAAATTAGGAAAGCATACAGATCAATGAGATGGAGAGTGGCACGATGTATGCGTTAATCAGTGCGACCCCTCGGGTCACCTAGCCAACTGACGTTGTTTGTGAATTCTATATTCACGCAATGAGCCAATAGACCCGACTGCCTATTGGCTTTTTTTTTTGCTGTTTACTGAGTGACTAGCAACACACACATGCTACTTACTTGGCTCATTAGTCAATGAGCTCTAGCTATTGGCAATGAACTGAGCACGCAACTTCTCTATTTCATCACGCTTTTGTGCAGCGAGTTCAAATTCAAGATCCTGCGCATGCTGGTACATTGCAGCTTCCAAGCGACTGATCTCTTTCTCTAGTTGCTGTGGTGACATTACCTCGTATGTCTGAGAAGGCTCAGCCACTTTCGATAACGGTACTTGCTTATTGTTACGCTGACGCTTCGACTTAGTGATGTCCCCTAACTCCATAATATCTTTAATATTACGTTTCAGAGCTTGTGGTTCAATACCCATCTTCTCATTGTAGGCGCGCTGTTTTTCGCGACGGCGATCGGTTTCATCCATCGCTTTTTTCATCGACTTAGTAATCGAATCCGCATACAAAATTGCTTTACCATGGAGGTTACGCGCTGCTCGACCAATCGTCTGAATTAGTGAACGTTCAGATCGTAAGAAGCCCTCTTTATCCGCATCAAGAATCGCTACCAGCGAAACTTCCGGCATATCCAAACCTTCTCGCAATAAGTTGATTCCCACCAGCACATCAAACTCACCTAAACGAAGGTCACGGATAATCTCTACACGCTCCACCGTATCGATATCAGAGTGCAGATAGCGAACCCTGACATCATGCTCGTGCAGATATTCGGTTAAGTCTTCAGCCATTCGCTTAGTTAACGTCGTTACCAGAACACGCTCCTCTTTCGCTGAACGGATTCGAATCTCAGAGAGCAAATCATCCACCTGAGTCGCCACTGGGCGCACTTCTAGCTCAGGATCCAGAAGACCTGTTGGACGCACAACCTGATCAGCTATCTCGTCGCCTGATTTCTCTAGCTCATAGTTACCTGGTGTGGCCGAGACAAATATCGTCTGCGGAGAAATTGCTTCAAACTCTTCGAACTTCATCGGACGGTTATCCAATGCAGAAGGCAGGCGGAAACCAAACTCAACCAGTGTTTCTTTACGTGAGCGGTCACCTTTATACATCGCACCAATTTGAGGCACAGTAACGTGTGATTCGTCGATAATCAGCAAACCATCGTGAGGCAAGTAGTCAAATAGTGTCGGTGGCGGCTCACCCTCTGCACGCCCACTTAAGTATCGAGAATAGTTTTCGATACCGGAACAAAAGCCCAGCTCGTTCATCATTTCAATATCGAATTGGGTACGTTGGCTGATACGCTGCTCTTCTAAGAGCTTGTTGTTATCCAGAAGCTGCTTCTTACGTACTTCGAGCTCGCCTTTAATGCTCTCAATCGCATCAAGAATACGCTCGCGTGGGGTAACATAGTGAGTTTTCGGATAAATCGTATAACGTGGTAAATCGCGTTGCTTGACGACACCAGTTAGTGGGTCAAATACACTGATGCAATCCACTTCATCGTCAAACATTTCAATTCGTACGGCATCTTGGTCGGATTCTGCTGGGAAGATATCAATCACTTCACCACGAACTCGAAACTGTCCACGCTCAAATGCCACATCGTTACGTGAATATTGCAGTTCAGCAAGGCGGCGTAGCATATCGCGCTGATCAATCACGTCTCCACGGCGAAGATGCAACATCATTTGCAAATAAGACTCAGGGTCACCTAAGCCATAAATAGCCGATACAGATGCAATAATAATCGCATCTTTTCGCTCTAGTAGAGCTTTGGTAGCAGACAAACGCATTTGCTCAATATGAGCATTCACCGATGCGTCTTTCTCAATGAAGGTATCTGTAGTAGGGACGTACGCTTCTGGTTGGTAGTAGTCATAATAAGATACGAAATATTCAACCGCGTTATTTGGGAAGAAAGCTTTCATTTCCCCATACAACTGCGCTGCCAAGGTTTTATTAGGAGCAAGAAGAATAGCCGGGCGCTGTGCTTCAGCGATCACATTAGCGAGTGTGAATGTTTTACCTGAGCCCGTCACCCCCAGCAAAGTCTGATGAGCTAGACCTGAATCTAACCCTTCTAATAGCTGCTTTATTGCGGTTGGCTGATCACCAGATGGTTGATATTCAGAGACCAGTTCATAAACTTTACTCATACCCTTCCTCGAATTTACTACACTTCAGCTGTATATATATACACCTTAGTAGTTTAAATCTATGCCTAATTGAATTTTATAGCGCATTGTTATGAAATTTTAAACGATGCGGCCTTTACTATAGCCTTCTGAACACGACTCTGTTATAGTCTTTCGCCCTGCTTGATGAACCCCATTAATCATCATTTATTAGTTTCCACAACTTTTCCCCAAAATGTCGCTCTAAAACATTTTATCCCCAAAAGTCCAAATTTTATCCACCATAACAGTTTTAGTTAAAAAATAAGCGAACCCCCTGTTTTATATAGATTTAAACTAAAAATTTTTAACCGACACTTCACTCAAAACTTAAGCTGTTTCATATAAAATACCTTTACTCAGATCTCATCAACATAGTTATCCACAATTTTGGTGGATAAGTAACTCCAGCCCTTAACTGGCAAGGAGTACAAAAAAGTAAAGAAAAAAAATCACTATTTTTTGCTAAAAAACTATTTTTAAGTGTTGACAGAAACATAGGTGCTCGGTAAGATTCGCCCCGATTTCAAGCAAAGCAATTCCTCCTTAGCTCAGTTGGTAGAGCGACGGACTGTTAATCCGCAGGTCGCTGGTTCAAGTCCAGCAGGAGGAGCCAAATTCAGAAAAGCCGCGTCCAAGACGCGGCTTTTTCGTATCTAGCGATCTACTGCTACGAAATCACCACCTCATTTAGGGCATGAGCTCTTCCCATAAATACGCTTTTGTTGTTCTCCTGATGTTAGTTGAACCACCAGCAAAGTCACGTTAAATCAGCAGCACTAATTGCGTTTCACTTTGTTAACAACCATTCACCAAACTTTTCAATTTCTTATTAATTCATCCGCTCACATCACATACACGTATAATTTTCCATCGGGTGCATAAAACCACACCGTTCTCTGGTTGTTATTGGTGTCACAAAACACGATAATATTGGGATCGGATTTTAAGAACGTAATAACTATGACCGAATATATTTTGTTGTTGGTCGGCACTGTGCTGGTGAACAACTTTGTACTGGTAAAGTTTTTGGGCTTGTGTCCTTTTATGGGCGTGTCTAAAAAACTGGAAACTGCAATTGGCATGGGTTTAGCTACAACTTTTGTACTAACGCTCGCGTCTGTGTGTGCCTACTTGGTGGAAAGCTATGTCTTACGTCCACTAGGCATCGAATATTTACGAACCATGAGTTTTATTTTGGTGATCGCTGTTGTTGTACAGTTCACCGAAATGGTCGTGCACAAAACCAGCCCAACGCTTTACCGTCTGTTGGGTATCTTCCTACCTCTGATCACAACGAACTGTGCGGTTCTGGGTGTTGCTCTGCTTAACATCAATGAGAACCACAACTTTATCGAATCGATCATTTACGGTTTTGGTGCTGCGGTTGGCTTCTCTTTGGTACTGATCCTATTTGCGTCGATGCGTGAGCGTATTGCTGCTGCAGACGTACCAGTACCATTTAAAGGCGCATCGATTGCGATGATCACCGCTGGCCTTATGTCTCTTGCCTTTATGGGCTTTACAGGTTTGGTGAAGTAGACGATGAGTACGATTTTAATTGCGATCATCGCTCTTGCTGCCCTCGCCGCTGTCTTCGGGGCTATACTCGGTTTTGCATCGATTCGCTTCAAAGTCGAAGCGGATCCAATTGTCGATCAAATCGATTCTATCCTACCGCAAACTCAGTGTGGCCAATGTGGCTACCCTGGTTGTCGTCCATACGCAGAAGCAATCGCGAATGGCGATAAAATCAATAAATGTCCTCCTGGTGGTCAAGCGACCATTGAAAAACTGGCGGATCTAATGGGCGTCGAAGCGGAAGAGTCGGCACACGATCTCGACAGCAAAGTCAAAACCGTTGCTTTCATCCATGAAGATATGTGTATCGGTTGTACCAAGTGTATTCAAGCGTGTCCTGTGGATGCGATTGTTGGTGGTACTAAAGCCCTTCATACCGTTATCAAAGACGAGTGTACCGGTTGTGACTTGTGTGTTGCTCCTTGTCCAACTGACTGTATTGAAATGATTCCTGTGGAAACCACCACAGAGAGCTGGAAGTGGAAGCTTAACGCTATTCCAGTAGTTAACATTACGGATGCTGCCAACGCAGCGAACGTGACTGATTCAATTAAATAAGGTTTCGTATGTTGTCTTTGATTGAACAAATTCGTACTGGTTCGCTATGGGATTTCCCAGGCGGCGTGCATCCGGCAGAAAACAAAAAGCAATCCAACAAAACTGAATTGGTTCATGCAGCCATTCCGTCGGAAATCGTCCTACCTCTGAAACAACACATCGGTAAAGCAGGTAATCTATTGATTGCTGTTGGTGACACAGTGTTGAAAGGTCAACAGCTAACGGCGTCAGACAGTGGTTTCACCGTTCCTGTTCATGCACCAACTTCTGGGCAAGTGACGGCTATTGAACCACGCACCGTTGCTCACCCATCGGGGTTAAGTGAACTGTGCGCAGTGATTACACCTGATGGTAACGATACTTGGTGTGAGAAAACGCCAGTAGCCGATTACACCCAAGAATCCGCTGATGCACTGATCGACGTGATTCGCCTTGCTGGTATCTCTGGCATGGGTGGCGCAGGCTTCCCTACCGCTAAGAAGATCCAATCGGGTATTGCGCGTACCGAAATTCTTATTGTTAACGCGGCAGAATGTGAACCTTACATCACCGCCGATGACAAGCTAATGCAGGAGCATGCGGACGAACTGATCCAAGGTATCGAGATCGTCGAGCATATCCTCAAGCCAAAACTGACCATCATCGGTATTGAAGATAACAAGCCAGCAGCAATCAAGGCGCTGGAACAAGCGGCGATGAACAAAGACATCGTGATCCGCGTTATCCCAACCAAATACCCTTCTGGTGGTGAGAAGCAACTCATCAAGATTTTGACCAACAAAGAAGTTCCTAGCGGCGCTATCCCTGCTGATATTGGCATCCTGGTTCAAAACGTTGGTTCTCTCTACTCAATTAAACGTGCAGTGATCGATGGCGAACCTGTAGTAAATCGCATCGTGACTCTGACGGGTAAGACCTTCAAGCAACCACGTAACGTTTGGACGCTACTTGGTACGCCAGTACAAGCACTTTTAGACGAGTTTGGCTACAAAGCAGATAAGAAACTGCAGCGCCTGATCATGGGTGGTCCAATGATGGGCTTTACCCTACCCCACGCTCAGGTTCCCATCACTAAAACATCAAACTGTATTCTGGCACCGAAGCGTCGTGAGATCGCTTCTGACCAATATGAAATGGAATGTATCCGTTGTAGCCAATGTGCGGAAGCGTGCCCTGCATCGCTATTACCACAGCAGCTCCAATGGTATGCAAAAAGCCAAGAATACGAAAAGCTGGAAGAACTGAACCTTAAAGATTGTATTGAATGTGGCGCGTGTGCATTTGTGTGCCCTAGTGAAATTCCACTGGTTCAATACTATCGTCAAGCGAAAGCTGAAATCCGTACACGCGCTCAAGAAGCGGCAGCAGCTGAACGAGCTAAGCTGCGCTTTGAAGAGAAGAAAGCGCGTATGGAACGCGAAAAAGCAGAACGTGAAAATCGCTTTAAGAAAGCCGCGGATGATCGTCGTAAAGACATGAAAGCCTCTGGCGGTGACGATGCGATTGCTGCAGCCATCGCTCGTGTGAAAGCACAAAAAGACAATGCCGAAGCAAAAGCAGAACCGACAGTGAAACCAGCGGTTGCAGCAGCAATTGCCAAAGCAAAAGCGAAACAAGCGGCAGCGGCTCAATCTGGTGCAGCCGAGCCTGATAACTCAGAAATGGCGAAGCTACGCGAAGAACGCAAACGTCTTGCTCGCGAACGCAAAGCGCAAAAAGAGCAAGGTGACACATCTACGGATAATGCTGACGATAAGAAGTCGGCGGTTGCAGCAGCAATTGCCCGTGCTAAGGCGAAGAAAGCTCAACAAGAAGACGCATCAACACCTGCTGAATCTGGTGACAAGAAAGCAGCCGTCGCGGCAGCTATCGCCAGAGCTAAAGCGAAAAAACCACAACAAGCAGATTCAACCGAATCTGTAGAAGCTGAAGCACCTGCTGAGCAAAATGAAGATCCAAAGAAAGCTGCTGTTGCTGCAGCGATTGCCCGTGCAAAAGCGCGCAAAGCTAAGCAAGAAGACCCTACAGAATCTGCAGAAGCGGAAGCTCCTGCTGAACAAGCTGAAGATCCAAAGAAAGCTGCAGTTGCCGCAGCCATTGCTCGTGCCAAAGCGCGTAAAGCTCAGCAAGAAGGTTCTACTGAATCTGTAGAAACGGAAGCGCCTGCAGAACAAGCTGAAGATCCGAAGAAAGCAGCAGTTGCCGCTGCCATTGCTCGTGCTAAAGCGCGTAAAGCCCAGCAAGGAGCACAAACAGAAACTGTTGAAGCGGAAGCTCCTTCTGAAGAACCAGAAGTGGATCCGAAGAAAGCTGCAGTTGCCGCAGCCATTGCTCGTGCTAAAGCACGTAAAGCGCAGCAAGAGGCACAAACAGAATCTGTTGAAGAAACGCCTTCTGAAGAGCCAGAAGTGGATCCAAAGAAAGCCGCTGTTGCCGCTGCCATTGCTCGTGCCAAAGCACGTAAAGCTCAGCAAGAAGCGAATAAGAACAATACTGAGGAGAACGAGTAATGTCGTTTTTTATTGCCAGTTCACCACACGCTCACAGCCGTCGCAGCACGCCTGATTTGATGAAATGGGTAGCACTGTGCGCTATTCCTGGCTTAGTGGCTCAAACCTACTTCTTTGGTTGGGGCACCATCATTCAACTTGTGTTCGCTATTGCGGTCGCAGTGTCACTTGAAGCATTAGTCATGCTTGTGCGTAAGCGTTCTCCAATACGCGCACTACGTGATAACAGTGCCATCGTGACAGCATGGCTATTAGCCGTAGCAATCCCACCATGGTCCCCTTGGTGGATCATGGTTATCGGTTTGATTTTTGCCATCGTTATTGCAAAGCACTTATACGGTGGTATTGGTCAAAACCTATTTAACCCAGCAATGGTCGCTTACGTTGTATTGCTTATCTCCTTCCCTGTCCAAATGACAAGTTGGAGCGCGCCTGTTTCATTAATGTCTGAGCATGTGACTTTTGCAGACGCATTGTCTCTGATCTTCACTGGCTATGACTTTGATGGCTTATCGCTGCAACAAGTTCGCGCTGGTGTGGATGGCGTAACAATGGCAACCCCATTAGATGCATTCAAAACCGGAATTCATACTGGTGCAACGCCAAATGAGGTGCTATCACAGCCAATGTTTGATGGTCTTGCGGGTATCGGCTGGCAATGGGTAAACCTAGCTTACTTGGTTGGTGGCCTTGTGATGATCAAGAAACGCATCATCCAATGGTACATTCCTGTTGGTTTCCTAGGTAGCTTGGCACTGTTTAGTACCGTGTTTAGCTTGATCATGCCGGGAGAAACCGCGTCACCAGTCTTCCACCTACTTTCAGGTGCAACGATGTTAGGCGCGTTCTTTATCGCTACCGACCCTGTTTCAGCATCAACGACAGTGAAAGGTCGCTTGATTTTCGGCGCTCTGATCGGTGCGTTGGTATTTATTATTCGTAGTTGGGGGGGCTTCCCAGATGGCGTTGCGTTCGCCGTTCTGCTTGCCAATATGTGTGTACCGTTGATCGACTACTACACCAAACCAAGAACTTACGGTCACTGAGGTAAACATGTTAACCGCTATTAGAAAAAATGGTCTGACACTGGCGATCTTTGCCTGTGCAACAACCGGTCTTGTGGCACTGACTCAGTACCTAACAAAAGATCAAATTAAGCTTCAGGAACAAAAGCAATTGCTGTCGGTTCTTAACCAAGTGATTCCAGAAGAAATGCATGACAACAACCTTGTCGCGGCATGTACTACGGTATCTGCGCCCGATCTAGGCACGGTTCGCTCGATGCCAACTTACATTGCGACCAAAGATGGTCAACCAACGGCAATGGCAATTGAGTCCATCGCACCAGATGGTTACAACGGTGAAATCAAAATCATCACCGGCATCGATAACCAAGGCAAGATCCTTGGTACTCGTATCCTAAGCCATCAAGAAACACCTGGATTGGGTGATAAGATTGATTTACGCGTGACGGATTGGATTCTAAGTTTCACTGATAAGCAAGTTACCGAAGATAACTGGAATTCTTGGCGCGTACGCAAAGATGGTGGCGATTTCGATCAGTTCACTGGCGCAACCATTACTCCTCGTGCGGTAGTGAAAGCGGTAAGAAATACAGTAAACTACGTAAATAAGTCTCGAGAAGAGATTCTGAATCAGCCCCTAGACTGCGCAGGAGGCAACCATGAGTGAAAATAAACTGCTAATGAAAAACGGCATGTGGAGCAACAACCCTGCCCTAGTACAACTTCTGGGTTTATGTCCTCTACTTGCGGTTTCTTCTACCATTACCAACGCCCTTGGTTTGGGTATTGCTACCTTATTGGTGCTTGTCGGTTCGAACGTGACGGTTTCACTGATTCGTAACTACGTACCAAAAGAAATCCGTATTCCCGTTTTCGTTATGATCATTGCTTCATTAGTAACTTGTGTTCAACTGTTGATGAATGCTTATGCCTACGGACTGTATCTATCTCTGGGTATCTTCATCCCACTGATCGTAACCAACTGTATTATCATCGGCCGTGCGGAAGCTTATGCCTCGAAGAATGATCCATTGCCAGCAGCATTGGATGGTTTCTGGATGGGTCTTGGTATGACAACAGTATTGGTTGTACTTGGTGCTATGCGTGAACTTATCGGTAACGGCACCTTGTTCGATGGTGCAGACCTATTATTGGGTGACTGGGCTGCGGCACTGCGTATTCAAGTTTTCCACTTCGATAGCTGCTTCCTACTGGCATTGTTACCACCGGGTGCTTTCATCGGCGTAGGACTTTTGATTGCGTTGAAAAATGTTATCGACAGCTCAATTCAGGCACGTCAGCCAAAAGAAGAAAAACCAGCCATTGAGCGTGCTCGGGTAACTAACGCATAATATAAGAATTCTAAAATCAAGGCTCTACCACTCGTAGGGCCTTTTTCATAAACCGCTAAGACGGGTTTGGAAGTCAGCAATGAACAAAGTCAAAAGAATTGAAATTCTCGAACGATTACGAGAAAACAATCCCAACCCTCAGACGGAGCTTAACTGGAGCACACCGTTTGAGTTGCTTATCGCCGTACTGCTTTCTGCGCAGGCGACAGACGTAAGTGTAAACAAAGCAACAGACAAGCTTTACCCTGTTGCAAACACGCCACAAGGCATTCTTGATTTGGGTGTCGATGGTTTAAAGGAATACATCAAAACCATCGGTCTGTTTAATTCAAAAGCCGAAAACACCATTAAGACTTGTAAGATCCTGCTCGAAAAACACAACGGTGAAGTGCCAGAAGATCGTGCAGCGTTAGAAGCGTTACCCGGTGTGGGTCGTAAAACCGCTAATGTTGTACTGAACACCGCATTCGGTTGGCCAACAATTGCGGTAGATACGCATATCTATCGTGTTTCGAACCGTACAAAGTTTGCGATGGGTAAAACTGTCGACGATGTGGAAGAAAAACTTCTTAAAGTGGTGCCAAAAGAGTTTAAGCTTGATGTACACCATTGGCTGATCCTTCATGGTCGCTACACCTGTGTTGCACGAAAGCCGCGTTGTGGTAGTTGTATCATCGAAGACCTGTGTGAATTCAAAGATAAAGTGTATCCAGACGAATAACCCTGTCTGAAACAATCGCTAGGAGCAAAAAAATGTCAAACGGTCGAATTCTTCACACCATGCTGCGCGTGGGTGACTTAGACAAATCTATCAAGTTCTACACTGAAGTAATGGGCATGCAATTGCTTCGTACCAATGAAAATAAAGAGTACGAATACACCCTTGCATTTCTTGGCTACGGAGATGAGTCGCAAGGTGCTGTCATTGAACTAACGTACAACTGGGGCACAACTGAGTATGACCTAGGCTCTGCATTTGGTCACATTGCGATCGGTGTAGACGATATTTACTCAACGTGTGACGCGATCAAAGCGGCAGGTGGGAACGTAACTCGTGAGCCGGGTCCAGTTAAAGGCGGTACAACCCACATCGCTTTTGTCAAAGACCCCGATGGTTACATGATAGAACTGATTCAAAATAAACAAGCTTCGGCAGGTTTAGAAGGTTAATACCAGTTCCGTTAATTAGATGTTCAAAAAATTGCGCCGGTAAAATCACTTAAAACAAGGCAAAGATTGAAGCTAGCTAGTTACTCTACCTACAAAATCTTTAACACCGTTATAAGTGATTTTAACCAGCAAGAATGAGCAGATAATTGATGGAATTGGTATAACTAAGACGCCTCTACTGAAACACGCTATTAATTGCAGGCAGGTCTGAGACCTGCCTTTCTTTTATCAACAAATCACTTTACTTGATAATGGTTATCGTTTAGATTTATCCACAATATTGATATGTGGGACAACGATAATGATCAGTGAATGGGAAAAACACACACTTCTCGCCGATACTGCACTTCAACTAGATGATCCTGTTCGCAGCATTCTTCATTACCAGCAAGCCCTTAGCCTGAGTGAAGATATTAGCGAATGTGTGGAAATAGAAGCCGATGAGAGACTATTGATTTCGGTGATTTCATGCCACAACCTAGCTCAGTTTTGGCGTTGGGCAGGTGATACAGAGTACGAGCTCAAATACCTTCAGTTAGCGTCTGAAAAAGTACTGACACTGATCCCTCAGTGTCCAAACAAAGATTGCGCAAGCTTTATTGATTCAATTGGGTGCTGTACAAAAGCCTTGATTGACTTTATGAAACGCCATCCAAATCCAACGATTGCCAAACAAGTTGAGAAGATTGATACCGCGACGAATTGTGAGATTATCGCCAAGTTTAAGCTGAACTAACTAGCTCACTAATTATATAATTAACAACGTCTTAGCTAAAAAAACACCAGAACAATGTGCTCTGGTGTTTTATTGATACTAGATCTGTGTCCGCCCTAGAGAAATCACTACCCGTCGGTTCTTATCTTTTCCAATCGGGCTACTATTATCAGCAATAGGCCTACGCTTGCCATAGCCTTGAACTTGGATTCGGTCCTCCGGTAAGCCAAGAGACTCAAAATAATCCCTTAACGACTCCGCTCTACGCTCAGATAAGTTTTGGCTCTCACTTTTGCCGTTAGTGGTATCTGTGTAAGTAGCTACAAGCACTAAATCAATATCTTGATTGTGGCGCACATAGTCAGCAATTTGAGAAAGGCGTTTTTTTGATGCTTTGGTTAGCTGATCGCCCTGGCGTTCATAATGCAAAATAGTGAAAGCAATATCTTCAAAGCTATATTTCAGCAAATTGGCAATGCAGTCACTAAACGCGTTGTACTTACTTTGGAACAATACCGATGACAAAGCCACTTCGATGCGTTGATCACGGCTTTGCCAGTCTTGATAGCTAAACGTAGGATAGCGACCTTTCTCTAGCTCAGACAAAATACCCCAAGCCGTTTGCCCTCCAACATAACCATCAAACTGTTTGAAAAACTTGAGGTTAGTAATGCGGTCCGCATTCTCTCCCGGTCGCCAAGGAGGCGGCATTGAAATCAGACTCACATTACGAGTCTCACCCATTGGGCGGCGCATCTTGAGTTCAAAATCTAAGTTGATTTTTTTGCTCGCATGAGATGAAAACACAGCATCACCAAAGTTTGGGATAGGATGAACAAGCTGACATTGTAGCGGCGTATTGATCACCATTTCCCATTGAGACTGCTGCGGTGTGGCTAAATAACGCTTACCCATAGCCAATGCATTGCTTGCACTTAGCATAGAGATTACTGCACCACTTGTTATTAGCCATTTCTTCATTTAGATATAATCTCTTAAACGGCAGGTAATTGCCGTTAATCTGGTTCCATTAAAAACTATCGAAATAATGCAAAATTCTCGCCAACTATAATAGCTTACGACCAAATAGAGAGCGCCTTCTGCGTACCTTCTGCATAAAAAGAAAAATTACTTCGCCAGATTAGAGAGTTACACGCCTGCTAATTCAGAGTATAAGTCTTGTTTGATATAGCCATTGTTGAATTAGATAATTATGAGAAATTGCGGTTTTTCTCATCGGTAGAATCTGCAATAATGCAGCCTTCGTCACACAAAAATAAGCCGACATGACAATAGAAAATGAAGCTCTAACCCTGAAAAAACGTTTTCGTGGTTATTTCCCAGTGGTAGTTGACGTTGAGACCGCAGGTTTCAATGCTCAAACTGATGCACTTTTAGAAATTTGCGCCGTCACCCTAAGCATGGATGAAAATGGCGATCTGCATCCTGCCTCAACCATTCATTTTCATATCGAACCTTTTGAAGGTGCAAATTTAGAAAAAGAAGCGCTGGAATTTAACGGTATTCGTGACCCTTTTAGCCCGCTGCGTGGCGCTGTTTCTGAACAAGAAGCACTAAAAGAGATTTACAAGTTGATCCGTAAAGAGCAAAAAGCAGCAGATTGTTCACGAGCGATCATGGTTGCACATAATGCGGCTTTCGACTTAGGTTTTGTTAATGCAGCTAATGAGCGCTGCAAACTAAAAAGAGTCCCTTTCCATCCATTTGCCACTTTTGATACCGCAACATTAAGTGGACTTGCTTATGGTCAAACTGTTCTAGCCAAAGCATGCAAAACAGCAGGGATGGATTTTGACAATCGTGAGGCTCACTCAGCCCTTTACGATACACAAAAAACTGCAGAGTTATTCTGTGGCATCGTCAACAAATGGAAGGCCCTCGGCGGTTGGCCGCTTGTTGACGAAGAATAATAAATAAACACAACATATTAGGAAAAGTATGAATCCTGTCGTTATATCTGTGTGCGTCATGCTCGCGTTAGCATTGATGCGCGTAAACGTGGTGGTAGCCCTCACGTTCAGTGCCATCGTTGGTGGCCTTGTTGCAGGCATGAGCCTTGGGGATACGGTTGCCGCATTTGAAAGTGGCCTAGGTGGCGGTGCGACTATCGCACTGAGCTACGCAATGCTAGGTACTTTCGCTGTTGCGATTTCTCGTTCTGGCATCACTGACCTTCTGGCAAAAAGCGTTATTAAGCGTCTAAACGGTAAAGAGAGCTCTGCGTCGACTACTGGTCTAAAGTACGCAGTATTGGTTGCTCTTATACTTGTTACCATGTCCTCTCAAAACGTGATTCCGGTACATATCGCCTTCATTCCAATTTTGATTCCACCTCTATTAGGCGTATTCGCAAAGCTTAAGCTGGATCGTCGTTTAGTCGCTTGTGTTTTGACTTTTGGTTTGATCACACCATATATGGTTCTACCTATTGGCTTCGGTGGTATCTTCCTAAACAACATCCTACTGAAGAACCTGCATGACAACGGTTTAACCGATGTGGTGGCAAGCCAAGTACCTACCGCAATGCTACTGCCTGGTGCGGGTATGATTTTTGGCCTTCTTACCGCGATTTTTGTTAGCTACCGTAAACCTCGTGAATACAAAGAAACAGAGCTAACTGTTGTTCATGAAACGGGTGAGAAGATTAATAAGCAACACATCATGGTTGCTGGTCTAGGCATTATCGCAGCACTAAGCATGCAGCTTTACACTGGTTCAATGATCATTGGTGCATTGGCTGGCTTCATGGTATTCACTTTCGGCGGCGTTATCGCGTGGAAAGAAACCCACGATGTGTTCACTAAAGGTGTACACATGATGGCTATGATTGGCTTCATCATGATTGCGGCGGCAGGTTTTGCGGCAGTAATGAAGCAAACTGGTGGTGTAGAAACGCTAGTTCAATCGCTATCAACGAGCATTGGTGACAATAAACCGCTTGCAGCGCTACTTATGCTAGTTGTTGGTCTGTTAGTTACTATGGGTATCGGTTCATCGTTCTCTACGATCCCAATCCTTGCGACTATCTATGTGCCGCTTGCGCTAGCATTTGGCTTCTCACCAATGGCGACTATCGCACTAGTGGGTACCGCTGCTGCGCTAGGTGATGCAGGCTCTCCAGCGTCTGACTCCACCTTAGGTCCAACGTCGGGTCTTAATGCAGATGGTCAGCACGAGCATATTTGGGAAACAGTGGTACCGACGTTTATCCACTACAACATCCCGCTGATTATCTTCGGTTGGATTGCCGCAATGGTGCTGTAATCACACCATTTAATGGATAAAATTCGTTACGAAAAAGCCGCTCATTGAGCGGCTTTTTGTTGTTTGGGCTTTGAAAACTGGTTTCGGCTTATTGCGCTGGCATGTTTTCAATAATACGCTCGCGAATTAACTTCAGCGTCGTTTCCGTCGATAAATAGTCGACTTCTATCGGGAAGTAAGCGTCGTTGATCTGCAATACCAAACTTGGATAAGAATTAACCCCAAGGCTCTTCGCTAGACTTAATTGATCTTGGAATACACCTTCTAACAGAGTGCCATCCATATCGTTCTTAAACTGCTGCACGTTCAAGCCAATTTCTTTCGCTAATTGCAGATGTGTCGCTTCTTCATGAGGTGGCATCGCACGTAAGTAGTAGGCATGCTGAATCGCTTCTAACATCTGTTCATAAGAATCTTGGAAACCGGCTGCAATAACCGCTCGGCAAGATTGGTAAGTGCTACGTACAGGTGTACATAACGTCCAGAAATCATAATTGAACTTGGTACCAAGCTGACCTTCGATTTGCTTCCAAACTTGTTCAATTTTCTGCTGCATCTCTGGTGGCATAGGCAGATTAGTATCTGGCGCAAGCCCACCCACCACATACTCAAACTGAATCACACCTGGCAGTTGTTGTTTCAATTTTTCGATGGTTGGTTTGTAGCCCCAACACCAACTGCACATTGGATCATGTACGTAGTAAAGCTTTATGTTCATTCCACTAACCTAAAAAAGAAAAAGGAGCCAATGCGGCTCCTTTGTATTCTATCGCCAAATGTGAGTATTTACGAATTACTCCGCGTCACCTTCAATACGTGCTGCCGCTTCTTTGATTAGAGGCTGAAGTTCACCTTTTTGGAACATTTCCAAAATGATGTCACAACCACCGATCAACTCACCTTCAATCCAAAGTTGTGGGAATGTTGGCCATTGAGCGTACTTTGGTAGTTCTGCGCGGATGTCTGGGTTTTGTAGAATGTCTACGTAAGCGAACTTCTCACCACAAGCCATTAGCGCTTGTGCTGCTTGAGAAGAGAAACCACAGCTAGGTAGTTTCGGTGATCCTTTCATGTACAGCAGGATTGAGTTTTCTGAAATCTGCTGTTTGATTTTATCGATAGTTTCCATCGCTTCCTCATTCATGGATGTGAACTGTAATTATTGCCACATTCTACTCAATAAACACAGAATAAAAACCATATAATTAGTAAGCTTTTGTACCGAAGTGACTTCAAGATGCAGGATTCCGAGCGCAGTCACTGATTCGGACATAAGAAAATAAACACCTTAAGAAGCGAATGCTTTCTATAAAGGTCAAAACGGGCAAGCAACACTTTGATGTAAACCCTAAGGCGAGTAGCTTTAGCATGTACGCTTGAAATTCAACTCACTTATCAAACTGTTCTCTTACATACAAAACAAGACATTTCGGTCGAACCAACTGACCTGACGTTATCTTGTTCACCCTCTTTTCTGTCAAAATATTTTCATATCGGGCTTTTAATAAAGTAAAAACTTGCTAAAATACTTTTCAAGTCAGTCGTAAAGACTACATATAAATAAAAACACTGGAAGCAATCGAAAGGTAACCCTTTCATATCTATGGAGAATCGAGTAATGGCATTTGAACTACCAGCTCTTCCTTACGCGAAAGACGCACTAGAACCACACATCTCTGCAGAGACTCTAGATTTTCACCACGGTAAGCACCACAACACTTACGTTGTTAAGCTAAACGGTCTTATCCCAGGTACTGAGTTCGAAGGCAAAACACTAGAAGAAATCATCAAGACTTCTACTGGTGGCGTATTCAACAACGCAGCACAGATCTGGAACCACACGTTCTACTGGCACTGTCTTGCTCCAAATGCAGGCGGCGAGCCAACTGGCGCAGTTGCTGACGCAATCAATGCTGCGTTCGGTTCTTTCGAAGAATTCAAAGCGAAGTTCACAGATTCAGCAATCAACAACTTCGGTTCTTCATGGACTTGGCTAGTTAAGAAAGCTGACGGTTCTCTAGAAATCGTTAACACTTCTAACGCAGCGACTCCTCTAACAGAAGAAGGTACTACTCCACTTCTAACTGTAGACTTATGGGAACACGCATACTACATCGACTACCGCAACGTACGTCCTGATTACATGAACGGCTTCTGGGCTCTTGTAAACTGGGACTTCGTAGCAGAAAACCTAGCGAAGTAATTCACTTCCCTTAAGTTCAATTTAGTCTTATTTAAAAGCTCGCATCATCGCGGGCTTTTTTATTGCTTCACCAACCTATTTCTTCAATTAATCCCCTCTTTTTCCTAAAGTTCTTTCTGCTGTTGCCGTTAAAAGTGCATCAAACGAGGAACATCATGCAAATCCATACTTTAGACAAAGCAGCAATCATCAATGAACTTCAGTTCGGCAATGGTATCAACCACGCCGTACACGAAGGGCGTCGTGCTGACTTCGCGCTAATTTTGTCTATGTTCTCGAATGATGTGCGCGATGTAGTACCTGTAGAAGAAGTACAAGAAGTCATTACCAGCGATGGCATCCTTCGCAAACAGTTTGGCTTATCGGAGCCTCAGGCTCTACGATCAGATAGTAGTAGCTACGAACTTGCCGCTGAGCAAGCGAAGCAGTTCCACGATGCAGGACTGCCCTCCGCAAAACTGAGCCACTACTTAAAACCAGACGCGCTTACTTATCTTCCTGAAGATACCTTCAACCTACCGGAAGAGGTTTACCATAACCTTTCCGGCCATGAACGTCGTAGCCTTGGTGAGCGCAACAAAACACTGATTCCTGAAGCTGGATTGTATAACCAACTAGTTACAGCTCAACGTCAATATCAAATCCAAGCACAAGCATAAAGACCTACCTTTTGAGCTTCGGTTTCATTCGACGCTCGTCAGAAATGTGACTCCTTGCAAAGAACCTAACATTGACCGCAAGGTTAAACCGTTAGTTTGAGGCTTTTCACACTGCCACTCATATTTTTGATCCATGCTAAAAGCACAAACTTCTGGTTATTATGCCTAAATAGTGAAGGTGCTATGGATATCAAAGATTCAATCATACTCGTTACTGCAGCAGGCTCTGTATTGGGACGAACTTGTTCCAATCACTTTGCTCATTTAGGCGCAACACTAATTTTGTGCGACAGTAACCCACAAAGCCTCACTGCGACCTACAAGCAAATCAAGTCATTTACCGAAAGGGTTTATGCAATTAATGTCTGCGGCGATACCCCAACCTCCATCAACCTTCTGTTTGACCAAATTGAGTCTCAACTTAATGCATCACCGGACGTCATCGTTAATTGCTGGACAAGTTCCCCAATGCCGAGCTTGATGGACCCTGAGCCGATGAATACATACATCGATCACCTCTCTAGTGCAGCACGATTTCTCTATACTTACGGCCAGGTTGGAGCGGAGCGCTTTCGCAATAAAAACAAAAAGGGCGTCATTGTAAACGTCATATCTCATGATGATCATCAAGATCTAACAGGGGTAGAAAGCATGGCTGCCCTTGTTTCGGGCTTTACACTAAGTTGGGCCAAAGAGCTCGACCCGTTCAATATTCGCGTAGGAGGTGTCATTCCATCACTAAGTCACATGAAAGAAGACCTAGACGAGAGGCATTGGGCTGAAATCCAGGACGAATTGGTTAGAAATACCGCTTACATTGTCTCAAACGAGTACTTTAGCGGCCGAGTTGTCACAACTGAAGTCTGATACTTCCTTTACCCTACAGCGGCCTCAAGCACAGTTTTGTTATATAAAAAAAGCCCCAGTCATGTGACTGGGGCTTTAACCTTTTCCCGATTAAGGTTTCGTGCTAGCGAAAACCTTTTCTCATAAGCGAATCTTAATTACGTTTCCGCTTATTATTTTTTAGCTTTAGGAGCTGCTTTCGCTGCTTCTTGGTCTGCTTTTTTCTTGATTACTGTAGTACCTTCGAAAGTTTCACCTTCAACGAAAGCTTTACCGTAGTAAGAAGCCATTAGAACTTCTTTTAACTCAGTGATTAGAGGGTAACGTGGGTTCGCACCTGTACACTGGTCATCGAACGCATCTACAGACAGCTCATCTAGCTTCGCTACGAAATCCGCTTCAGAAACACCTGCAGCTTGGATAGACATTGGGATGTCTAGGTCGCCTTTCAGCTCATCCAACCATGCTAGTAGACGTTCAATCTTCTGTGCAGTGCGGTCACCAGCTTGGCTTAGGCCTAGGTGGTCAGCTACTTCAGCGTAACGACGACGCGCTTGTGGGCGGTCGTACTGAGAGAACGCTGTTTGTTTAGTTGGGTTATCGTTCGCGTTGTAACGTACAACGTTAGAAATTAGTAGTGCGTTCGCCAGACCGTGTGGTAGGTGGAATGCATTACCAATTTTGTGCGCCATTGAGTGACAAACACCTAGGAATGCGTTCGCGAATGCTACACCAGCAATAGTTGCTGCGTTATGTACTTTTTCACGAGCGATTGGGTCGTTTGCACCGTTCGCGTAGCTTGATGGTAGGTACTCTTTCAGCATCTTAAGAGCTTGTAGAGCTTGGCCATCTGAGTATTCGTTCGCTAGAACAGATACGTAAGCTTCTAGAGCGTGAGTTACTGCATCGTAACCACCAAATGCTGTTAGAGACTTAGGCATGTTCATTACTAGGTTAGCATCAACGATTGCCATGTTTGGCGTTAGTTCGTAGTCAGCTAGTGGGTACTTAGCACCAGTCTTGTCGTCAGTAACAACCGCGAATGGAGTAACTTCTGAACCCGTACCTGAAGTTGTAGTGATACATACAAGCTCAGCTTTTTGACCCATTTTAGGGAACTTGTAGATACGTTTACGGATGTCCATAAAGCGCATTGCTAGTTCTTCAAATGCTGTTTCTGGGTGCTCGTACATTACCCACATAATCTTCGCAGCATCCATTGGTGAACCACCACCTAGAGCCAGGATTACGTCAGGCTGGAAGCTTTGCATTGCTGCTGCACCTTTCTCTACAATAGATAACGTTGGATCCGCTTCTACGTCAAAGAATGTATGCACTTCCATACCTTGCGCTTTAAGTAGGCTAACGACTTCGTCCGCGTAACCGTTGTTGAATAGGAAACGGTCAGTTACTAGGAATGCACGTTTCTTGCCTTCTAGGTCGCCGAGTGCAACTGGTAGGCTACCACGACGGAAGTAGATAGACTTAGGTAGTTTGTGCCACAACATATTTTCAGCTCGCTTCGCTACAGTTTTCTTGTTGATTAGGTGCTTAGGACCTACGTTCTCAGAGATAGAGTTACCACCCCATGAACCACAACCTAGAGTTAGAGAAGGTGCAACGTTGAAGTTGTAAAGGTCACCGATACCACCGTGAGTAGTAGGGATGTTTACAAGAATACGTGCAGTCTTCATCTTGTCGCCGAAGTAACGGATACGGTCTGCGTTAACGTCTTGGTTAGTGTAAAGACCAGATGTGTGACCGATACCGCCGATTTCAACCATCGTTACTGCTTGAGCAACCGCGTCTTCGAAGTTGTCAGCACG
This sequence comes from Vibrio sp. WZ-1, assembly GCF_052037695.1. Classification (NCBI taxonomy): domain Bacteria; kingdom Pseudomonadati; phylum Pseudomonadota; class Gammaproteobacteria; order Vibrionales; family Vibrionaceae; genus Vibrio; species Vibrio sp. WZ-1. Next base: position 132,921 of record NZ_JBQEQR010000085.1, on the reverse strand, counting down.
GAATAGACCTAGCGTTGGAGACAGTTTCTCATGAGCAAATGCATCGTCGTAAGAAACTTTGCCTAGACCTTCACCAACTAGTACTTTAGTATCAGCTGGAACTTTAACGCCTGCCATTTCAGCGATTGCTGGAGCTGGTTGACCAACGATTTTCGCGTTTAGTGCGCCATCGATTAGAAGAACTTTACGTACCTTCTCTGCTTCAGCTTTGCTTAATACGTAAGCTTTGTGAGAATTGAAACGCTCTTTTACTTCGTCGTATACTTCATTAACAACGATTGCAGCCTGCTCAGAAGCACATACTACGCCGTTATCGAAAGTTTTAGACATAAGGATAGAAGCTACAGCACGCTTGATGTCAGCAGTTTCATCGATAACTACAGGAACGTTACCCGCACCTACACCGATTGCTGGCTTACCAGAAGAGTAAGCTGCTTTAACCATGCCTGGACCACCAGTTGCAAGGATAAGAGCGATGTCATCGTGCTTCATAAGAGCATTAGAAAGCTCTACAGATGGCTGGTCAATCCAACCGATGATGTCTTTTGGAGCACCTGCTGCTACTGCTGCGTCTAGTACTAGTTTAGCTGCGTCGTTAGTAGAATTTTTCGCACGTGGGTGTGGCGAGAAGATGATACCGTTACGAGTCTTCAAAGAGATTAGAGATTTGAAGATTGCAGTAGAAGTAGGGTTAGTTGTTGGTACGATACCGCAAATGATACCTACAGGCTCAGCGATAGTCATAGTGCCCATGCTATCGTCTTCTTCAAGGATGCCACACGTTTGTTCGTCTTTGTACTTATTGTAAATGTACTCAGAAGCAAAGTGGTTCTTGATTACCTTATCTTCTACGATACCCATACCAGATTCTTCAACCGCTTGTTGAGCTAGCGGGATACGAGCTTGGTTAGCTGCAAGAGACGCAGCGCGGAAGATTGCATCTACCTGCTCTTGAGAGTAAGTAGCGAACTCTTCTTGCGCTTTCTTAACGCGAGCAATCATTGCATCTAGTTCAGCCATATTAGTTACAGGCATAGGGATTCTCCTAAAATTAACAAATATTAAAAACTTTTTATTAAGGCCACTGCTTGTCGTTTCTACTGTTTATCAGCTACTTAACCAACAACCGTCTTAGTAAATTGCTTTCAGGGCTGAGTATAATATTTCAGAGTGTGAAAAAAATTGACTTGGATCAGGTCTCACTCTCGAAATACCCCAAAAGTAGTGGTTTACCACAACAAATCACCATAAATCACTGATAAACAAGTAAATAAAACTTAACTTTTCATTGAACAAAAAAGAAGCAATCAAACCCAAAAACAAAAGAAACTACAATAAGCTGTAAAAAAGTTTCATTTTTAGCCCACAAAATTACATGTAAGCCCAAATTTTTGTGCTACTGAGAGTATATCCAACTCGTTATATCTCTCTACAAACAATGTTTTTTTTTATCAAAAATGTGCGAATGTTAACGTTTGTATAATTCCACCTACATTCACGTCAACTTTAGTCGGTAACAAAACGTTTCCAGTTTGGACACATTTTCTTCAATAATTAGTTTTTCTCACAAATAGGCTAGGCAATACGTTAGTTTTTTTCATTTTGTCTCTCTCCTCTTTTGCCTTACATTACGCGCTAAAGTTACCTCCCCTCCTTTTCACTAATGTGAACATAGACGAGAACACCTTATGCAAACTCTAGAGTTAGCGATTTTCCTACAGTTTTTCTTAGGTTTGGTTGCCGCTGTAAACCCAGTGGGTATCATGCCTGTGTTTGTCTCTTTAACTGGGCATATGACACCAGAAGAGAAGAGCAAAACGGCAACAACAGCGAATGTCGCTGTTGCGGTTATTCTGATCACCTCATTGTTTGCTGGTCAGCTGCTATTAGATATGTTCAGCATTTCACTTGATTCGTTTCGCGTGGCGGGTGGTTTACTACTGCTAAGCATCGCGTTTTCTATGATGAGTGGTAAGTTGGGTGAAGATAAGCAAAACAAGCAAGAGAAATCGGAATACGTAAGCCGTGAGCAAATCGGTGTTGTGCCTCTTGCTATGCCATTAATGGCTGGCCCCGGTGCGATAAGTTCGACCATCGTTTATGGCGCACGCTACCCAAGTGCCTTCGATACAGTAGGCATTAGTATTACCATTGTACTGTTCTGTCTGTGCTCTTGGTTGTTATTCCGTTCCGCACCTTTGATCGTACGCTTTCTAGGGCAAACTGGCATTAACGTGATCACTCGTATCATGGGTCTGATCCTTGGTGCATTAGGCATCGAGTTTATTGCCAACGGGTTAAGAAACCTGTTCCCTGGCTTAGCCTAAATTTCCTAACTTCTGGTATGATGTTGCAATCCGTTTCATTTTAACGCTGACAGTGCAACATCATGCCTCGCAAGTCTTTCAAGCATCATTTATACGTTATTATCTTCGGTACTCACACTCGTGCCGGACGTGCCTTCGATATCGCGCTTATTATTGCGATCATTACTTCTCTTGTGGTTCTGATTCTAGAGTCGCTGCCATCGGTAATGACGGAATGGTCGCGAGAGCTGCGTTACATCGAATACACCTTCACTGCCCTATTCACAGTCGAGTACCTATTACGACTGTACTGCTCTCCAAAACCCAAGTCTTATGCCACCAGCTTCTATGGTGTTGTAGATTTACTCGCGATTCTGCCAACCTATTTGGCGATATTCTTCCCCGGCGCATCCTTTATGGGTGTGGTGCGATTACTTCGTGTTATGAGGATTTTCCGTATCCTTAAACTCGTTCGCTACCTGCAAGACTCCAATATTTTGCTACGCTCGCTATTAATGGCGCGTCGTAAAATCCTGATCTTCTTTAGTACGGTCGGCATTCTTGTCACCATTTTCGGCGCGTTGATTTTTGTTATTGAGGGTCCGCACAACGGCTTTACCAGCATTCCAAAAAGCATCTATTGGGCGATCGTAACCATTACTACAGTTGGTTATGGTGATATGGTTCCACAAACTCACTTGGGTAAAGCCATTGCATCACTCACGATGCTGCTAGGTTATTCAATACTTGCTGTCCCGACTGGCATTATTACTGCTGAACTGAGCAACGAAATGAATGCTCATAAACAATTAGTGAAATGCCCAAACTGCAATCGCTCTGGTCACGATTCTGACGCGATGCACTGCAAGCACTGTGGTAGCGAACTTGCTGATCCAGATAGTCGAGTCGTGAGTGCGGATGAGGAAGATTGAATCGGGAATCCAGAATTGGCTTTATTTTGTCTTTCTAGATGCAAGTTCTGCCAGGTCCGTTTAGAACCGCGTTTTTTAACCGACCTTCCAACGAACACCTCTCGACTCGTACAGCGAAGCGCTCCCGAATCTCGGAGCGTAGCGTTCCCCACGTTCCTATACTCCAGATCTACGATCAAAAAAGCCGATGAACTAACATCGGCTTATACATAGCTGTAGGCTTTCAGGAAACAAACTTCCTTATGAAGAGGTTTAACAACCGTCAGTGAACACTTCCACTTTGTACTCCGCCCCCGGTTCCATGGCAGCTGTATACTTAACATAGCATTGTGTATCTTCAATTGTTTTGTTGTACGCACTTTCTTCACCAGGAGCAGCGTCAATATATTCAGAGCGAGTAACAATCCAAGTGTCAGGATTACTTACTGACCCATGGTTGTGCGCACCCCATACCCACTCTTTTGTTAGATCGTGGTATCCAGACTCAATATCTAGGAAGTTTTCCATCCCACCTCTTTGAACCGCTGGATAACCATATTGAACGTAGCCATAGCCTTCAATACTATATGACTCCTCATGTTCCATTCCCTCTACCGCAGTTTTGCCAAAAGCCATTTCTGCTGCATTATGAACAGAGCCTCCAAGCCCTTTAATAACAGCTTCTCTCGCGTCATGTTGAAGATTTAGAAACTTTGGCGCTGCAACAACTGCAAGAATGCCTAAAATAACAATGACAACAACGAGTTCAATAAGGGTGAAACCTTTAGGTGTTTGTTTCATAACAGCGCTCCGATTTGTAAGAGCGGCTAACCTAAAGGTCAAAAGTCAATTTTTTGTCACGTTAATATCAAAAAAGCGCCACTTGGACGCTTTATAATCAATGTCTCACAAATGAAACAGACTTATGCTTTTTCTGATAAGATGATTCTCAGTGTGCGGCGCAGCGGCTCTGCAGCACCCCATAATAGCTGATCACCTACTGTGAATGCGTTTAGGAAGTCATCACCCATTGCCATTTTACGTAGACGACCTACAGGAATAGACAATGTACCAGTAACCTTAGCTGGGGTAAGTTCTTGAGCCGTGATATCACGCTCGTTTGGAGTCACTTTAACCCAATCATTGTGAGTCGCGATAATTTCTTCGATTTCATCCATTGGCACGTTTTGCTTGAGCTTGATAGTCAATGCTTGCGAGTGACAACGCATCGCACCAATACGCACACACGTACCATCGATTGGCACTGGCGCATCTTGGAAGCCCAAGATCTTGTTCGCTTCAACACCCGCTTTCCATTCTTCTTTACTCTGGCCATTGTCGCGCTTCACATCGATCCAAGGAATCAATGAGCCCGCTAATGGCACACCGAATTTATCCGTTGGGAAAGAGGAGCCGCGCATTGTGTCCGCCACTTTCTTATCGATATCTAAAATAGAGCTTGCTGGGTTCGCCAACTCAGAACTTACAGAATCGTTGATCACACCCATTTGAGAAATCAGCTCACGCATGTTTTGCGCACCAGCACCCGATGCAGCTTGGTACGTCATTGCGCTTGTCCACTCAACCAAACCTTTCTCGAATAGACCACCAAGTCCCATAAGCATTAAGCTTACTGTACAGTTACCGCCAACAAACGTATTAGTGCCACCGTGAATGCCTTGTTGAATCTGCGCTAAGTTCACAGGGTCTAGGGTAATGATGGAGTCTTCTGCCATACGCAACGTAGACGCGGCATCAATCCAATAACCTTTCCAGCCCGCTTGACGCAGAGCCGGGTAAACTTTCTCTGTGTAACCACCACCTTGACACGTAATTACCGCATCAAGCTGTTTTAAACTGTCAATATCGAACGCATCCTGAAGTAGGCCCGCATCTTTGCCAAGGTTAGGCGCAGGAATACCTACTTGAGACGTGCTGTAGAAAACTGGCTCAATCAAGTCAAAGTCTTTCTCTTCAACCATACGCTGCATCAGAACTGAACCGACCATGCCGCGCCAACCAACTAAACCTACTCTCATCGCATTAACTCTCCATGTATATTTTTTAAAACTTTCTCCATAGTTCAATTTTCAACACAAAATCTCAAGCCCTAATTTGAAAATAAGCGCAACTTTTTTAACCTTTAGCTAGAAAGTTTCTTACCGAAGCTATTTTCTTTCCTTTTCTCATAAGCTAACCACCAAAATTTGCCCACTAAACTGCCAACGCATCCATACATGGTCTTACCACTCAGTGAGAAAATAACATTTGAAGCACATGCTTTTTACACCACAAAACATTTCAAACCATTAACTTTAATAATTTTCAGTTATTAATTTTACAAGCAAACGTTTTTGCGGACTAAAGTCAAGATAAAGCACCAAATGTTCGAAATATAATTTTTGTTAATGTATGTTATGCCCGATTAAAACAGGGAGCGGCCTTCCTCTATTGCTCCATGAACGACAGAGGCACATATGAAGCAAGTTACAACACGTCTTCCTAGTCTGATACAGGTATTTATCTCGCTAGGTTTGTTTCTTCTTTTGGCATTTTCATTTACTGCCAAACTAGACCTTCCAATTCAGCTCGCACTGTATATTGGTTGGTTCATTATTATGCTATTGGGCCTAAGATTAGGTCACCAATACAAAGATCTTGAAAAAGCAGCGCTAAATGGCATTTCTAATGGCTTAGGTGCAGTGCTTATACTTCTTGCTGTAGGTGCCTTAGTCGGTACTTGGATCGCTGGCGGTATCGTACCGACCATCATCTACTACGGTTTAAAGGCGATTCATCCGTCTATCTTCTTGCTAGCAACTATGATCATCTGTTCGTTGACGGCACTGGCAACAGGCACTTCTTGGGGTGCAGCAGGTACCGCGGGCATCGCAATGATGGGGATCGGTCAAGGTCTTGGCGTTCCCGCTCCAATTACAGCGGGTGCAGTGCTATCAGGTTGTTACTTTGGTGACAAAATGTCGCCACTTTCAGACTCTGTAATTCTTGCGTCTTCAATGTCGAATGTAGAAGTCGTTGAGCATATTAAAGGTATGCTACCTATCGCGCTGATCAGCTACATCATCACAGGCATTATGTTCACTGCATTTGGCTTCCACTTTGCAGGCAAAGTTGACATGAGCCAAGTAGACTCTGTCATTCAGGCAATGGAACAGCAATTCTTCATTACGCCTTATTCTTTTGTTCCTGTGATCATCGTGTTGGCACTATTGGCAATGCGTATGCCTTCTTTCCCTGTGATCAGCTTCGGCTCTCTTCTAGGTATTATTTGGGCAGTAATGATCCAAGATGTGGACTTCTTAACAGCGTTCAACACAGCTTGGGCACCATTTGCGATTTCTTCAGGTGTGGATTTCATTGATTCCATCTTGAACCGTGGTGGTATGTCTTCGATGCTTGGTTCTGTAGCGGTTATCGTATTTGGTCTTGGTTTTGGTGGCTTGCTTGATAAAGTGGGCGTACTAGAAACGATTGCTAAGTTGTTTGAAAAACGTGTACAAAGCGCAGGCTCACTAGCAACCAGTACTATCGGCACTGCGTTTATGGGTAACGTCTTTGGCTCAGCAATGTACGTATCACTGATTCTTACGCCAAAGATTTGTGCAAAGAACTACGACCGCCTTGGCTACAAACGTAAGAATCTATCTCGTAACGCTGAGTTTGGCGGCACGCTAACATCAGGTATGGTTCCATGGAGTGATAACGGCATCTACATGGCGAGTATTCTTGGCGTCGCAACGCTTTCTTACGCACCATTCATGTGGTTAAGCTTCGTATGTATCATCGTTACTATCTTTACTTCTTACATGGGCTGGTTTGTTGATAAATGCGAGCCAACCGCACCAGCAACAGAAGAAGCGGAAGGCGAACTAAAACAGCAAACGGCTTAAATCGTTTTAGTTATAGATAGAAAAAAGGACCGATGATTCGGTCCTTTTTTTCGTTTGTCATTTAAGTTCTGGTCAATCAAGCAGATTTGGTGTTAGTTCTTACCGCCGAACGTTTACCTAACACATAGCCCAATACTAGAGGGGCAAAGAAGATCACCAAGATAAACAAAATAAAGTAGATGATGGTGCTCTTCACTAGTTCGATCAGTTTATCCATTGCAAGATTCACAACCTCTTGTGAAACATGGTCGAGATCTTGAGCGAACTTCTCCCGCTCATTTGTAATGATTTGTGCGATCTCCTGACGCTCTCTCGCCACCATTTTCTCTAGCGCTTGGCGTTCTTCACTCAGTTGAGACAAACGCTCTTCTGTTTTTTGGTCGATATCTTCCACAAGAGGTTGTAGCTGTACGGCCATTTGCTGAGCTAAGTTACGCATATATTCTGGGTTGTTATCGATAAAATCTTTCAGCGACTCTGAAGTCACTTTAAGACTGTTCAGTGCTGCGTTGACTTGCTCAATACTTGCCGAGCTATTCAGTGCCAATAGCTGTGCTTTCCACGTCATGATCTTTGGCGTTTGTTCAGAAACCAAACTTAAACGATCAGAAACATCACCAATAGCTTCAGGCATCGTTCCCAACGTTGTCACCGCTTCTTCTTCACTGATTTGGTTCGCAGCTAGCCATGCACGATAAGCAGGAGTTCGGATCATGCTTAAATCAGCAAACGGGTACTTCTCAACAAAATCAGCGACAAACAGCTTAGTTTTTACGTACACATCCTTCTTCAATAAAGCTTGTGCCAGCTTATCAACCTCTTTCGCTAAGTGAGCCGATACTTGCGTCGCTTCGTCCGTTACAAATAAGTCTTTACCCACTCCTTCACTATAAAACTGGTTCATTTGTTGAGTAAAAACCCATGTATCGATCAGTGCTGCCATTGGAGACACTTGATAAGCCGCAGCTTGAAGCCCCTCTTCCGCATTAATTTTCCAGAGTAGAATGTAAGATTGATTCACTTTGTCCGTAGACTCATAACCTTCATGAAGCACGTCTGCAGCTTGCTCTACTTGGGCAAAGAACTGCTGAGCATATTCACGGGTCATAATACGCATATTTAACTCTTGCTTTGTCAACGGTACTGTCTGGCTATCAATCTTTACTTCCAATAAAGAACAACCAGAAAGAACTGAAGATAAACAAATAACCACGGTTAAGGCTAACCAACGAAAAGACATGATAGATACCTATATTCATTAGAATAAGAACAGGATACGCACTTCGTTTAAGAACGAAGCAGCTTCAGGCAAAGCTTTTTACCTCATAGCAACCTATTTTAAGTCAGAGGAATATCAATCCGTTAGCGATTCTTGCAGCGTTTCAGTTTCAAGAATGCCTCTTGCAAAAACTATTGTCTCTTCAAGTATTGTAGCCAGTTTAAGCAGTACACTTTCCGGTACTTGATTTCCTTGTTTGAGTAAATTCTCTATCTCGGCGGAGATATAGTGCAGAGGCATGGCTCCTAGGCTACCTGAGACCCCTTTTAGACTATGCGCAACTCGCTGAGCATATTCGAGGTCTTCGCTAAGTAATTGTCGCAACTTATCCGAATCACCAGCATGATCTTGGATAAACACATCCAAAAGCATTCTGACTGATTCCTCATCTCCCGAGAGTGCGTCGAGCATCTTATCAATATCAATAAACTTACTCTCCGCCATTTCTATTGGTTCATGTTCAAAAACAAGTTCATGAACGTGCTTGGCTTTCTGATTTGAACGCTGGCTAAAATCATTAACTCGTTCAATCGGCTCTTGAATGTGCTGTTCAGAATAAGAAACTTGATCTAAAGGTTGGGGTTCAGATAAGCGAGGCTCTTGCTCAGGATTAACCTGTTTGACTTCATAAGCTATATAAGCGAAAGCAATTAAGAAACTACCGCTTAACAGTGTCATCATAAGTACAAGGTGCTCTAATCGGAGATGAACCTCTTCTTCAAACTTCCGTAGTTGATGCGTAAAGTCAGGGTTAGAAAGGTGAGTGACGAGATATTTCCCCTGTGCATGGCGAGACAAGACGCCAGACGCTTGAGCTAACAAACGCTGAAAATCTTCTCTTTGTCCTTGTGGTAAGCTCATCGACTCAATAAACAGTTGATCAAGCTCTTGATAAGAGGTTTGGCTATTAGTTCGGTTAGTAAACAGCGCATCTAATACATGCGCCCCAAGGCGAGTAATCATTGCCTGTAACGCTTCACTGCCATCGTTTGCTAACCGTGTTTCTTGCAACGCTTCAGCAAGAGATAATAACTCTAGATCACTAGTAACAAACTTATTCGCACTTTCTAAAAATCGATCCGTTGTATAAAGCAATTGAGTAATATCTGGAGCCCAGAACGCATTTTTCGACTGACTTTCAAGTTGCAACCTTACTGCGTAGATCAACTGTAGGGTCAGTGAAATATCATCAGCACGTTGAACTCGATAAGGTAGCTCAAAACGAAATGAATTCCGCACCTCATCGATTTTTGTGCCAAGCTCATCCACAGCTTTTACGGACTGCTCCGTAGAGCGGTAACTGGTCCACAGTACAACCGAAACAATACTCCAGAGCACAAACAGCAACCAAGAAAATCGTCTTAAAACACTTCTAGCTTGAATCAATCCCTAGCCCTCAAGTGAAATCCATTAATAACAAGCATATAACATCAAATGCTGGTTTACTGGGCTTACCTCACATAAAAAAAGAGAGCCACTCTAGCTCTCTTTTTAAAATGATTAATTTCGACTCAACTGGTCTTTTAGATTTGGCGGTGTGCCTTTAATCGTCAAAGTATCGGTTTCTGGATCGTAAAAAATTCGCTCACCAAGTAGCAAACTATCAAAACTGATGTTCAAGCCACCACCGGCACCAACGTACTTAGTTAGCTTACGCACGGTTGAGCGATCACCAGGGAATGACTCTTCTAACTCGTACCCTTGCTCTTTAGTGAAGTCCATAAAGCTCGTGCCGTCTTGGCTTGGAGGCAACTCACCTGACAGTTCAGAAATTTGTACTTCATCTCCTGATTTGATCTGCTCATTGCAGTAGTTGTACACCTGCTTTTTGTACTCATTGGCTTCTTGCTTCTCTAGTTTAGAGTCAGCACAGAAGTCTTCTACCGCTTGCATCAAGACTTGGTTTTGTTGCTTAGTATCTAAGCCCACATCAGCTTGTAGGAAATCTAAAAAGAAATCCGCCACTTTACGACCTACACGGCCTTTAATGTAAGAAAGATAACGGTTTGATTCACGGTCAGTGTCGTAACTTGATAGATCAATACGTGCCGCAATGTCCATCTTCGTGATATCTAAATAGTCGGTTGCACTGATATCTAAACCTTCCGTAACTTTTAAGCTTTGGTTTAGCGGCAAGATACCAATAAAGAGATAGTCAGTGGCTAAGCTTTGGTACTCAGCAAACACTAAAATACCTTCGTCCGCAAAAGGGTATTTAATCAGCTCATCTTTCAGGCGATTTGCACTAATTTGTGAGAAGTCATAAAAATTTCGTTCTCCTTTGCGCATTTCTTGAAGCCAAAACTGAAATTCGCTGTCTGACTGAAAGCAGCCAAAGCCTTTTCCTGCTTTAGAATGAAATACTCGATGCAGTTCTGCGACTAAATTTTCAGTGGATGCGTCATTTTGAAGTGCGTCTGAACGATAGGTAACAACCAGTTCGTCCTGATCATTTTTGCTCAACTGATGCAATATTACGTTTGAAAGATGAAGGCTCATAGTGATTTTATCTTGCGACAAGGTTTAAGTTGCTAGGCATTGTAGGGTATCATAAGCCGCTTTTACTATCATTATTAGAGTCTTTATGCCGATTACATCTAAATATACTGACGACCAAGTAGAGAAAATTCTTGCTGAAGTGGGTGCAGTTCTTGAAAAACATGCCGCAACGCCAGAGTTGACACTAATGATTGCCGGGAATATCGCAACCAATGTCTTAAATCAACGAGTTGCTGCTTCACAACGCAAGATTATTGCTGAAAAATTTGCTCAGGCACTAATGTCTTCTCTTGAAGCACCAAAAACACACTAATAACGGATAATAGAACAAGTACATGGTAGACAGCGGAAACTCATACGGCGAACGCGTATCTCGACTGGTTGGTTGGGGTCACTGGTTCGCATTCTTCAACATCATAGCTTCGATGTTGATAGGTACGCGCTATATCGTCCAGTCACCTTGGCCCGAAACTCTGTTAGGGCAATTTTATCTGGCGGTATCTTGGGTGGGCCACTTTGGCTTCCTAGTATTTGCTCTCTACTTACTGGTTCTCTTTCCGCTAACGTTTATCCTGCCATCACGAAAACTTTTTCGTTTGGTGGCAGTGGTATTCGCGACCGTTGGTCAAACCGTTTTATTGATTGATACTCAAGCCTATCAATCCATTAATCTTCACTTAAACCCCGTTGTTTGGGAGCTATTGTTTAGTGAAGATAAAAGCGCCATTAGCGCCGACTTACAGCATCTTTTTGTTGTTATGCCACTTATTTTTTTAATCCAACTCGGCTTATCCGAATGGGTGTGGCGTAAACAACGCAAACTATCTCATAAACACGTTGGTCGACCACTCGCTGCAGTGTTCTTTTTAAGCTTTATGGCAAGCCATCTTGTTTATATATGGGCGGACGCCTACTTCTATAGCCCAATTACAAGTCAACGTTCAAACTTCCCTCTGTCGTACCCAATGACAGCGAAGAGCTTTATGGAAAAACATGGTCTACTTGATCGTGAAGAGTACCTAAAACGCTTAGAAGAAAACCGTGACAATATTGATCTCGTGAGTTACCCGTTAGAAAAGTTAGAATTTAATCGCCGCGGTAACAAACTCAATGTCCTGATGATCAGTGTAAATAACTTGCGAGCAGATGCGCTGAATGCTTCTGAAATGCCAAGTACCTATCAATTTGCGCAAGACAATCAAAACTTCACCAATCATTACAGTTCTAGCAATGATGCTTTCGGTGCATTTGGTTTGTTTTACGGTTTACCTACTAGCTACGCAAGCAGTATCAAGGCCCAAGGCTCATCGCCAGTGATGCTTAACGTATTGCAAGATCAAGGTTACTCATTCGGGCTATTCAGTGGCAACGGATTTGAAGATGATTTATACCCTGAGGTGATCTTCCGAGGTTTAGAGCTTGCCCCGACGCTAGATGGTACTCAAGCGCATACTGAGGCACAGTCGCTAACGGCTTGGAATACTTGGCTAACAGAACAAGCAAGTACACCTTGGTTTAGCTACATTGAAGTGACTACTGTTGATAACTTCGAATCAGAGCCCGCTTCTATTAATAATAAGCTGAGCGCGAGTGAACGATTCAAACAGGCGTATGAACAGGCTGTACAGTCAGCGGATATGACCGTTAAAAATATCCTGACCACACTGGAAGAGCAACAGTTATTAGGCAACACCATCGTTGTTATCACGTCAAATCATGGCAGTGAATTTAACGAGACGAAGACAAATAGCTGGGGCGCAAACAGTAATTACAGCCGCTATCAACTGCAAGTACCTATGGTCGTTCATTGGCCAGGAATGCTACCTGCTAAGTTTAGCCATAGTACTAGCCACCTTGATCTATCAGTAACCTTACTTCAAGACATGCTAGGCGTATCATCAAACCCAAATGAATACAGTAGTGGCCGTAATCTTTTTGATGAAAGTCGTCGCCGCTGGATTTTGGCCGGAGATACTAAAGAGCTCGCGCTTATTACAGAGAACCAGACCACCGTGATCGATAAGTTTGGTAATTACAAACTGTATAACAAAGACTATCAGCGCCTACGTGATACGAGCCCTAAACTGCCAGTATTGATGCAAGGCCTGACTGAGCTACAGCGTTTCTATACAAAGAGCAACTAACTCACCTTAAACGGCTTTCATTTTGAAAGCCGTTTTTGTTTAAATAAACACCAAACAACACAATTGTGATCACGAAATAACCAAACGAACAATTTTGGGGTTTACAAGATTTTCAAAGCCTTATATTATTCGCCTCAACAACGGAGAGATGGCTGAGTGGTTGAAAGCACCGGTCTTGAAAACCGGCATACGTTAATAGCGTATCTAGGGTTCAAATCCCTATCTCTCCGCCACATTCTAGTAAAAAGCCCGCTAAGAAATTAGCGGGCTTTTTCGTATTTCAGCGATTTAATGGGATTAACCCAAATCCCTCCTTGAATGCAAGCTCAGCACTTCGCCACATTTAGAAAGCTCGTTGAGCAATCAACGGGCTTTCGTCGTTTTAACGCTTGGAAAATTGCGGGACTTCTAAATCCCTAGTTGAGCGTAACCCCAGCTAGGCATCCCTACTCTCAGATGCACTTAGTAAGGTTGAACACATATCTAGCTAAAGGTGTTACCGTCACCATCAAAATGCCAATTATTTACTGATTGCATTTCCACTTAGGGGTTTCGGGGCCGAGTCCGTTACCTCAAACTCTTCTTGCCTTTGCTTCTCATGCATCTCTTCAATAAGCTGGCGATCAACTTCAGCAAAATATAGGTCTTCAATAGCTTTTTCTCGCAAACGAAGCTTTTCTGTAAAGTTCATATGCAGCAACCTCTTCGTCATCAATACTTACTCTAAGTATAGATGCCAAGACGATAACTTCTTATTTATGGATCAACACGCTTCCTGCCGCCTCAATCAGCTGCATGTGGATAGACACCAAATTCGCGTGCTCACTTCGATACCCACCGCCAACCACAGCAGCAATGGGAATACCTTTGTCTTTCATTAACTGCATTAAGAAGCGGTCTCGCTCAAATATACCTTCTGTCGACACGTCAAAATAACCCAGTTCATCGTCGGTATGAATATCCACACCAGCATCGTAAATCACCATGTCTGGACGATGTAAGTTAATCGCCATTTCAACCACTTCTTTGAACGTCATTAAGAACGTTTCATCGTTGGTATCACGACTCAAAGGGACATCAAGGTCGGAATCTGGTTTTCTCGCTGGGAAGTTTTTATCGCAATGGAAAGACAACGTGACGATGTCTGGTTCGTCCTCGCACAGAGTGGCCGTTCCATCACCATGGTGCACGTCGCTGTCAATGATCATCACTTTGTCGACATGGTCATTATCTAGCATATGCTTAGCAGCGATCGCAAGGTCATTGAAAAGACAGAAGCCACTACCAAAGTCTTTGTGCGCATGATGATAACCGCCGCTGAGATGGATAGCGACGCCATGCTCTAATGCCTTCTCTGCTGTCAACACCGTACCTGCTGTCGATGTGAGTGTCCGTGCTATCAACGCCTCACTCCAAGGAAACCCAATCCGACGCATTTTGACTGCAGGCATGGTGCCAGATACCAACAAATCAACGTACTCTTCACTATGCACGCGTTTGACATCGTCCGCACTCAAAGGAGTTGGTTGGAAGAATTCAACGTGTTCTCCCCACCCGTTGGTCGCTAGCGTCTCCATTATTGTTTGATAGAGATAGCGATATTTCATTATCGGATAGCGATGACCTTCTGGCAGCTCAAGTTGTGAGTAAATAGGATGATAGATCAGGGGTAGCATGAAACATTCTTTTCATAAGTTGTAGTGAAATAGTACCAACTCCAAGCATTGATTCAAAAGAAAATTAATTGATAATGATTTGCAATATCAATTAATATCTATCTGCTATGAATAAAACTTTATATACAATTCTCGGTGCGTTCTTTGGCTCGTTCTGTGCGCTCTCTCTGTTTATGTCAATAATGTTCAGCGCTTGGTGGTTAGTTGATTTTATCGCCTTAAGCTAACACAATGATTCTATCTCCACGTAACCTCATTGAATCAGACAGATAGGTGTTCCCATGAGTCAGACGGTCTTTATTACAGGGGCAAATCGCGGTATTGGCTTAAGTTTAACTGAGCTGTATTTACAGCAAGGTGCTCAAGTACACGCGACCAGTCGTAACCTAGCAGAGAGCAAAGAGCTACAAGAACTAGCATCAAGCTACGCCACATTAACTTTGCATCAATTGGACGTCACCAATTACCAACAAGTCGCGGAGTTAGCTAGCAAACTACCAGCTATCGACTTATTGATTAATAATGCCGGTTATTATGGGCCGAAAGGCTATGGCTTTGGTAACACTGATATCGAAGAGTGGCGCAAAGTCTTCGAAATAAATACCATTGCGCCATTAAAGCTAGTGGAAACCTTATACCCGCTTCTGCTAAAAAGTGAGTCGAAGAAAATTGCTTGTATATCTTCTAAAGTCGGCAGCATGACAGAAAACACCTCTGGTGGTGGCTATATCTATCGCTCTTCTAAAGCAGCACTCAACTCGGTTGTTAAAAGCCTAAGTAATGACTTAACCGATGAGGGCTTCACTGTACTTGCACTCCACCCAGGTTGGGTACGCACTGCAATGGGCGGACCAAATGCGCTTATCGACACTAAAACATCCGCTGCAGGTTTGGCAAAAGTGATTAAACAAAGTACCCAAGAAAATTCTGGTCAGTTCATTAACTACGACGGTACCCAACTGCCTTGGTGATCCAAACATATCAATAAGTTAGAGTAAGGTGACGAATAAGTTTTGTTTCGTCGCTTTTCTCTCCCTTTATCAATCTCATTACTTAACTTGAATTTTTCCATTTCCTATCCAGACTTAGTGAGAATGTTGAACCCACTAAGGGGAGTAACCATGGCTGCAGATAAAGATCTGGTCAATTTCAGTGAAGATCATGAGCTCAATTACTGTTTAAGAAGTGCAGGTAAACGCCAAACCCAAGCGAACCGAGATACGCTGATCGATTTGGGACGACAAGTTAAACAGGATTTAGGAAAGCGCGTATTAACGCAAGACGATGTACGCGGGGCTATCCACAGCAACAACGATTTGTTTGATTAGAAATGTTCGGTTCGGTAGAAATATAAAGCGGCGCTCATCAGTGCCGCTTTTGTTTATTTGAGTCGTTAGGAAGACTTTCGTTTACCGCTACCCGATTTCGACGCGCTACCTTTAGAGTAACTGCGCTTTTTACGTTTAAATGCAGGGCGCTCAACTTTCGGTAAATGACGTAAAGATTCAGGGATTGGTCCTGACTTCACCTCTCCCATCAACCCGTCAATGCGCTGTTCTAGTGCCTGCATAAAAGGCTGATAAGCTTGGTTTCGCTCTGCCATTCCTTGCAATTGGTGCTCCCAGTGCGCCGTCATATCGGGGTAAGTCGAATCCATTGGTAGCGCATGAATCAAACCTCGCCCCGCTGGTGAGCTCAATATCGATTTGCCCTGACGTGTAAGTAGCTGGCGTTTGAACAGCGTATCCAGAATTCCGGCTCTCGTCGCTTCCGTTCCCAAGCCATCGGTATCACGCAGTATCTTCTTCAGTTCTTTATCAGCCACATATCGAGCAATACCCGTCATAGCTTGCAGCAACGTTGCTTCAGTAAAGTGCTTTGGTGGTTCCGTCCTACGGTCTTTGATTTCGCCCTCACGACAGGTCAGCACGGTTCCTTCTGCTAGTGGCGGAACAGCATCAATACCATCATCTTCTTTATCCGTTTTCCCCATTAAAGCTTTCCAGCCCGGTGATACAAGCTGACGACCTTTGGCGATAAACGTACCACCAGCGATATCAAACACCAGCTTCGCCTCCGCATAAACCGCTGCCGGATAAAACTGCATTAGATATTGGCGTGCAATAAGTTGATATACCTTCATCTCATTGCCAGATAACGCGTTCACATTTGCCTGCTTAGGGGTTGGAATAATCGCATGGTGAGCATCGACTTTTTTGTCGTTCCACGCTTTGGATTTAATCGATAAATCCGCACCTTTCACCGCGCTTTGCAGCTCTTTGGCATTGTTAGCAATCGCTGACGTCACCGAGCCCGCTTGCGAGTAATGTTCCATTGGCAAGTAACGACAATCCGAACGCGGATACGTGATCAGCTTGTGTTTCTCATACAATGCCTGACAGGTGTCCAGTACTTGCTGAGCGCTCATGCCATAACGTTTGGCAGCATCAATCTGCAATGCTGATAGTGAATAAGGAAGTGGCGCAGATTGTTTGGTTTGCTTTTGCTCTGATTCAACGACTTTCGCTGGCTGATTGGCGATGCGGTTGGCTACGTTCTCAACCAACTTTCTGCTTAGAACACGCCCTTCTTCGTCTTGCCAAGGCTTACAAGCTTCACTTGGTTTCCAACGAGCACGAATATCAAACGAACCGTTTTGATCTTGATAAGGGATCAAAGCATGCAAAGTAAAATAGTCTTTGGGTATAAAGTTTTCGATTTCTTCGTCACGACGGACCACCAAACCGAGAACTGGAGTTTGCACGCGCCCCACCGATAGAACGCCCTGATAACCAGCTTTTTGCCCTAACAAAGTGTAAGCACGAGACATATTCATTCCGTAAAGCCAATCAGCACGAGAACGGGCCAGAGCAGACACAGACAGAGGAATGAAATCGCGATTGCTGCGCATCGAGCTCAAGGCTCGCTTTACCGCAGGTAGGTTTAAGTCTGAGATAAGAAGTCGTTGTGTCGCTTCTTTTTTGGTTTTGGCAAGCTTGCAGTAATCCAACACCTCATCCACCAGCAATTGACCTTCTCGGTCTGGGTCTCCTGCGTGGATAACCTCTGTGGCATCTTTGAGGAGTTTACGAATCACCGTTAATTGCTTACTGGCGCTTTTTCTTGGCCTCAATTGCCATTGCTGCGGAACGATTGGCAAATCTGCCATATTCCATTTTTTATAACGCTCGTCATAAGCATCAGGCTCCACCTGCTCTAACAAGTGTCCGATACACCAAGTAACCACATCACCATTACCACAGCGGATAAAGCCTTGGTCTTTCTTTTGAGGATTTGGCAGAGCAGCCGCAATCGCGCGACCTAAGCTTGGTTTTTCAGCAATAAACAGACGAGACATAAGGATTTGGAAATCAAAACAATTAGGACAACATTATCCAATGTCGCCCTAACAAATCAAGAAAAACTGTACAGATAAACAGTAAATATCACGTTCTAGTTAAAGAAACTCGACATAATCAGATAGGTTTCTTTGAGGCACTTTCATAGGAGTACAACCTGGCGTCCCCAAGTATAAGAAGCCAACAATTTGATCATCCCCCTCAAGTTCAAATGCTTGATGAACTTCCGGATGGAACATCCACTTACCTGAACGCCAAAAACCTTGAAATCCCTGTGCGACTGCCGCCATCTGCATTGCTTGGGCAGCGCAACCTGCCGACAAGTACTGCTCAAGTACTGGTACTTTTTCATGCTCTGTTACTTTAGCAATGATCGTGATAACCATCGGAGCACGGAAAGGGGCATTTCTCACTTTCTCAACAACCGCGTCGTCACTATTTTCCGCCTCTGCGGCTTTAACCAGAATGTCAGAAAGTCGCTTAAGACCTTCACCCTGCGCAATTACAAAACGCCAAGGTGTTAGCGCTGCATGATCAGGGGCTCGTAGACCTGCTCGAATGATGTTTTCAAGCGCTTTACCTTCTGGTGCAGGCTCAGACAACTTGGCAATAGAACGACGGTTGAGCAAAAGTTCGAGAGCTTCCATGAGCAAATCCTTATTTGATTAAGTTATTATTTTTACGCTACTCACTTTAGCATAATCCACTTATTCAAATAACACTCTGTTTTATAGGGACTTAGAAACAAAAAAAGCTGCGCACTTGGCGCAGCAAAGTCGTTAAGAAAGAATTAAGTTTACAGTTTGACAGCCAGTTTCACACCTTGACGAATAGCACGAACCGCATCCAGTTCACCAGCGTGGTCTGCACCACCAATAATGTGTAATTTCTCACCCAGTTCATGCCATTTATCTTCGAATGGGCGAACCGACTCTTGTCCTGCGCAAATCACCACTTTGTCGGCTTCTAACAACTGCTGTTTACCATTCACATGAATGTGCAAGCCTGCATCATCAATTTTGTCGTACGATACGCCACCAAACAGATGAACGCCGCGCTTCTCTAATGTACGTTTATGAATCCAGCCAGTCGTTTTACCCGGGCCTTTGCCTACACGTCCTTTACGACGTTGGAGTACCCACACTTCTTTATCACTCACCGCATCTGGATAAGGATATAAACCACCCGGTTGAGACATCTCTTTATCAATGCCCCACTCGTGCAGCCAGTCATCAAGTGTTTGGCCGACAGGCTCTGTGATCATGGTGGCAACATCCACACCAATACCACCAGCACCAACAATCGCAACTTTCTCGCCAACCGGGGTTTTATCTCGAATCAAGGTTTGGTAGTCGACTACTTTGTCCTGATTATCAATACCATCAATTTTAACTTTACGTGGTTCAACGCCCGATGCCATGACCACTTCATCATATTCAGTAAGCAGGTCGTAATTTGCTTCGGTTTCTAGATGCAGGTTCACACCAGTTTCATCGATGCGGTTTGCAAAGTAACGAATTGTTTCACGAAATTCTTCTTTGCCCGGGATCTGCATCGCTAGACGGAACTGACCACCAATGCGATCGTTCTTCTCAAACAAATCGACTTTATGTCCACGCTCAGCCAATGTCGTCGCACAAGCCAAGCCAGCAGGCCCAGCGCCCACTACTGCAATGTTTTTCTTCTCGAATGCCGGTTCAACTACAATTTCTGTTTCATAACATGCTAGTGGATTCACTAAACAACTTGCGCGCTTACCTTTAAACACGTTATCCAAGCACGCTTGATTACAGCCGATACAAGTATTTATCAACTGAGATTTCTCTTGCTCTGCTTTGGCAACAAAATAAGGATCAGCTAAGAAAGGACGCGCCATCGAGACCATATCTGCTTGCCCAGAAGAGAGAATACGTTCGGCATCATCTGGCGTATTGATTCGGTTACAAGTGATGATTGGTACCGAAACATGAGGCTTCACTTTCTCTGTTACCCAAGTGAACGCGCCGCGAGGCACTTGAGTGGCAATGGTCGGAATACGCGCTTCATGCCAACCAATACCTGTATTAATAATCGTCACCCCTGCTTCTTCTAGTGCTTTGGCTAATTCAATTACGTCCTCGAACGTACTCCCTTGCTCTACAAGATCCAGCATTGATAGACGGAAAATGATAATAAATTCTTCGCCGACGGCTTTGCGTACTGCCTTTACAATTTCGACAGGGAAACGCATACGTTTCTTGTAGCTACCACCCCATTCGTCGTAGCGCATATTGGTACGCTTACATAGAAACTGGTTGATCAAATAACCTTCAGAGCCCATTAACTCAACGCCATCATAACCAGCTAACTGAGCCAGCTCTGCACTATTAGCAAATGCTTCTATGGTGTTTTTAATTTGACGAGGACTCATTTCACTTGGAGCAAACTTAGCGATTGGTGCTTTCATTCCCGATGCGCTTTGTGCAAACGGGTGCATTGCATAGCGGCCAGCATGGAGAATTTGTAGTGCGATTTTGCCACCATGTTTATGTACCGCTTCGGTCACAACCTTGTGGGCTTTGGCGTGCTTGGGCTTACTGAACTCCGCACTCAAAGGGTGTAACCGACCACGTAGATTGGGAGAGAAACCACCCGTTACAATCAAGCCTACACCGCCTTTAGCACGCTCTTCGTAGAACGCGGCAAGCTTTTGAAGCCCTTCCTTGTGTTCTTCTAGACCTGTGTGCATTGATCCCATCAATACGCGGTTTCGTAGTTGTGTAAAACCTAAGTCCAATGGCTTTAACAAATTTGGGTACATGGCAGACATCACTAAACATCCATTTTTATTTTTGTGGTCTGACCACAGTACGCCGCTAAAATCAAAAAATCAAACAGCCGTTTACATTTTTGCAACACGCATCAATCTCACGTTAAACTATGCCAATTGTCGCATTCGCGTGATAAGCTAAAAAAATTGTTATCTTTTGAGATCTTAGAGATAAGAACCCATACTTTGTAAGATGAGGGAAAGACTATCTCGTTATGGAGACAAGATGAAAAAAATCTTCCAATTTATTGGTCTGATATTTAAAGGGATATGGAAAACAATCACCTTTATCAGACTTGCGTTAGTAAACCTGATCTTCTTAGTGATGATTGCCGTCTTCTACTTTGCTTTTACTTACACTGGTGAAGGTCAGCCTGCTATTGAGAAAGAATCTGCTCTGGTCATGAACCTATCTGGTCCTATCGTAGAACAACGCCGTTATGTAAACCCAATGGACTCTTTGGCAGGTTCGGTTCTTGGCAACGAGATCCCTAAAGAGAATGTGCTGTTCGATATTGTCGATACGATTCGTTACGCGAAAGATGACCCGAAAGTTTCCGGTTTGGTGCTCGCACTGCGCGATATGCCAGAAACTAACCTAACTAAACTTCGTTACATTGCAAAAGCACTCAACGAGTTCAAGGCTTCGGGTAAGCCTATTTATGCGGTCGGCGACTTTTATAATCAAAGCCAATATTACCTAGCAAGTTATGCCGACAAGGTTTATCTCGCTCCCGATGGCGGCGTACTCATTAAAGGTTACAGTTCATACTCAATGTACTACAAAACGCTGCTTGAAAAACTAGATGTTTCAACGCATGTGTTCCGCGTAGGTACATACAAATCAGCGATTGAACCATTCATCCGCGACGATATGTCAGATGCAGCAAAAGAATCAGCCACACGCTGGATCACGCAACTTTGGAGCGCTTTTGTAGATGATGTCGCCACTAACCGTAATATCGACGTTAAAGTTCTGAACCCAACAATGGATGAGTTGCTAGCTCAAATGAAATCCGTTGATGGTGATATTGCACAACTGGCGAAAAAGCTTGGCTTAGTCGATGAACTCGCTACCCGTCAAGATATTCGTAAGTTATTCGCTGAACAGTTTGGCAGTGACGGCAAAGACAGCTACAACGCGATAAGTTACTACGACTACCTTGCGACTATGCGTCCTGACCTATCAATGCCAGAAAGTGATGTTGCTGTCGTTGTCGCTAGCGGCACAATTATGGATGGTCAGCAACCTCGTGGCACTATTGGTGGTGACACCGTTGCAAGTTTGCTTCGCCAAGCGCGTAACGATGACAAAGTAAAAGCGGTTGTCCTTCGTGTTAATAGCCCTGGGGGTAGCGCATTTGCTTCTGAAGTCATTCGAAATGAAATAGAAGCACTGAAAGAATCAGGCAAACCTGTTGTTGTATCTATGTCCAGTCTTGCGGCTTCAGGTGGTTACTGGATCTCTATGAGTGCCGATAAAATTGTAGCTCAACCAACAACGCTAACAGGCTCAATTGGTATCTTCAGTGTTATTACGACATTCGAGAAAGGCTTCAACAAAATTGGCATCAGCACCGATGGAGTTGGCACCTCCCCATTCTCTGGCGAAGGTTTTACTACAGGTCTTTCAAAAGGCGCATCGGACGCATTCCAGCTTGGCATCGAGCATGGCTATAAGCGTTTCATTTCTTTAGTCGGTACAAATCGTGATATGTCACTAGAGGAAGTAGATAAAGTGGCGCAAGGTAGAGTGTGGACTGGGCAAGATGCGATGTCATTCGGTTTGGTTGATCAAATGGGTGATTTCGATGATGCCGTTGAACTGGCAGCGCAACTTGCCAACATCACAGACTACGGAATTTACTGGGTGGAAGAGCCGTTATCGCCGACTGAGCAGTTCATTCAAGAGTTCATGAATCAGGTAAAAGTTTCGCTAGGTATCGATGCGATTAGCTTCTTACCGAAAAGTCTTCAGCCTATTGCACAGCAGTTCGAACAAGACGCTAGCATGCTGCAAAGCTTTAATGATCCCAAAGGGCAATACGCATTCTGTTTAACTTGCCAAGTGCAATAGTACTCTAAATCATGGTTCAAAAGGGGCAGCTCTGTGCGAGATGCCCCTTTTTATTAGGTTTCATTTCGCTATAATCCCCGCCACTGTTCCCCTACATGAAAGTTAAAAACAACGATGACTAGAAAACACATCTACATCGCTTACACTGGCGGTACCATCGGTATGCAAAAATCCGATGACCATGGTTACGTGCCAGTAGCTGGTTTTATGGAAAAACAACTCGCGAGTATGCCAGAGTTTCACCGACCAGAGATGCCAGAATACACAATTCACGAGTACGAGCCTCTGATCGATTCGTCTGATATGACTCCAGCAGACTGGCAGCAAATCGCCGACGACATTCGTGATAACTATGAAAAGTACGATGGTTTCGTGATTCTTCACGGTACCGATACTATGGCGTACACAGCATCGGCGCTCTCTTTCATGTTAGAGAACCTTGGTAAGCCAGTTATCGTGACAGGCTCACAAATCCCATTGGCAGAACTACGCTCTGATGGTCAAGCAAACCTGCTTAATGCTCTACACATTGCAGCAAATTACCCAATCAACGAAGTAACGTTATTCTTTAATAACCAGTTGATGCGTGGTAACCGCAGTACCAAATCTCACGCTGATGGCTTTAATGCTTTTACTTCACCAAACCTACCTCCATTACTAGAGGCTGGCATCAATATCCAAATCAGTAACAACATTGCTGTAGGTGCAAAGCCAGAAGGTGATTTCAAAGTACACAACATCACGCCACAACCAATTGGCGTGATCACTATGTACCCTGGCATTTCACACGAAGTGATCCGCAACACGCTACTTCAGCCTGTAAACGCGATGATCTTACTGACGTTTGGCGTAGGCAATGCACCACAAAATCCTGAACTACTTGGCCACTTAAAAGAAGCATCTGAGCGTGGAGTCATCGTCGTGAACCTCACTCAATGTCTAGCGGGCAAAGTAAACATGGGTGGCTATGCAACAGGCTGTGCCCTCGCGGAGTCAGGCGTTATCAGCGGGTTTGATATGACGCCAGAAGCAGCGCTAGCAAAACTGCACTACTTGTTAAGCCAAGATTTGTCTTACGAACAAATTAAAGACAAGATGCAGGAAGTACTAAGAGGCGAAATGAGCCTGTAAACTCACTTCAAATATTAAGCCCAACTTCTCAGTTGGGCTTTTTTGCGCGAATTTCAGTCTAAGTTCGGGTTCACTCGAACAATATCAGACTCTTCTTGGCGAAACTGCTTCTTAAGTTCTTGCTTCGATTTAAAACTTATTTCCCCACCAGCAGCAACCGTCATATGCTGTGCATCAGTATTGTGTTTAGATTGATACAACATCACAGCTTGCATACATGAATCTCGCTGCTCTTGAGAAAGTGGTGTACCCTCAGGCCATCTACCCGTTTCGACCGCATAAACCAAGCGATCATAGACTTCTGGGGTTATCGCGTTTAGTAATTGTTCTGCGTTCATCATGTACCTTTTTATTACATTTTCATCACAGAAAATAACCGGATACTAAACAGAGTCAAGACAACTCAAATAAATTGGTGTAACGGATCACAAGCAAAATGATGAAACGTACAAATTGGCTAGTCGCAACCACCTTTTCTCTATTACTCAGTGGTTGCTTTGAAGGAAACCAGACAACCGAAGAACTGTGTGAAAAGAACCCTGAGCTTCGTTGCGAACAGCTCAATATGAGTGATGGGCAGTGCCGTATTCCGCGCACTAATCTGGTATGGCATCGTTTCGAAGTTATGAAGTCACCAACAGAAGCGAATAAAGTACAAGAATACAAACTGGTTGCTGAATACCGAAAATGTCTAGAACTCGCTTCTCAAATCACCCCTATCGACCAAAGTGCACTTAAGAGGCAACGCTTTAATGCTTTAGTTAATAGCATTGATGAGCTAGACCGTATTGTTGGAGATTTGCAATCGACATCAGATCCATCGACGCTGTACTTTCTTTGGTCTCAAACTGGTGACAACAACGCGAGAAGACGATTCTTACAGATGGAAGGAACAACGGCTTTAGATACCGCCGAATTGCAGTTTGCTTTAGCGACTTTCTACACTACCCGCGATCAAGAAAAGACAATCACTATTCTCGATAAAGCGTTGTCTCTGACACATGACGGTAAAGTAAACCCTGAGATCCTCAAATCTATGGCGAGCCTTCATCAAGGTCTGAATAAAAAAGAGCGAGCTTACATTTGGACGATGGTAGCCAAGCGTTTCGAAGTGCAGGTCGCCTCAGAAAAAAATCTCAAAGTGATGTTTAACTTTCCCGATGCAAGTAAATATGACGCACTTGACGATATAGCGAGTAATGTAGCAAAAGCGATTGATAAAGGCCGATACCAACCAAGGCTGATTCCGGCAAACCTTGAGTAAGCAAAGGCCCGCTAAAGAAAAGTAATACAGAACACCCTCTTTAGGGTGTTCTTGCATTTGGGTAAGCAACTACTCACTTGTTATGAATGAAAAATGAAAGGATGAAACATTCTTACATTATTTAGTGCGACTATTATTCTGATTTGTTGAAAATTAACGACACTGAGTTGACACAATAGCGTTCACCGGTAGATACCGGGCCGTCCTCAAAAACGTGACCTAGATGGCTATCACATGCCGCACAACGTATCTCAGTTCGAACCATTCCGTGACTCAGATCCTTCAAATAACGAATCGCATCGTTATCGATTGGTGCATCAAAGCTAGGCCATCCACAACCGGAATCATACTTGTTGTCAGAGACAAACAGAGGTGCGTGACAGCAGGTACATGCATACACTCCGGTATCTTTGTTATGGAGCAGTTTGCCGCTAAATGGAGGTTCAGTACCTTGCTCACGACAGACATGATATTCCTCTACAGACAACTGCTCACGCCAGTACTCATCGGACTTCGTTACTTTTATTCCATCTTTCTTCACAGCATTCATTTCCTTCTTTCTTATTTTTGGCAATGACTTTTTGAGCAAAAAACTTGCTTCTCGTAACAGTTGTAGCACATACTTTCTCACCAGGACACCATGTGTAATTAATTTGATACGAGTACTTATCTCAAAAGTTATATTACGCCAACTGGAATGTAGAATAACTAGATAAAAGTTTAAAAAACGAGCATTTGCGAAGAATTGTTAAAAAAAGCGTCGCTTTTTTTTGACTTTAAACAAGTTAAGTCCGATTATCTGTTGCAGACGTTTACTGGATTCTGTAATTTTACTACCAGTTATCTTTAATCAGAAATTAAGTTGTGGAGCAACTATAATGACTATCAAAGTAGGTATTAACGGTTTTGGCCGTATCGGTCGTTTCGTATTCCGTGCAGCGCAAGAGCGCAACGACATCGAAGTTGTAGGTATTAACGACCTTATCGACGTAGATTACATGGCATACATGCTTAAGTACGACTCAACTCACGGCCGTTTCAACGGTACTGTTGAAGTTGAAGGCGGTAACCTAATCGTTAACGGTAAAACTGTACGTGTAACTGCAGAGCGTAACCCAGAAGATCTAAAATGGGATGCTATCGACGTTGACGTAGTAGCTGAAGCAACAGGTCTTTTCCTAACTGACGAGACTGCACGTAAGCACATCACTGCTGGTGCTAAGAAAGTTGTTCTAACTGGTCCTTCAAAAGACGCGACTCCAATGATCGTTATGGGTGTTAACCAAGACACTTACGCTGGTCAAGACATCGTTTCTAACGCTTCTTGTACTACTAACTGCCTAGCGCCTATCGCTAAAGTTCTTAACGACAAGTTTGGTATCGTATCTGGTCTTATGACTACAGTTCACGCTACTACAGCAACTCAAAAAACTGTTGACGGTCCTTCTGCGAAAGACTGGCGCGGTGGTCGTGGTGCTTCTCAGAACATCATCCCATCTTCAACTGGTGCTGCTAAAGCTGTAGGCGTTGTTCTTCCAGAACTAAACGGCAAACTAACTGGTATGGCTTTCCGCGTACCAACAGCTAACGTTTCGGTAGTTGACCTAACAGTTAACCTAGAGAAAGGCGCATCTTACGAAGCTATCTGTGCAGCAATGAAAGAAGCTTCTGAAGGCGAACTAAAAGGCGTTCTAGGCTACACTGAAGACCAAGTTGTTTCTCAAGACTTCATCGGCGAAGTTCAAACTTCAGTATTCGATGCTAAAGCTGGTATCGCTCTAACTGAAAACTTCGTTAAAGTTGTATCTTGGTACGACAACGAAATCGGTTACTCAAACAAAGTTCTAGACCTAATCGCTCACATCTCTAAGTAATTAGAAAGTTAGCAATTAGCGAATAACTTCGTTAAAGAAAAGGCGGCTCTAGAGTCGCCTTTTTTGTATCTGGAATTTGAGAGAAGACAGACATAGTTTTACATTTGATGTACGAAGTGTGTCGAGTAATTTCTCCCCCAGCTATAGGAAACAGCACATGGATTTAAAAACTCTCCCTGCCCTAACAGTTCTATCTGATAATGTGACAATCGTAGAAATTGATCAGGTTAAAGTCGTCCGCGTTATTCATGAGAAAGCCACTGCAGGCATCGCACTACACGGCGGTCATGTCGTATCGTTTACACCTGCAGGTCAAGAAGACCTTATCTGGATGAGCGAGAAAGCTATCTTTGATGGTAAAGCGGCACTACGTGGTGGCATCCCTGTTTGTTGGCCTTGGTTTGGCCGCGTTGCAGCGCCAGCACATGGCTTTGCACGCACTGCAGAATGGGAATTAGTTGAACACCGTGAGAACGACAATGGCGTGATCGTTGAACTGGCTCTGTTCCCAACTGAAGAGATTCACGATATCTGGCCACACATGTTCGATGCTCGCCTAGTTGTTGAAATCAGCGACGAGCTAAAAGTGACATTAAAAGTCATGAACATCGATGACGAAGAGTGGACATTCTCAGGTGCGCTACACACTTACCTAAACGTCGGTGACATCAAGCAAGCTCAGACAACAGGTATGGGCCCTGAATACATAGATAGTCTAAAAGCAGGTGAAATCTGCCAAGGTGGCGAAGTTCTTCAGCTAACCGATACTATCGACCGTGTTTACACTCAACCAGAAGCGCAGATTTTGGTTAAAGATCCAGTATTGGGTCGCACACTGAACGTAGAGAACCAAGGTCATAACTCAGCAGTATTGTGGAACCCTTGGGCAGAGGGCGCACAAGGCATGGGTGACATGGCTGACAATGGCTACCAAACCATGATGTGTGTTGAGTCGACAGTTCACGCTCCAAGTATCGAGCAAGGCAAGACGCTTCAGCCTGGCGAGATGCACGAGCTTATCACAGTGATTTCTGCGCAGTAATCCAATTTAAAGGCCGGATCATCCGGCCTTTTTACAATTCCCAAGCACAACACACGAACCACTCATGTAATACTGTGACCAATCAAAACGAATCAAGACAATGGCACAATAATGAAATACCGTATTTATTCAATATCACTCGTTACAAGCTTATTGTTTGGCTGCGCTAGCTCTGAGGTTTTATTACAAGCAGAGAAAAACGTCTCCGATTACAAGCAGTTGTCGCCAACCCGATATCAAGTCTATTGTCCAACCGGAATTTGCCGCTTCCAAGTTTCCGTAAACCAGAAAACGACCGTAACCATTGAAATGTTCTACGATAAGAACAAACCGTTTAAGAAAATTGAAGGGCTAACCTTCGACAATCAAAATCAATATCCGACGTCGAACTCTTTTACTCTTCCCACAGAGCAAGACAACGAATGGATTTCAGTCCAAGTTATCGACTATTACCGATAAGCTCATCTCCGTTATTGCGTGGCATAACGAATAATCGACTCTCTATAAAGCGAAAGTAGCGCATCACTCTTCACTCCGACACCAACATTTTGAGCAGAGAAAGTACTCCACTCATCATGCATATATTTGCGTTGGTCGATTTTCTGAATCGTCATTCCTTCTGCTGGCCCATCAGTGACCACTCTCACTGCACCACTACGTAACGTGAATAATTCAGGTTCAATCACATACGCAATAGCGGAAGGATCATGAACATGACAACCATCCATCCCCACCTTCTCAGAGTAAAACTTCAAGTAATAACGGCTGACATCCCAGATAAACTGCCCTATTTCTCCTGCGTCTTCTCGCAGTTGGTCGAGATATTGCCCTGTAAAGAAGCTCTCTTCTGTCACATCTAAACCGATGATCACTACAGGCCACGAAGCAGTGAATACTTTGTCTGCTGCATGAGGATCATCATGGATATTCGCTTCAGCGTATGGCGTGACATTGCCTCGATGGTCGTTTTCACCAAAAGCCCCTCCCATCACAACCACTTCTTTCACCAAATTTACGATTTCTGGGTCCGCTTCGAGTGCAAGCGCAAGGTTGGTAAGTGGGCCAACCGCCACCAAAGTGATTTCTCCCGGCTCCGCTCTAACGCTATCGATGATGTACTGATAGGCTGGCGTATCAATGGCGCTCACATCCAATGAGCTCGGCGCTTTCACATCACCAAAACCGGCTTCACCGTGAACAACAACCGTGGCCCCAACAGGTGCTTTCACTAAAGGCTTATCGGCCCCTTTAGCAACCAGTGCATTCATACCAAACTTCTGTTTTAGGTAAAGGGCATTCTGAGTCGCATTATCTATCGTCGCATTGCCATAAACCGTCGTGATGCCCATTAGATCTATCTCTGGGTGCGCTTCAGCAAAAAGAATCGCCATCGCATCATCGATACCTGGATCTGTGTCTAGAATGATTTTTTTCGTCATATCGGCTTCTATTAAACGCAAGGAAAGAAGCCACAATACCTAGAAAAAACATGGATTAACGTGACCTAAACCGAAGGTATGAGTTTTCTTTTCCTTATCCTCTAACAAACAAATAGCATGAATCAAAAGGACGACTATCCACAGTGCCGATCATTTGCTCTTTGTGAAATAAACTGAGCAATCAAGCGGTCATTTCCTACCTAAGCTATTGGTTGCTCATTCTTTTGACAAATAACTTAATAAATATCAAAAAAACTCATCATATAAATCGTTAGCATGCCGATACGGAAATTATAAATTTAACCAATATTAGGAAAGACACTACATGCTAGACAATTATCGAAATCAAAGTGTCGGTTTCCAGCTCAAGCTGGTGATCACGCTGTGTCTACTCATCGCATTTTCAAGCATTGCTGCGCTTGTTTATCAAAACGCTTCAAGTGTGTTACTAGAAAGCACTCTGAAAGAACATCAATCTAAAGTTGAATCTATGGCCAAAACCATAGCCGGGCAATTCAATGCTTACTTACATACTGCCGAAGTACTGGAGTCAACCTTTCGAAATGGTTACTTAGCTGGTGTTTATGTCGAAAACTACACTGTTGATTTTATGGGTAAGCAAGTGCCAAACATTACTCAATACAGTGAAAGCCTAATCAATGACACTAAGTTAGTTGATAGCTTTACTCGTGATACCGGCGCTATTGCGACGATCTTCGCCCCTCTTGGAAATGACTTTATTCGCGTATCGACGTCTTTAAAGGACCCGCAAGGAAACCGTGCGGTTGGCACAACACTAGGTTCTGATCATCCCGGCTACCAAAAACTTAGAAGTGGCCAACCATATTACGCTCAGATCAAGTTATATGGCAAACGCTACATCACTTACTATGCGCCACTAAAAGATGCGAATGGTAAGGTAAACGGCATTTCATTTATTGGCCTTCCCGTTGAAAAAGCGACACAAAATCTTTTTGCATCACTACAAACGGTTAGCTGGGGTGACACGGGTTACACCATCCTTGTTGATAATGAAAAAGACAGTCAAGGTCGTTACCTTCTTCATCCAAGCCATGAAGAAACCGATCCACCAATCACTGATGTGGCAGACTACAACGGCAATAAACCTTTCCATCAAATTTTTGAGCAGGACAGTGGTCTGATTCGCTACCCATTTGAGTACCAGGGCAACATTGGTGAGAAATACTTAGTATTTACCGAAGTTCCGGGATGGAACTGGAAGCTACTTGGCGGCACCTTTATCAACGAGGTAACCAAGGGAAGCCAAGCATTACTAAAGCTGATCATCATTATTTCGGTGATTGTTGGTGCGGCGACCTTCATCGTGTTAACTATCGTGCTGAATCGAACATTGAAGCCGCTCACTGTACTAAATGGCTTCATGGCTCGACTAGCCAAAGGTGAAGTCAGCATCGATATCCCTGCGACGGGTCAGCCGTCAAACAACGAAATCATCAATTTGAACAATGGTGTAGCCAATATGGCAAACCAGCTCGATGATCTAGTTGGGGAAATTCGTACCACCAGCGATCAAGTAGAAACTAACTCAACCAGTGTTGTTGACGATGCCAATCGCAACCTAACTCAATCAGATCTTCAACAAGAGCAGGTTGAGCAAGTTGTCACGGCCATTGAGGAAATGGCATCCTCAGCTCAGTCTGTGGCACAACAAGTAGAGCAGATTGCAGAAAATGTTCGCTCGGCAAATACGGACAGTCAGTCAGGTCTTGCCGTAGTCGAAGGGGTCTGCATCGATGTAGCGCACCTGAATGACCAACTTGATCAATCGGCAGCAGCCATCGAACAAGTAAACAATGACAGTGAAAGCATTCAAACCGTTACCAAGATGATCGATGAAATTGCAGAGCAAACCAACCTGCTCGCGCTCAACGCAGCAATTGAAGCCGCGCGTGCAGGCGAACAAGGTCGTGGTTTCGCCGTAGTGGCAGATGAAGTTCGCACCCTTGCCCACCGTACGCAGACTTCTGTTAAAGACGTGGTTGAGATCATTGAAAAGCTTAAAGGCTCGACCAGTAACGCTGTTTCTATGATGAACGAAAGCCAGCAAAATGCGAATAAAGTACTCGATAAAGCGCAAGAAGCTGGTACAGCACTTGAAGCGATTGCAGGACAAGTTCAATCCATCGCCTCTCAAGCCGATGCCATTGCGGCGACCTCAGAAGAACAGGCTCAAGTATCACAAGAAATCGCTGCGAACGCCCATTCGATCAGTGAGCTTAACCGCGAAAGCCGTGATACGAGTGCGAAAACATCTCAAAGCGCAACAGAATTGCAGCAGCAAGCTCAGAGCTTGAAGCAGCAAGTCGATTTCTTCCACTAAGCAATAATCAATTGCTACCGTTCAAAAGAGCCGATGTTTTCGGCTCTTTTTTCTTTCGCTTGCCGAATCCCTTTTTGATAGAATCAGCCGCCCTACTACCTGTCCAGAGATCGTCATGAACTATCAATGCCCTCTATGTCATCAACCTCTTACGCTCACAGCAAAGACGTTTAAATGTGAGAACAACCATCAATTTGATCTAGCCAAAGAAGGCTACGTGAATCTGATGCCTGCTCATCATAAACGCTCAAAAGATCCTGGTGACAACAAAGAGATGATGCAAGCACGTCGTCGCTTTTTAGAAGGCAATCATTACGATCCAATGCGCCAAGAAATCGCTCGCTTATGTGCAAAATACACTGAAGGCACTAACCACCAATTGTTGGACATTGGTTGTGGTGAAGGCTACTACACTGACCAAGTCCAGCAATCTCTGCAAGCGCAAGATGAACAGGCGGGTGTTTATGGTCTAGACATCTCAAAGATAGCCATTCGCTACGCATCTAAGCGTTACCCAAACTGTGATTTCAGCGTGGCATCCAGCCACCGTCTACCATTTGCGGAGCAATCTCTCGATGCGATTTTACGTATCTATGCACCATGTAAAGCAGAAGAGTTGCAACGTGTTATAAAAGACAATGGCGTAGTAATTACCGTAACACCTGCTGGTCGCCACCTATACCAGTTCCGCGAGCGCATTTACCAAGAAGTTCTCTTACACAATGAAGAGCCAGAGAACATTGACGGCTTTGAATTAGAACATCAACAAAAGCTCAACTACACCATGGACTTAGAAAATGGTGTAGCGTTCGATCTGCTACAAATGACGCCATTTGCATGGAAAGCCAACGATGAACTTCGCGAAGAGTTAAAGTCATCTACACTTTTCCAATGTGAGGCTGACTTTATGCTACGTGTTTACCGTAAGAAAGCAGCTCAATCTAGCAGTGAAGAATAGCACGTAACGCAAATTATTCTCATTAGCATTGATTCATCTGCCAGCCTCCATTAATATCATTCGGACATTTTTGGAGGCTTTTTAATGCGCTTTACTACATTAAGTCTGATTTTTGCAGGCTTGCTTACTGGCTGTGTGTCTAACACACCGACCACCCCCAACGTTACTGTAAGTGACGTAACCAGTTTCTATGACTACCAACTGTATGATCCTTCAGGCGAGCCAATTGCCATTAATCAGTTAACCTCAGAGCTACAGCAAGCAGATGTAATTCTAATTGGAGAGTGGCATACGCATGCAGGTATTCACCGATTTCAGACTGAAATGCTAAAACAGCTGTCTTCAACTAACCGCCCTGTCGTCCTCTCCATGGAACAAGTAACTCGTGATAAACAAGCAATCTTGGACTCTTATCTCAAAGGCGAAATTGGCGAACAGTACTTTATGAAACAAAGTAATGCCTGGCCAAATTACGAGAGCGATTACCGTCCATTGATAGAATTTGCTAAGCAAATGGACATTCCAGTGATTGCGGCAAATGCACCGAAGGACATTGTCCGTTGTATTGGTCGTCAAGGTGTCGACTACATAGATAAGCTCGATAGTGATGAACGTAGCTTTGTTGCTGATGAAGTCAACACGGCAAACAGCCCGTACAAAGAAAAGTTCATGGCATCCATGCACCATGGCAAGCCAGAGCAGACCGAGAAGCAATATGCAGCTCAGGTTACATGGGATGAAACCATGGCAGAATCCATCGTAAAATACCTAGAGAAAACGCCTGGCTCACAGATCATTCACATTGCTGGGAAGTTTCACACTGAAGGTGGTTTAGGTACGGCAGCTTCTATTTTGAACCGTCACCCAAATTTAAACGTCGTGGTGGTCACTCCGACTGATGATATTTCCAATGAAAGTTCTGACTACCAACTTAATGTTATTGCTCCTCCTGCGCGCTACGTACAAGACGTTAATCGCATGGCTGCATACAAACACCTCACAAAGCGCAATAACGACCTTCAATGTAAGTAACAACAATTAAATTTCGGTCTAGTTTTTGCTTTAACCTAACGATGTATGGTTAGGCGGCAAAAGCAGACCGATTTTTTTGTCTGAATGATTCAAGATATGACATCTGCCGTCGATATAAAGTTAATGCTTTTTACCTCAGTCAGTAATTGAGTGTCGATGTTCCAAGGAGTATCAAATGAATCCAGTAGGAAGCAATTCAGTCAATACCTACTCTGCTCAACAAGCCAAGGGGCAAACCATTCCTACCACGGAGGGACACCCAGCGTCCGCACCTTTACAAGTTGAGCAAAACAAAGTGACCTTGTCGGCAGAAGGTAAAGCCCTACTTGCTGCGTTGCAAGATATTGACAAAAATGGCCACGAAGTAGCTATCGAAAATAAAACGGTGGGTGAAAAAGTAGAATCGTTTGCCCATGGCGCGCTAGGCATGGATCATCCTGACAAAATTAAAGAAGAGGAAGACGACTCATACTCTGCAGGGCAATATCTATCTGCAGCGCTGACGGTCGGGGGCATTATTCTTGCCTTAGTTTAACCTTTACGCCGATTAGTTTTCGTAACGATAACTTATCTCATTTGAATGCATTTTCCACTCCAGTCCATAATAGTACCGTTATATCATTGGACTATGGTGGTTGATAAAGCTGTCTATATTTAACGCTGCATCCCCCTCACTTAACAAGTCCTAAACGGCACTCCCCACCAATCTCATTTCAAAAGAAATCGTGTATTTGTGCCTAACTGCATTATTAAGACCGTTTTTGTATTTCATCACCTATTTTGAAGGCGCAACTTCTGTTACTAATTCTAATACCAGTTCCGTTAATTAGATGTTCAAAAAATTGCGCCGGTAAAATCACTTAAAACAAGGCAAAGATTGCAGCTAGCTAGTTACTCTACCTACAAAATCTTTAACACCGTTATAAGTGATTTTAACCAGCAAGAATGAACAGCAATTTTCTACGGTTGGTATAAGTGATGAAAGCAAGAGATAGAGCTCAAACAAGTGAATACTTGCTGTACTCCTTATCGAGCTTTATCAAATCATGGCCCTAAGTACTGCCTGAAAGGTTTTAACTTTAGCCCATGACTTTCAACTCCTAAACTTAAATCAAAGCCCGCTTCGGTGGGCTTTTCTTATCGCTAGACCTCTTAGATGACAACTCAATGAACATTTCATTACGGTAGTAATTTTGTCATAAACCCTTGTTTTAATTGCATTGCTTTTATAAATAAGGAAATAAACAATGAAGCATATCGTAACTCCAATAATTACCGTATTCGCTGCCTCGACACTCTCCTTTAATGCTCTCTCGGCAGAAATTAAAAACGTTATCTTAATGATTGGTGATGGCATGGGCCCACAGCAAGTTGGCTTGTTAGAGACCTACGCAAACCACGCACCAAACTCCATTTACAAAGGCAGAACTACTGCACTCTATAAGCTAGCGCAAGAAGGTGTGATTGGTTCTTCTCTGACTAACCCTGAAGATGCTATTGTGGTCGATTCCGCTTGTTCAGCGACCATGTTAGCAACGGGTATTCCTACCGCATCTGAAGTCATAGGCATTGATAGCCAAGGCAACCATGTTGAAACTATTTTGGAAAAAGCGAAAGCAAAAGGTAAAGCGACGGGCTTAGTATCTGATACTCGAATGACCCACGCCACACCAGCCACTTTTGCCTCACATCAACCGCATCGTTCACTTGAGAACAGCATTGCGGTCGACATGCTAGAAACTGGCGTTGATGTCATGCTTTCTGGTGGTCTTCGTCATTGGATTCCAAAATCAACTAACGACAAAGGCGATACCTACAAGCAACTTGAGAAGCTCACTCAAGGTGATGTGTATCTAAAATCAAAGCGTAAAGATGAGCGTAACTTGCTAACCGAAGCGCAGCAGCAGGGTTACAGCTTAGCATTCAACCGTAATATGCTTGAAGAGGTGAAAGGCAATAAAGTACTTGGCCTATTTGCTTACTCTGGTATGAGCGATGGTATCGCCTACAGCCAGAGTAAAAACGATCCACAACGAACTCAGCCATCACTCAAAGAAATGACCGAGAAAGCGTTAGATGTGCTCTCAAAAGACAAAGATGGCTTCTTCTTGATGGTAGAAGGTGGACAAATTGACTGGGCAGGCCACAGCAACGATGCGGGCACCATGCTGCATGAACTGATCAAATTTGACGAAGCCGTTAACGCTGTTTACGACTGGGCAAAAGGTCGTGAAGATACGCTTGTTATTGTAACCGCAGACCACGAGACAGGTTCCTTCGGCTTTAGCTACTCTTCAGCAAACCTTCCTAAGCCTGAAAAACGTAGTGGTGAAGCCTTTGCTAAGCGTGATTACGCACCAAACTTCAACTTTGGTCAGTTTGATATTCTCGATGGCCTCTACAATCAAAAGCAAAGCTACTACGGCATGATCAGCGAGTTCCAAAAGCTCGATAAAGCACAGCAAACACCGGAAAAACTCGCTGAGATTGTGAATTCAAGCAGTGAGTTTTCTATCACCCCAAAGCAAGCAGAACGCGTATTGGCAAGCAAACCAAACCCTTACCGCTTAGCTAGCCACAAGTACTTGAGTGAAGAAGCAGTCCCAGCTGTCAATGACTTTGATGCGTTCTTCCCATACAACGACAGAGGTAACTTACTCGCTCGAGAACAAGCCACCAAGCAAAATACCGTTTGGGGAACAGGCACACACACACATACACCAGTCAATGTGTTCGCTTGGGGACCAGCGGGTACCATTCTGCCAGTATCGAAGATAATGCATCACTCACAACTTGGTGAATACCTTATCCAGCAAATCAAATAATCCATGCTCCGCACTGATTACATTGGTGCACTTCCACGCCCTCACTTGAGGGCGTTTTTTACATTGAAACGGTTGACGCCCTGCTCTTCAACATCCAATATTTGCGGATTATTGAAAATAATGAACCGTATTATGTGTGAAATATTTGCCAAACAGCCCCAGGATAATTATCAGTTTATCACTCGCTCTATCCGCATTGATGGCCATGCCACCAGCGTGAAATTAGAATCGAGCTTTTGGTTGATTCTTGAAGAGATCGCTTCCGCTCAAGATATGACGGTGCCTAAGTTCATCAGCACCGTTTACCAAGAAGCATTAGAGCACAATGGTGAAGTCAACAATTTCGCTTCTCTATTACGTTGTGCTTGCCTCACCTACGCTCGCCAACCTCAAACAACGATTGAGAGCGCACTCTGCGAACTTAACTAATTCCAATTTGATTGTCGTACTTGAGTACTACCTATTGCTACCCAAAACTGACTAGTCTGGGCGCACTAATAAGGAGTACTCATGACAAAAATGATTCATACCATGATCCGCGTAAGTGATCTGGAGCGTTCTCTTAAGTTTTACCGCAATGCACTTGAGCTAGAAATCAAAGACCAATATATCTTCGACGGGTTTTCTCTTACCTATTTAGCTAACCCAGAAACAGGCTTCGAACTGGAGCTTACCCACAATCATGATCAGAGCGAGCCGTATACTCATGGTACTGGTTACGGCCACCTTGCTGTCAGTGTCGAAGATATCGAGGCCACTCATCAGCACATCAAAAACTTAGACATTGAGGCGAGTGACATTAAAGCGTTTGATCACCAACAAAAGCACCTTGCTACCTTCTTCTTTATTACCGATCCAGACGGCTACAAGATTGAGTTCTTGCAACGTCAAGGTCGTTATCTATAAAACGATATCTTTCATAACAACAAAGAAGTAAACACAACTATGATTCATTTAACAGCTGCATTTCACGCTAAACCAGAACATGCGTTACAACTAAAGCAAGCTTTAGAGGCAATGTTAGAACCGACTCGCAATGAAGCAGGCTGCCTGCGCTACCAACTGTTCCAAGATAAAAACGACTCAACCCAGTTCTTGTTCCAAGAGCAGTTTGCTGACCAAGCGGCGTTTGATCAACACTGTAAAACAGAACATTTTCAAACCTTACTCGCTTCACTAGACGGTTTGTTGTTAAGCGAGCCGAAGCTAACCTTCTACGAAGAGTTGTAATAGTTCAGTAGCACTAAGAATAAAAAGGCACTCAATTGAGTGCCTTTGTTTTGTTTGTTCGGTATGTCTAAGCTTCTTTCTTATCCACCATGTGTAAGTGCACATCTTGTTGTGGGAAAGGAATAGAAATACCTTCGCGATCGAAGCGCAGTTTCACTTCCTTGGTTACATCCCAATATACATCCCAGTAATCATCGGTTTTTACCCAAGGGCGAACAATGAAATCTACTGAAGATGTATTTAACGTGTGTACCTTGATATTAGGTTCAGGAGAACGAAGGACCGAAGGGTGCGACGTAACAATATCGTTTAGCACTTCTTCTGCTTTAAGCAGATCATCGGCATAGCCGATGCCAAAAATCATATCAACACGACGAATACGCTCATGGGTGACGTTTTTAATTACATCCCCCCAAATTTTGCTGTTTGGTACGATAATAATTTGGTTATCGAAGGTACGAATTGTGGTATTTACTAAGCTCATATGGCTTACCTTACCATCTACTCCACCAGCATAAACAAAATCGCCAACATCAAACGGTCGGTAAATCAATAACATCATACCTGCCGCAAAGTTCGACAACGTATCTTGCAACGCAAAACCGATAATCACACCAGCGATACCAAAACCCGTCAAAATTGGCGCTAGGTTCAAACCGATTTGAGACAAACCAACCATGATACCAATCACCCAAACCGCTTTACCTGACATTGAGATAAAGAAGTCTTGCATTAGGTGAGAGAGTTTTAGGTTTTTTGAAGCCACTGTTTTACTCACAACTTTGCGAGTTAGCTTGGCTAAGGCACGTGCAATAATAAGAATTAGCACAAATACGAACAGCTGGAAGATATGTTGAGGCGCGTTCTCCGCGAACCAATCTACCGCAGAGTTCGACCAATGGCTCAGGATAGACAGAATGACTTTTGAATTAAGAAGATCATGGGTGATGCTCCCTGTCACTTCGAAAATCTGACGCTTATATTCAGAGGTTTCTAAACCAACTTTATCACCAATGGAAATCAGTTTTCGCAAGCTGTCCGTTGCAATACCGAGTCTCTGTTTAAGGATTAACTGGCTTAGTTGGAGCGATGCTTTTTCTGACTCTGGGCTTGAAGACAGCTGAGAGGCAACGACACCACTTTGTTGATTCAAGTATTCAATCGAAGCCGAAAGTAAGCGCATTCGTTTGTCGATACTTTCCTTAAGCTCTAACTCCGCATCTTGATCTTGGATATCGAGTTTTTTCAACCAAGTCAGGTTTTGCCAGCTTGAGTCATAGCTTGCATCAAGATATTGCTGCAACTCTCGATAGCTATTAATCAGAGATAGCTTATCTTCGTCCTTAGCTTTATTAATTTCCGCCAATAGCACTTTGATTTTTTCATCTAAATAGGCCGTTGCGCCCACAGAGTACTTTTCTTGAGTTCTAACCAAATCAAGTAATTGGCTATGAGGAATTGATTTGTGATCGATGGCGGTGGCTAATCGGCTTCTTAACTCTTCATTTTTCTGAAAAAGCTGAAGTTGCAGCGCATCACGCTCATCACCGCTAGCTTGTTTCAGAGTTTCAGACAAGTCGATGATGTCTGTGTTGATGCTATCAATCGCTTGTTCCGCAGCTGATACCGTCGGGGCTTCGGTCTCACTTTCTGTTGCTTGCACAATAAAGGTGCTCATAGAAGCCATAACAATGGTCAAAATAAATAACAAGGAAGCGAAACGCATTTTTAGGGGGGATAGAAACGCCATTATTACCTCATTCAAAAAAGTGATTCCGTTCTAAGAGTTCAATAGTTACTCAAAGAGACTTAAACACCTGAAATTATAGTTCTTAAGTTTACAACACGACTTTAAATGTCGAACAGCATTTCGTTACACATATGTCAAAGTTCATAGCGCAGCTTCAAAATATTCCCCATCCCGCTTAAATGGAATGAACTATGATTTAGTCGTATACGTGTAACTTCAACTTATGTAAGGGAAAATTATGGGCGTTATATCGTGGATTATTCTTGGCTTGATTGCTGGTGCGTTAGCAAAATGGTTAATGCCAGGTAAAGATGGTGGCGGCTGGATTGCAACAATGCTACTTGGTATCGCAGGGGCATTCGTTGGCGGTTTTTTAGGTAGTTTTGTCGGCCTTGGTGGTGCAGATGGAATCAATATCGGCAGTATCATTACAGCGACACTGGGGGCTTTTGTCCTATTGTTTGTCTACAATCGCTTCTTGAGAGGCTAAGCCCCTTTTACCTTACCCGATAACAACAAGCCTCTCATTTTGTTGAGAGGCTCGTTTAAGTTTGGTTACGAACGATTTGGGTGGTTCAAAATGTGGTCTTCCCAGTCCACCACATCAATCTCATACACCACTTTATTTCTCACACTTTCCCCAGCAGCATGCATCTCGGACTTAGAACCAGTGATCAGTGGGTGCCACTCTGGCAGTGGTTGGTTTTCTGCCAACAAGCGGTACGCACAAGTGTGTGGTAGCCATGTGAAATCATCAATGTCTTCACGGGTTAGCTTGGTGCACTCTTCACCCGAAGTGAAGCGATTCGGGTAATCTTTGCACGAACAAGTTTTGCTGTTTAGCCAGCTACACGCCACGTTGGTGTAGTAGATTTCATCCGTATCTTCATCCATTAGCTTGTGCAGGCAACACTTGCCGCATCCATCACAGAGAGATTCCCATTCTTCTTCTGTCATGTGTTCTAACGATTTACTTTGCCAAAATGGAGTGCTCATACGCTTACTACTTATTACTGAATGGGATTGAATTGGGAGCGTTTTATACCCCTCTGAACGGCAAAATTCAAGTTTTACGGCCTTACTGGAGTGATAGGATCATTGAGTAAGATTTGTTCGTATTTAGCCAGGTGACCTTATGGATAGGAATTTACGCACACCTCTTCCAATCTGGCGAGAAATGTCCATAATGCCCCCTTATTTTTACGAGGGCTTATAAATGGAATGTCGATTGGGTTGTGGAGCGTGTTGTATCGCACCAAGTATCTCTTCTCCTATTCCGGGGATGCCAAAAGGCAAACCTGCGGGAGAGCGTTGTATTCAATTGAATGACGACAACCTATGTAAGCTGTTTGGGAAACCAGAACGCCCAAAAGTTTGCCATGACTTTAAACCTTGCCCAGTCGTGTGTGGCAAAACCAATCAGGAAGCGATCTGCAATATTACAGAGCTCGAGCAACTGACTTAATCATTACTGCCAAGTTCTCTAAGGTAAAGGTAAATCGTATCGCGTGAAATCCCGAGATGATTTGCCACCATCAATACCGCATCTTTGTATTTGAAAATTCCCAAGCCCTGTAAACGCGTCACCAACTCACGGTTACGTTTTGACGGGGAGATCGCCTCATTCGCCCACACTTCCGATTGCACTGTGTCAATAGTACTGATGATGGTTTCATCAATGTTGCGCGCAAAAGTTTCTGGTGAACGAGCATTCCCTGCACAACAATCATTTTGTTGAGTAGGCATGATCGATCTTAAAAAATCCTGCATAGGCACATCCATGTCCACGTTAATACACAACAATCCTATTGGTTTGTTTTTTGGGTTGCGGACGATGGTGGTGATTGAATGCAGGGTTTTTCCACTCGCAGTTTTGGTGACGTACGAATCTGAAACATCGTTGCCTTCAAGTAGTTTCATTCTTGCTAAGTTAGTAATCGGAGCTCCTTCTCCACGTTCGGTAACATGGCCATTGGCGATTTTGATGATCTCCGGCGCTTCCGAATCTAGGCTGTGAAGAACGACTTCAGTATGCTCACCGTACATGCGTGCAATACCGTCGACAACGTTCTTCATTGAATTCAAAATATCTAAATCACTTTTGGTGAGTTTCTTAAGCTGCAATGTTACTTCCCTTAGCAAAACGTTGAGGCTAGGCCGACATGATATCGATAATAGATTTATCAGTATACGGCATACCAAGTCTAACCATTGAACCGACGTTTCTTATTGTTTGTTCAACTTCGTCGCCTACTATACCTTGATTCTTCACGCTGTGGTTACCCATCGCCATCAAATATGAGCGCACCGCTGTGGTTGAAGAAGTGCAGACTTTCATCGCGCATGATGATTTAGCACCATCGCACACCATGCCTGAACTATCACTGATAACGTTCTGAATCGCGTAGCAAGATTGTTCAAACGAACCACCCGACAAATACACTAACGCCATGGATGCCGCCGCGCTGGTTACGGTGTTACCACAGAAAGCAGACAACGGTGGGTAGTAGGATTTAATATAAATCGCACCCAAATGACTCATGATCAGCGCACGTGCTAATTGCTCGTCATTACTTTGGAACGCTTCTGCTGCAATCACTACGGGAACCGTCGCGGCGATCCCTTGGTTTCCACTACCAAAATTGCTCATCGCTGGTAATGTTGCCCCACCCATTCGTGCATCCGATGCCGCAGAAGTCATCATCTGAATTCGGCTCATCAAGTCATTCCCAAGCAAACCTTGCTCGATATTGCCTTTAAGCGTTCTTCCAATTTCCAAACCGTAACCACGATCAATCCCTTCTTGTGCTAAAGAGCTATTCAACTCTGCGGCTTGTAAGATGAACTTGATGTCATCAAAAGGCGCTTGAAGCGCAAAGTCATAAATTTGCTGAATGGAAATATCAACACCTTCACACACAGAACCCGTCGCGATGCGTTGCTGCGGCGGTGTATCAAATGTCACTTCACCATTTCGTGAGATCTGAATAATGTTAGTGTGTCCGCCACTGATGGTCACAGAAACAGTATCGTCTCCAGCGGCCATGGTCACGCTACAAAAAATAAATTCTTGTGTATCGATACGAGCAACACTGACTCGTTCCTCGTCGATCAGTTGCTGGGCAGCAGTGACATCGTCTTGATTGATTTTGGCAAGTACCTCAAGTTCTGCATTAGGGTCACCTGCCAATGCACCAACTGACGCTGCGATCTTGAGACCAATTTTCCCGGTTCCGGGAACATAAACTCCCATCGAGTTTTTAAATAAATTGTCAGAGACACGGACTTCAATCCTCTCTGGGGTCTGGTTTCCAAGCTCACGCTTTGCAACTGCTGCCGCATATGCAGCAGCAATGGGTTCGGTACATCCGAGAGCAGGCTTCACAACTTGCTTAATGATCTGGATATATTGGTTCCATTGCTGATTCATGCTTCTTTCTCCGTACTACTTTTTGCAAGCAATCGCTTCAACTTCAATCAAGACGCCTAGCGGAAGGTCTTTTACCGCAAAGCAGCTACGCGCAGGGCAATCTTTATGAAAGAACTCTGCATAAACTTTATTGAATTCAGCAAAGTCACTGATGTTCGCTAGGTAACACGTCGTTTTCAAAACAGTGTCAATGCTGCCACCACCTGCTTCTAGTACGTGTTTCAAGTTAGTCAGAGATTGATGACTCTGCGCGGTAATGCCACCTTCAACAACGTTGCTGGTTGTACTATCAACCGGGAGCTGACCTGAAGTAAAAATCAGGTCACCGTAAGCGGTGCCATGTGAATAAGGGCCAATAGCAGCGGGAGCGTGCTCTGAAGCAATCAATTCTTTCATCTCAATCCTCACATAATTTTTAGTTTTATCTAGAAAACTCAACGTTAGCTTTCATTTCATCGTCATTCTTTCAACTAAATATGAGCAAAACAACCACCCAAGATCACACAAATCGATCTTAATTCAGATTTTATTGAGTATTTTTGCCGAGATCTCAAAATCATCTGAATATTCCACAAAAAATTTGTTGTTAAAGTTTTTCTCAAATAGATTTGAGAAAAATTCATACTA
Source organism: Vibrio sp. WZ-1 (assembly GCF_052037695.1). NCBI lineage: Bacteria > Pseudomonadati > Pseudomonadota > Gammaproteobacteria > Vibrionales > Vibrionaceae > Vibrio > Vibrio sp. WZ-1. The sequence goes on along the minus strand of NZ_JBQEQR010000085.1, from coordinate 88,986 downwards.
ACAAAGAGAAAACGACAATGAGCGTTACTGTACCTACACAAACTCTTCCAATAACTAAAGAGCCACCTCACGTTAAAGCTGGCATGACTCTAGAGCAATGGAAAGCGGCAACCAAATTTGATAGCACTGACTGGGGTTGGGTAATCATGAGTATCGGCATGGCAATCGGTGCTGGTATTGTTTTTCTTCCAGTAAAGGTGGGCGTACTCGGTATTTGGGTATTCCTTGCCTCAGCGGTGATTGGTTATCCCGCGATGTACTTATTCCAACGTCTTTTTATTAACACACTTTCTACGTCTCCGAAATGCCAAGACTATGCAGGTGTTATCTCTGGCTACCTTGGTAATAAATGGGGCGCATTATTAGGGGTGCTCTACTTCATCATGTTGGTGATCTGGGTATTCGTATACTCGACGGCAATCAATAATGACTCAGCCTCTTTCCTACACAGCTTTGGTATCACAGAGGGGCTGTTGTCGGAAAACCCGTTGTATGGTCTAGCATTGGTTTGCGCTTTGGTGGCGATCGCGTCTCGTGGAGAAAAGATCCTATTCAAAGTCAGTACTGGATTGGTGTTGATCAAGCTATGTACTGTTGCCCTGCTTGGCTTCATGATGGTAGAAAAATGGGATGTAGCGAATTTAGGTAGCGTCCCTACAGCGGGTGCTGGATTGAAAGACGCCATTGAGCTACTGCCTTTCACCCTAACCTCTATTCTGTTCATTCAAAGTTTAAGCCCAATGGTAATTTCTTACCGTTCGAAAGAAAAATCCATTGAAGTTGCCCGTTTTAAAGCGATGCGTGCCATGAATATCGCTTTTGGCATTTTGTTTGTTACTGTGTTTTTCTACGCGATTTCGTTCACGTTAGCGATGTCTCATGAACAAGCAGTTCGTGCAGCAAATGAGAATATCTCTGCACTTGCGATGGTAGCTCAAGGAATGGACGGCACGACGTTGAAACTTCTTAGCCTGATGTTGAACATCTTCTCTGTGATGACAGCATTCTTTGGTGTCTACCTTGGTTTCCGTGATTCTTGCCAAGGCCTAGCAATGCTCGCACTAAAAAAAGTGATGCCTGAAGAACAAATCAACAAAGAACTTGTGACAAAAGGCATCATCTTATTCGCAATTCTGATGGCATGGGGCGCTATTGTACTGAACTTACCTGTATTGAGTTTTACTTCAGTATGTAGCCCTATCTTCGGTCTGATTGGTTGTTTAATCCCAGCTTACCTAGTGTATCAAGTACCTTCTCTACACAAGTACAAGGGCGCTTCGTTATACCTAATCATTGCAACGGGTATTTTGCTGTGTATCTCACCGTTTATCGCTTTTAGCTAACGACTCCTCTCACCTCGGTTATCATTTTATCTATGTGGTAGCCGAGGTTTTCATCTCAATTTTCGCACCTCCCCTTTCGCAATTATTCTGTTTCATATCTGAGACGATTTTATGCAAATCGCGCAATTCGCTTAATTTCCGTGTTTCAACTCACACTTTTCTGACAATTCTCGACTATGTTCAGCGGGTAATCTCAATCCGACATAGGAAACAATATGAATAAATACATGGCAGAGGTGTTTGGTTCTTTTTGGTTGGTGCTTGGTGGTTGTGGCAGCGCTGTGCTGGCCGCAGGCTTTCCTGACGTGGGCATCGGCCTATTAGGTGTTTCTTTTGCTTTCGGCTTGACCGTCCTTACGATGGCATTTGCTATCGGCCATATCTCTGGTTGCCACTTAAACCCTGCGGTTACTATTGGTTTATGGGCTGGTGGTCGCTTCGATACGAAAGACGTTGTACCTTACATCATTGCTCAAGTTGTCGGTGGTGTTATTGCAGGTGGCGTACTTTATGTTATCGCAACAGGCCAAGCAGGATTTGATGTTGTCGGTTCTGGTTTTGCCGCCAATGGTTACGGGACGCATTCCCCTGGTCAGTATTCTATGGTTGCTGCGTTGGTAACAGAAGTTGTAATGACGATGATGTTCCTGATCGTGATCATGGGTGCAACTGACAAACGTGCACCTCAAGGGTTTGCGCCTATTGCTATCGGTCTATGTTTAACGCTGATTCACCTAATCAGCATTCCTGTGACAAACACATCGGTTAACCCAGCACGTAGTACTGCTGTTGCGGTGTTTGTTGGTGACTGGGCTGTGTCTCAACTATGGCTATTCTGGGTAGCACCAATCGTTGGTGGTATTCTAGGTGCTCTTATCTACAAGAATCTTCTTGGTAAAGAATCAAACGATTAATTGGTTCTCTAACCGCAAGATCAAAAAAGCCGCTGAACTCAGCGGCTTTTTTATTAAATCTTATGTCGACCCAACAATGAGTGTGACAAGGTTGTCCCGTCCACGAGCTCAAGCTCGCCACCCACTGGCACACCATGTGCAATACGGCTTGCATCCACTTGGTGTTCTTTACACAACTCTGCAATGTAATGTGCTGTTGCTTCCCCTTCCACCGTAGGGTTGGTGGCAAGAATCACTTCAGAAACATCACCACGACGCAGGCGGTAATCCAATACATCAAGACCAATATCACTTGGACCAATACCATCCAGTGGTGATAAATGCCCCATCAGTACGAAGTATCGACCCGAGTATTGCCCTGTAGCTTCTACTGCGGCGATGTCTGCTGGGCTCTCTACTACACAAATTTGGCCGTTTTCTTGGCGTTTTGGGTTAGTACAGATATGACAAACTTCTTCTTCAGTAAAAGTGCGGCACTCGGTGCAATGACCAATTTCTGTCATTGACTGACTCAGCGCGTCTGCGAGCTGCAAACCGCCTTTTCTATCACGCTGTAACAAATGAAAGGCCATACGTTGTGCCGACTTAGGGCCAACCCCAGGTAGACAACGTAAGGCCTCCATCAATTGTTCCAGCATATGGCTGGTACGCATTAAAAATCCGCTTAATTAAAATTCAGCAGATTAGAATGGCATTTTCATGCCTGGTGGTAGTTGCATACCGCCAGTTACAGAAGCCATTTTCTCTTTTTGAGTCTCTTCAACGCGACGTGCTGCATCGTTGAATGCTGCAGCAATAAGATCTTCTAGCATCTCTTTGTCGTCTTCCATCAAACTTTCGTCAATATCTACACGACGCACACTGTGACTACCAGTGATCGTAACTTTAACTAGACCAGCACCAGACTCGCCAGTTACTTCCATATTCGCGATTTCTTCTTGAAGCTTTTGCATGCGATCTTGCATTTGCTGGGCTTGCTTCATTAGGTTGCCCATACCGCCTTTACCAAACATGTTTATCTCTCTGGTTTAATTAGGTGTTGCATCTGTTAATGGGGTTTTCACATCACGTTTTCAACCCCATTCCGTTCAAATTTTAGATAGGTCTAACACTATCTTTATCAAGCTCTGCAGCAAATCGACGTTCGATGAACTGGACATGCGGATCGTTTTCTAAGCTGATCAGAGCTTGTTGTAATTTTTCTTGGTAGAGTCTGTCTCTCAACTCAAGAGGGGTCTCGCCATTGTCACTTACATCAATACTTAAATGACACTCTTCGCCTAACACATCGTTTAGCGCCTTAAGAAGCTCACTCTGTGATCTGTCAGTGTTCAAGTGCGCCTGACTATCTCTTAATTGTAGCGAAACTGTCGAGCCTTCTTTGTTGAAATGCGAGTTTAATGCCAATTGTTCTACCAATTTCGGTGTATCCATTTGGCTAATTAAGCTCGCCCATTCGCTTTTCTCTAGCGATTCATCAACCAGTTTCTGCGCCATCTCTGGCGTCTTTTCATGTTCTAGCGCTTGCTTGAGCTGCGTAGGTGTCAACTGCGTGTTGGCTTTCTTCTCAACGGGTTTCGTTGGACGCCAACGGTACGCGTCATCCTCTGGTGCTTGTTTTTCAGCTTGAGGATCTGATTTAGGCGACACCGGCGCGGAATTGCCATGCAATTGCGCTAGACGATCAATGACCGATTCTTTTTGTGCAGATGTCGCGTTAGACTTTTTTGGGCCACCACTTTGTCCAGGCGCTTGTTGCTGCTGTCCTTGACGCTGTGAACGCAATTGATGGCGCAGGCCACTCAAGTTGCCACGAGCTGGTGCCGGTGCACTCTCTTGAGGCTGTTGAGGAGCTTGCTGCGTTGGTGCAGGGTTCTCACTCACTGGCGGAGCCATATCATATTGTGGTGGTACCATGTCGTAACCACCCTGATATTCAGGCTGGTACTGTGGCGCTTCGTTCATCGCATTTGGATTGTGTGGCGCAGGCTGGCTCGTTGGCTGAGATACCGCTTGTTGCTGCGGTGCCGATGTCATCGGGCGGCTTTGCGTTTGCTGCACGGGCGCTTGAGCGACTGACGCTTGTTGGTGCGATGGTGGCTGTTGAGAGGACTGCTGCAGAGCTCCTTTTGGCTGACTCGTACTCGCAGCTGGCACAACTTGTGGCTGTGATGATGTAGAAATCACGTTTGCGCCATTACTCGCTGATGGGCGAAATGCCATCATGCGCAATACAATCATTTCCATACCGACGCGACCATTTGGTGACAACGTCAGATCTTCACGGCCTTTCAACGCAATTTGGTAGTAAAGCTGCACATCTTGCGGTGTCAGAGCTTTACTTAATAATTCGATTTTTTCGGCATCAGGTTGAGCCTGATCCAAGGTCGATGGCAGGGCTTGATACATCGCGACACGATGAAGCTGCGATGCCAGTTGTTGTAACAATCCATCCCACTCCACACCGTTTGATGCAAGTTGTTGGATTTTATCCATCGCCTGTTGAGGTTGCTTACTGCTGATCGACTCAAGTAAGTGAATCGCTTGGTCAGTATCAATTGTCCCAAGCATGTGGCTCACGATATCGGTCTCAATCGTACCGTTACCGAGGGCAATCGCTTGATCAGTTAAGCTTAATGCATCGCGCATACTGCCATCTGCAGCGTGCGAGATCATGCCAAGTGCTCTTGCTTCTGCAGAGACTTGTTCTTTTTCCAGAATATGGTCAAGTTGCTGATGAATCTCATCAACACTGATTGGCTTTAGGTGGAACTGCAAACAACGCGACAAAATCGTCACTGGCAGTTTTTGAGGATCCGTTGTCGCCAACAAGAACTTCACATACTCAGGCGGCTCTTCCAACGTTTTTAACAGCGCATTGAAAGAGTGACGCGAAAGCATGTGTACCTCATCGATGAGGTACACTTTAAAACGTCCGCGAGCGGGTTTGTATTGAACGTTGTCTAATAGTTCACGAGTGTCTTCAACTTTAGTGCGAGAAGCTGCGTCAATCTCTAATAGGTCAACAAAACGACCTTCATCAATCTCACGACAAGTATCACACTCTCCACACGGGTTAGCGGTAATACCTGTCTCACAGTTCAGACCCTTAGCAAACAGTCGGCCAATTGACGTTTTACCAACGCCTCGTGTGCCGCTAAATAAGTACGCATGGTGTAAGCGATTTTGCGCTAACGCGTTCTCCAAAGCCGTCAGGACATGGTTCTGGCCTACGACTTGGTCAAACTTATTAGGACGCCATTTTCGCGCTAAAGCTAAATAACTCATTGAATGTATTAGTGTCCTTCAAACTCACAAATGCTGTAAACGTTTAGACCTAGGCCTTCAAGACGCTTGTCACCACCGATTTCTGGTAGGTTGATAACGAATGCAGCATGCTCTAACTCACCGCCTAGCTGACGGATAAGTTTCGTTGTTGCTTCAATTGTGCCACCAGTCGCTAGCAGATCGTCAACAACCAGTACTTTGTCGCCTTCTACGATTGCATCAGTATGAATCTCTAGCGTATCGACACCGTACTCAAGCTCATAAGATTGAGCTACCGTTGGGCGAGGCAGTTTGCCAGGCTTACGCACAGGAACAAAACCCACGCCTAACTCTAGCGCTAAAGGAGCGCCGAATAGGAAACCACGAGCTTCTGTACCCACAACTTTAGTAAAGCCCATGTCTTTGTAACGCTCAACCAATAGGTTAATCGTTGCTTGGTACGCTGTTGCGTCTTCAAGAAGGCTAGTTACGTCGCGGAAAAGGATACCTGGTTTTGGGTAGTCTTGAATGCTTTTGATGCTAGATTTGATCAGTGAAATTGTTTCTGTAGTCATAATACCGGTTTACTTAGATTGGCTCATCACCCTCTGTTCTAATCACAATATTATGAGGGCAATCAACAATAGGTTTTCATCGCTGTGTGTTTATTTTCTAAAAAACACAAGCGCTGAAAATACAAACGCCCACTCGAAGAGCGGGCACACTATTCCCTACAATCTTAGTGATTTTCTTCTCTGTCAGCAACAAGCTCAGTCACAGGTAGACGCATAAACCAACTCAGTAAAACGATTAGCATCACTAAAAGCGCAATTTTTACCCAGATGATGGGAGCAACCAGAATTGATACGGTAAAGCTGAGTACGATAAATAACGCACCACGTTGCTTAACTTTCCGAGTTACCGCTCTGTGTTTATGCCAGTTTTCTAACATTGTACCGAAGGTTTTATGCTCGTGGAGCCAATGATGAAATGCAGGGCTACCACGTAAAAAGCAGGCACTCGCTAAAAGGATAAAAGGTGTGGTCGGGAGTAAGGGGAGAACGATACCAGCAATGCCAAGTATCATGCAGAGTCCACCTGCAATATTGAATAAGTAACGCTTAATACGAATGGTGGACTCCGATAAACAATCGTTTAATTAAAAACCTGCGTAACCGTTCATTACGCGCAGCCAGGTTAACGTTGCAGGTAGAGTTGGGATCAAAAGGACTGCAATGAAACCTAAAAAGTAAAAAACATTATAAGGCTCTTTAAATTCTTTGTCTGCCATGGGCTTCTTCTCACTAGTTGACTTTACTTCTCCCAATTACGCCTCGTTAAATTATCGTTGCGCAAATGGGTCATTATTGTTTTAAGCGCTGACTATACCTTAAACAGCAAACGCTAAACACCGACAAAAAGTAAGGGTTTAAAGTATGAGAAGCCGGATACGAACCAACAAAAAACGGCGCAATGCGCCGCTTCAGTATAAATACACTGCCACAACTAAATAAGCCGACTCATCTGAATGATGCTAAGACTAAAACTAGAAGAGCCAATACAACCAATGGACAGCTGACCATTGGTATTAATAGCTAAATCTCTGGTAATAAAGTTCTTCACGCTTCCTTCACCTAAACTTAATCCAGCTGGCACATGATGATTCATATTGCCATTGATCCATTGGCTATCTAAGCCTGCTGGTAGTATCGATATTGAAGAAGAGGCCAGATCCGCCACACCAAATACCGCATTGACTGGAGCGGCACAATCTGAGCACTGAATGCCCTTCTCAATAATCTCGACAAGGTCTTTGAGATCAGCACTAAAGCTCTTCAGATTCCTCAGGTAATCATCAAACAAAGCTCGAATAAGCAAGGTTGTTGCAACCCCTCTCTCAGTCTGAGAAGCAGAATCCACCAGATAGAACGCAAACTGACCATTCATCAACCATCGATAATCAAATACCAAAGGCATAACGTCTGTGGATTGCAGTAATCGGTAAGAACACTTCCAATCGCCTTGGGTGGTATCTTTTTCTGGCAACAATGCATGCAACAGATCACGAGCTGCACTTGGATTGTTTTGTAGATACTCTAAGTGCCAATGCAACTCCTGTTCATCGGGCATCTCACCGCCATCATCGACTCGGAACCATTGGCTTGAAAAATCACGCTGCTCTGAAAAATGACAATCAGAATCCTCTAAAGTATTTTCAACGGCTTGAAAGAGGTGTTCATAATTACTAATAGGTTTAGGTAGAAAATCTTTAATACCAAACCTTAGTGCCTTCGCAACATCTGACATCTCGTTGGTAGCTGACACAACTATCAGGGGCAGCGATGGATACTCTAAACTAACCTCTTCGACGAACTCAATACCATCGAGCACTGGCATCGACAAATCACATAATATGACGTCGGGATCGTTACTTCGAAGTTGTTGCAGTGCATCTAGTCCGTTTTCAGCTTCTACTACCTTGAATCCCTGACTTTCCAAATAAGCACTAGTCACTTTGCGAAAAATCGGATCGTCGTCCACTAACATGATCAGTTTCTGAGTAACCGCTTCTTGCGCCGAGGCTATTGCTGTTTGACTGTGAGTCTTATACATACCTTTACACCTCACAAAGCTCAGTCAAAAAACAAATTAATAAGTCATTATTTTTGTTATATTTACGTCTTACGAAACGTTGCGCAGCAAGACATCAGGCCCTTTCACCTTGTTATAAACCGTAGCCTTAAAATGAGTTTTATACAAATATTGCATGTTTTATCAGTATTTACTCAGCTATGTCTCCTGTGTTGAAATGATGCAACATGTTGACTTGAAGCAAACTTTGATCACAAAGTTAATTATAAATTAGCCAAAAACGGTAATTTAAAGTGTCTGGAAATATGAAATTAGATGATTTGAACTTGTTTCGATTAGTTGTCGAAAATGGGAGCTATACCGCAACTTCGCGTAAAACCATGATTCCGGTGGCAACCATCACCCGACGTATTCAGGCGCTAGAAGATTCGGTTAACTTGCGACTGTTAAACCGCCATGCGCGAAAGCTCTCTCTAACAGAAGCTGGAGAGCGTTTTTATCATGAGTGTTCTCCCCTTCTTCAACGCCTCACTTCTGCTGCTGAAGAGATCACCGACGAATGTCGTGGTGCGTCTGGAAAGATAAAAATATCTGCACCTTATAATCTGACCAAGCGTATGATGATGCCGATGTTCAATGGTTTTATGCGCCAGTATCCAGATATCAATATTGAACTAACGACTGAAAGTAACGCCGATCAACTTGATCCGACGGAATGGGATGTCATTTTCCGCGTAGGTCCTCAACGTGATTCAAGTTTAATTGCACGTAAGATCGGCGAAGTTAAAGACATTTTAGTTGCTAGCCCTGATTATTTATCTGCAAACCCAGCTCCAACTCATGCAGAAGAACTCAGTAATCATTCACTACTTAAGGGACACCCTCTTCTTAAGTGGACGCTGATCAACAGCAAGGGTGAATCTGTCGTTAATATCGAGCGAGGTCGCTTCCAAGCTAACGCTCTAAATGTTGTTCGTAGCGCTTGTTCAGACAGTCTTGGGATTACCCTAATGCCTGACGTGATGATCAAAGAATTTATTGAACGTGGTGATTTGGTTCGTGTATTGCCAGATTGGAGCGCAAACCCACGTGACATCTACATGCTTTACAACCACAAAGATCACCTGCCTGAAAAGGTGCGTCTGTTCATTGATTTCGTGATTGCTTACAACATTCACTAAGTTAAAAACCATAAAAAAACCAGAGCCTTAGCTCTGGTTTTTTATTTCTTAAGAAGTCGCTAATTATGCGCCTTCATTATGCAGTTCAAGGTTTGCCAAATCTTGTTGAATTTCGCGTTCTGTCTTCGCATCGTCATTACGCATACCATCTAAGAAATCCAAATATTGCTGGTCGATGTCACCGGTAACGTATTCGCCATTAAATACTGAGGTATCGAACTGAGCAATATCTTGGTTACCTAAACCAACCGCCTCAACTAAATCATCAAGACGCTGGTAGATAAGCGCATCCGCACCAATTTGCTTACAGATAGTTTCGTTATCACGACCATGAGCAATCAGTTCAGTCGCACTTGGCATGTCAATACCATAGACGTTAGGGAAGCGCACTTCAGGAGCCGCTGAAACCATAAACACTTTGTTTGCCCCTGAGTCACGAGCCATCTCGATGATCTGCTCAGACGTAGTACCACGGACGATAGAGTCGTCAACTAGCAGCACGTTTTTGCCTTTAAACTCAGAGCGAATCGCATTCAGTTTACGGCGCACTGATTTCTTACGTTGCTGTTGGCCCGGCATGATGAAAGTACGGCCGACATAACGGTTTTTCACGAAACCTTGACGGTATGGCTTGTCGATCGCTTGAGCAATTTGCAGCGCAATATCGCAAGACGTTTCTGGAATTGGGATAACCACATCGATATCGAGATCCGCGTAGTCTTCACTAATTCGTTCACCTAATTTTTTACCCATTTCAACGCGTGCGCTGTAAACAGAAATTTTATCGATAAATGAATCTGGACGAGCGAAATAAACAAACTCAAAAATACATGGGTTAAGCTTTGGATTATCAGCACACTGCTTAGTAAACAATTCACCATCGAAGGTCGCATAAATTGCTTCACCTGGCGCTACGTCGCGTACAAAATCAAAACCAACCGCATCTAACGCGACTGACTCTGATGCCACCATGTATTCTGTTTTGCCATTATCTTCGCGCTTACCGAGACAAAGCGGACGAATCCCATGTGGGTCACGAAAAGCAATCATACCATGACCAATAATCATGGCCGCTACCGCATATGCGCCTCGGATAGTACGATGTACGTTAGTTACAGCGCGGAACACGTCTTCTGAAGTGACGTTACCTTTCACTGTGTCGATTTCATGAGCAAGCACATTCAGTAACACTTCTGAATCTGAAGTGGTGTTGATGTGGCGGCGATCTTTTTCAAACAGTTTCTGACGAACTTCGTGCGCGTTAGTCAGGTTCCCGTTGTGGGCAAGTGTAATACCGAAAGGAGAGTTTACGTAGAAAGGTTGAGCTTCTGAGGCACTTGAACTGCCTGCGGTTGGGTAACGCACATGTCCAATACCCACCTCACCTTGCAAGCGTTGCATGTGTTTTGCTTCAAACACATCCTTCACTAAACCGTTCGCCTTACGCAGACGAAAACGATTGCTTTCTATGGTACAAATACCAGCGGCATCTTGGCCACGATGCTGTAACACCGTTAACGCGTCATAAATAGACTGGTTTACAGGCGTTGTGCCCACGATTCCAACAATACCACACATGTCCTAATCCTCGATTTGCGACAGTAGCTGGCACTACTAGATAGTGCCAGACAAAAAACTTGATGTTGCTTGTAAGTGCTCGAAGAATGGGGCGATGATACGGCTGAACTCAGGGACCAACTGTGACTCTTTCCACCAATCCGAGCTTGGGAATGCAGTAAACGCATCCATAAAAAACAGCACCGCAGAAACAATCAGTACTCCACGTAAACCACCAAACACTACACCGAGAATTCGATCGGTGCCGGATAGTCCTGTTTTTTGTACCAGTTGACCAATGACGTAATTCACCACTGCACCAACCACTAAGGTTGCGACGAATAACGCCGCAATTGCGGCTCCGTTTCGAAACATTTCATCTTCGATGTTGGTGAAATACACCGCCAATTTGGCGTAGTAGTTACTGGAGATAAAAAATGCTCCGAACCAAATCACCAAAGACAAAGCTTCTTTAGCAAAACCGCGAACTAAACTGATCAGAGCTGAAAACCCGATCACACCTAAAATGACAAAATCTAACCAATTCATGTTTTCTTCATCTTAAGTTGGCGCGCATTTTAACAGAAAAAATGCTGACGCAAACGTTTTCTTATGGATTTAATGGCTTAAATTTAAGCAATTGACCTTTTGAGCCTGTAATTTTTTGCAATTCCTTGACCTGTCGTTCAAGTTTACTTTTTGATACATCAGGACCAACAATCACTCGAGTAAAGGTATTCTCTTTTTTCACATGAGCCTGGTAACCACGCTTCTGTAAATCTTCTACTAGCGCAACTGCATTCTCATGATTTTTCAGAGCCATCAACTGAATGATCCAAGCTGAATCTTCATATTGATTTTTTTCTTCAATCGGACGAACCGCGACTTCAACCTGTTCAGGTTGTTTCGTTTCTTCTGACTGCTTTACTGTCTGTTGCTTGGGCTCAGTGACAACGACTTCAACTGCTTCTGAATCATTCACGGTTGCCGTCACTGGGGAGTCAGGCAGCGAAATATCATCTTCAACAGGTTTCAATATTTCGAAGTTTTCCACATCGCTATCAAGTTCAGGCTTAATAGGAATGCTGGCAAACTCCTCTTTATAGTGGAGTTTCTTCCCATCTAGTACGTCAGGAAGAACGATAACCCCTACTGCGACTAGAATGATGGTGCCGACTAAACGACTCTGGAATTTACTTGCCATCAAATTACCTTTGATTACTCATTATTTGATTGCCAATGCTCCAATACTTCACCCACGGTATGGAATGAGCCAACCACCAAAATGACATCGTCTTGAGCCGCGTGAGTTTTTGCACTCTCAAAAGCCTCTACTGGTGTTTGGAACTGGACTTGACCTTGGGGTAAGTATTGGCACAGTTCATCTGCTGTTGCCGCACGTGGGCCAGTTAGCGATGCTGGATACCATTGCGTTGCAATTGAGCTTAACGCTTCGATTGTTGCCTTGATGTCTTTATCATGCAGCATAGCAACCACAACGTGGATGTTTTTATTTGCATATTTGCGTTTCACCTTCTCAACTAAGTATTCCGCTGAATGAGGGTTATGCGCAACATCAAGTACGATTTCAGGACTGGTCTGCAGAACCTGCATTCGGCCAGCTAAGCGCGCATTATTCAAGCCATTAACAATGTTAATGTCAGTGATTTGCAATTCTGAAGCACCAAGCGCCATTAAAGCAGTGGCTGCGTTTGGCAAAGGTAGAGAAGGAACAGGAAGATCATCAAGACCGAATGCGCCACTACTCCACTTCCAGCCATTCTCTGTCAGCTGGTAATCGAACTGAATACCAACTTGGAAGAAATCTGCACCAATGTCATCTGCATGTGCAGCAACAGATGCTGGTGGCGTTGGTTGACCACAAATAGCAGGTTTACCTGGACGGTAAATACCCGCTTTCTCGAAACCAATCACATTAATGTCATCACCCAACCAGTCGACATGGTCAATGGCCAAGCTAGTAATAACAGAAACATCATGATCAACCACGTTGGTCGCATCCAAGCGGCCACCAAGGCCAACTTCTAGTAAAACCACATCCACCTTCTCTACTTGAAAAATTCGAAGAGCGGCTAACGTACCGAATTCAAACAAGCTTAGGCTAATGTCGCCACGTTGTTGCTCAACGTAGTCAAACGCTGCACAGTGCTTGCTGTCTTCTGCATCGACTCCGTTAATACGAACACGTTCGTTGTAGCGAATAAGGTGTGGCGAGCTGTACACACCGACTGAGTAGCCTGCATCTAATAGAATAGCTTCCATCAACGCACAGGTTGAACCCTTGCCATTCGTGCCGGCAACAGTAATTACAGTAGGAGCTGGTTTAGTAAGGTTGGCTTTTTGTGCTACCGCTTGAACGCGGTCTAAGCCAAGGTCGATTGCTGAAGTGTGGAGTTTTGTTAAATAATCAAGCCACACCGCTAGAGGGGATGTGGCTTGAGGAATAGAGTTTTGGGTCATCTAACTTTAACCATTAATTTCTTTGGTTTTTATGTTAGTTGATACTTTACCCTTTTTCGTCCGCTTCTGGTACAGAATATGGCTCTTCATTTGGAGATTCGTTAACCGAAACCACCATAGGAGATTTGTGGTTAGTTAGCTTAGCCACTAGACCACCCACACGCTGACGCATTTCACGGCGGTCAACGATCATATCAATCGCACCGTGCTCCAGAAGGAACTCACTGCGTTGGAAGCCTTCAGGAAGATCTTCACGAACTGTCTGTTCGATTACACGACGTCCTGCAAAGCCGATAAGTGCTTTAGGCTCACCAATGTTAATATCACCTAGCATCGCCAAACTTGCTGATACACCACCCATTGTTGGATCTGTAAGTACAGAGATGAATGGCAGACCTTTCTCAGAAAGGCGCTCAAGTGCTGCACTGGTTTTCGCCATTTGCATTAGAGACATCAGCGCCTCTTGCATACGCGCACCACCACTTGCAGAGAAACAAACAAGTGCACAGTTGTTTTCAATTGCAGCATCTACCGCTTTTACAAAGCGAGCGCCAACAACTGAACCCATTGAACCACCCATGAAGGAGAATTCAAACGCACACGCTACTAATGGCATGCCAAGCAGTTCACCCTGCATAACAACTAAAGCATCTTTCTCACCACTGTTCTTTTGAGCGGCAGAGATGCGTTCTTTGTAGCGCTTTGAATCTTTAAACTTCAGTTTATCTTGTGGCTCGAACTCTGTACCTAGTTCAACGCGTTCACCTTCGTCTAGGAAAGTTTCCAAACGACGACGCGCTTTCATGCGCATATGGTGGTTACACTTAGGACAAACTTCTAGGTTACGTTCTAGTTCAGCATGGTATAGCACCTGCTCACAAGATGTACATTTAGTCCACACGCCTTCAGGGATAGAAGCTTTACGTGAACTTACAAGGTTGCTTTTCTCTAAAATCTTTTCAAGCCAACTCATGGAAGACCTTTTCTCTCAACTCTTCCGCTTCATTGCGAAAGATATAAATTCGGAATATTACGGACGGATTAAAACATATCTTGCCGCGACTGTAGATAAAAAACTGGTTGTACCTATTTTTGATACAGGTAACGCAACAATCGTTATCGCTATTATCTCTTCTAAAGTACCGATATTTTGAATTAAGTTCGTGAATTTAGTTCAAATTATCTGGCAAAAATAACGGACCGATCGGCACTCTTGGTAATCCAAACTCTTCTGGATAGTCCACATCTACCAAATACAAGCCTTCTGCTTTCGCCGTTGCTCCAGCTAACTTGCGATCTTTCGCTTCTAAAAGTGACTTGATCCACTCTGGCTTTTCTTCGCCACGGCCCACTTTAATCAAGCTACCCGTTATGTTGCGAACCATGTGATGAACAAAAGCATTCGCTTTAATGTCGATAACAACATAATCACCATGGCGAGTCACATTGAGGTGCATCATGTTGCGGCAAGGGCTTAGTGATTGACAGTGTGCAGCACGGAACGAACTGAAGTCATTCTCACCGAGCAAGTACTGCCCTGCTTCATGCATTTTTTTCTCATCTAACTCACCATGATAATGGCTCACACCTGAATTTAAGATGCCTGGACGCAATGCGTGATTGAAGATGATGTAACGGTAACGACGCGCAGTCGCTGAGAATCGTGCATGGAAGTCGTCAGGTACTTCTACCGCCCAGCGGACAGCAATATCACTTGGCATGTTCGCATTTGCGCCCATTGTCCAAGCAACCATTTTTCGACTTACGTTGGTGTCAAAGTGAACAACTTGACCAGTGCCGTGCACACCAGCATCTGTGCGACCAGCACACTGCACTTCTACAGGGTGGTTCGCGACAACAGAGAGTGCTTTTTCTAGCTCTTCTTGGACACTTTTCACTTCTCTTTGGCGTTGCCAACCAAAGTAATTTGTACCGTTATATTCGATACCTAATGCGATTCTCATTTTAACCTTCGAACTCTAAAATGGGGCGGGAAGTATATACGTAAGTCCTTCCAGATACAAAAATGGGCAGCGTTTGCTACCCATTTTTTGTTTATCGACCGTTGATGGCGTCAATGAGCCCTTTCGCTTCGCGGCGAATATCATCTTCACCGTAAACAATGGCTTCCTCTAACAGTTTCACCGCACCTTGCGGGTCATTCATCTCTAGGTAGATTTTTGCAAGGTCAAGCTTACCTGCCGCCTCTGCGTTACTATCTACGTCGACATCACCATTATCACCAATCACATCAGGGAATTCGTTCAGACCAACATCAAGTTTGAGATCTTGTTCTTCAAATTCACCACCATCTTTATCCACTTGAGCCATCAATTCATCAATCGTCATGAACTGATTATTCTTAGGGTCAAAATCGGTAAGGTCTTCTTGCTCACCCCAGTTTTCTTCTGTGATTTTTGGTTGTGTAAGAGCCTCTGATGAACTCCAAACTTCGCGTTCATCTTCTGGAACATCCTCTCCCCGAGGACTGTTCTCAGTTTCAGGAGAAAGTTTAAAGCCATCCCAATCATCACCGACGTCAAGCATCGCTTCAATATCCATACCAGCGCTTGCTATGGTGTCACTGTCCAAATCAGTATCGAAGGTTTCCGAATCCGTACTGTCTTCAGAAAGTAAATTCGCCATTGCGGCTTCATCAAAATCAGAAATTTCTGGTTCGGATGACGCTGAGTACTCCGGCATTATTGTTTCGCTTGGCTGAGCAAACATATCAAATAATGCATCCTGTTCGGATTGCTCTTCGACTTCACTAACTGGTTGTTCTGGTTGAGCAGCAACTTCTGGCTCTGATGGTTCTTCAGCCACTGAGGCCAATGCGTCTTCTTCACCAAACTCTGGGAGATCTAGCTCATCGAAGTTGAACTCTTCTGCTTCCGCAACTGTTTGTTCTAGTTGAGACGCCGCTTCTGGCTCTGATGGCTCATCAGCCATTGACGCCAATGCATCTTCTTCACCAAACTCTGGGAGTTCTAACTCATCGAAGTTGAACTCTTCTGCTTCCGCAACTGGTTGTTCTGGTTGAGACGCCGCTTCTGGCTCTGATGGCTCCTCAGCCATTGATGCCATCGCGTCTTCTTCACCAAACTCTGGGAAATCTAGCTCATCGAAGTTGAACTCTTCTGCTTGCGCAACTGGTTGTTCTGGTTGAGATGCCGCTTCTGGCTCTGATGGCTCATCAGCCACCGATGCCATCGCGTCTTCTTCGCCAAATTCTGGGAGTTCTAGCTCATCGAAGTTGAACTCTTCTGCTTCCGCAGCTGGTTGTTCTGGTTGAGATGCCGCTTCTGGCTCTGATGGCTCATCAGCCATTGATGCCAATGCGTCTTCTTCACCAAACTCTGGGAGTTCTAGCTCATCGAAGTTGAACTCTTCTGCTTCCGCAATAGGCTGTTCTGGTTTAGACACAGCTTCTGGCTCTGATGGCTCTTCAGCCATTGACGCCAATGCATCTTCTTCACCAAACTCTGGGAGTTCTAGCTCATCAAAGTTGAACACCTCTGCTTCCGCAACTGGTTGTTCTGGTTGAGACGCCGCTTCTGGCTCTGATGGCTCTTCAACCATTGATGCCAATGCATCTTCTTCACCAAACTCTGGGAGATCTAGCTCATCGAAGTTGAACTCTTCATCTTCGACAACTGGCTGCTCTGGTTGAGCTGCCACTTCCGGCTCTGCTGGCTCTTCAGCCATTGATGCCATCGCGTCTTCTTCACCAAACTCTGGGAGATCTAGCTCATCAAAGTTGAACTCTTCTGCTTCCGCAACTGGTTGTTCTGGTTGAGCAGCAACTTCTGGCTCTGATGGTTCTTCCTCAAAAAGCCAATCTTCCTCCTGAGGAACACCGAACTCATTCGGAGATGTATTTGGTGTTGGCGTTGCTGTAGGTTCTTCAAATTCAGAATCAATAGCTTCATCAACTACAGATTCTGGCAAATCTAATGGCGATGGCCCAGCTTCAAGAGTTGGTTCAACGTCAACGGCAGTTTCCGCGTCTTCTTGTGACTCAAGATCCGTCACCCCTTCCTGAACTGATTCGTTATTCGATTCAGTATCCAGCAGAGAATCAAGCTCCCTAGCAAAATCAACTTGATCTTGCTCAGGTTCATCTTGAGCTTCTACTTCAGCCAACTCGTTAAGTAAAGCATCACCTTTAGGTGAAATCTCTTCCAAATCACCAACAAACTGATTGCGGTCAAAACTGCGCTCTTCCTCAACCTGTATTGATGGTTCATCTTCAGCTTGAGAAGCTTGCTCTTGCTGCTCTGCAACTAGTGCATCAATATCAAAATCAGTATCTAGATGAGAAGAGTTTTCTTCAACCGCTGGCGACTGCTCTGCCAGAAGTTCCTCAAAGCCAAGTGACGACAATAGTTCATCTTCATTGTCCTCTACATCATCTTGACCGATAAGCTCATCAAATGCGTCTTTATCTGATTCTAAGCCTTCCTCAAGAAGTTCATCAGCATCCGAATCTAATAACTCATCGAGCAATTCGGTACTATTTTCATCCAACTCCAAAGCATCTGAATCATTATCAAAACCTGACAGTTGCTCTAATTCATTCAGAGGATCGAAGTCTTCACTATCATCCTCGTCTAAATCAATCAGTTCATCGAGGAGATCAGTGCTACTTTCATCAATATGTTCTTCATCGTAGCCCGCAAGTTCTTCGAGCTCTTCAAGCGGATCTAGTTCTGAAAGTGAACTGCCATCATCTTCACCAAGCAACTCATCAAGTAAAGCAGATGCATCGCTGTCTTCACTCAAATCAAACTCATCGTTCGCTGTTGATTTAGCTTCTTCAACGTCTTCTGCTGGTTGCTCATACTGTGCTAATAGCTGATCGATGTCATCATCAGAAGCCATTCCAGCGCCAAACGCATTTTCGTTTACTTCACTTGGAGAACTGTCTTCAATCGGAGCGTCATCTTCTTCTGCAAGTCCAGAGAACAAGTCATCTAGCATTGACTGATCTAACGCCCCAGCTTCGAGTTCTTCTGTAGGCTCATCAGCAGATAGTAGCTCTGAGAACTCATCTTCAGACATCGATAAACCTGTCTCTAACGGTTCATCAGATAAATCGAAGGCAGAGTCATCATCTGAACTGCTATCATCTAAATCTAACTCTGGAGAGACCTCATCCAGAGCACGCTCCATCTCTTCAAGACCAAGAGCTTTTTCTTCACCATTAACGCTGATTCCATTGGCCGACGAATCAAAGTCATCTAAGCCAACATCAAGGTCGCCATCATCACCAATACCAGCGAATGGATCTTCTCCATCTTCCCCTTCCAGGTTGAAGTCAAGATCGTCATCGTCCAAACTTGCAAAGACGTCATCTTCTTGATCGCTGTCATCAGAGAACAGCTCATCATGGTCACTATCATCACCAAAGAGATCATCATCTAGGCTTAGCTCTTCATCAAGCTCATCAATGGAGTCACCAATAGCCAGTGGTGCGGCTGCCATTTCTGGTGTAGGCGTTTCAGTTTCAGCCGCTTCTTCTTTAGCAGCAGAACGACGTCCCAACAACATAACAATCAACAAGGCAATCAGTGCACCCGGAATCAATGCAGCAAGGCCAACTAACCAACCATTAGATAAGATTTTGTCTAATGTGCTCGGCTGCATTCTTTGTTGTTCGGCAACTCGTTGGCGTTCTTCAGCGAGTAACTTTTCAACTTCTGAGCGAATACGCTCTTCATCGTTTAATTCAGTTTTTAAAGAATCTACTTCAGTTTGAACTTCAGAAAGCATCAATCTCAAATGGTGATTCTTTTCTTCGAGCGACTCTAGCTCGCCTTGAGATACTTGCAGCTTCTCTTTTAATGCCGATACCTGTTGCTCTCCCTGAGGTGAAGTTTCCACTTTAGGAAGCGGTTTCTCTGCAACCTGCACTTCCGCAGGTTGAACCACGTTAATCTTCGGCGCAGTAGTTTGAGGTTCTGGCTTTGCTTGAACTTGGCGTACAGGTTCAGGCTTAGGTTCAACAGGTTTAGGTTGTGTCGCTTGATTTAGCTTTGCCTGATGCGCCTTCATTACAGCCGCTGCTTGTGCGGTTGTCGCAATCCGAGTTTGCTCAAGTGATGGCACTCTTAAACGGCTACCAGGTTCCAAGAGGTGAATATTCTGGTTCTCAAACGCTTGAGGGTTGATACGATAAATGGCAAGTAGCGTTTGCTGAACAGAAACTGAGTTTGATGGCCTTAACTTAGTCGCAATAGACCATAACGTCTCATTTTGACCTGTAGGGCCGTAAAAACGTGAAGGCTGTAAATTTTCTGGAGTCGCTGGAAGCGCTCTTTCTATCTGCTCTGCGTAGCTCGGAGCAGCTTGCACTTCACCAGAGGGGCCGACAAGTCGAATTGCTTCAGCCTGTACCACTGACGATGTCTGAGTCACGCCCATCAGCATTAGTGCAGCTAATAGACGCTTATAGTTTTGATGCATAAAAAGCTCAGTCTGTGTGCTAAAAATAATTTAAATGGTGATCGGTTAAATATATCGGATATAGCGAGCAAAACTATAGGTTTGAGGATAAAAAATGTGGGGCTCGCAAAATATTCGTACTAATCTCACACAATTTTTTTCAGATAGAACAAAAAAGCCTCGCACAAAGCGAGGCTTTAAGATTCTTAATCAAAGCAACCAAGTACCACTTAGTAGTAGTCGCGGATCAGAACTTCTGCGATTTGTACTGCATTCGTTGCCGCGCCTTTGCGAACGTTATCAGCAACTACCCACAAGTTTACACCACTGTGGTGACTGATATCGTTACGGATTCGGCCGACCATTACGTGGTCTTTACCACCTGCATCGCGAACTTGTGTTGGGAAGTCTTCACCGTGGAATACTTCAATACCATCCGTTTGCTCAAGTAGATTAATCACTTCTTGTGCATCGATTGGTGAACGAGTCTCAACATGAAGCGCTTCTGCATGGCCGTAGAACACTGGAACACGTACACAAGTTGGGTTTACCGTGATCGATGAATCGTTAAAGATTTTTTGCGTCTCCCACACCATTTTCATTTCTTCTTTGGTGTAGCCGTTTTCCATCATCTGGTCGATTTGTGGAATACAGTTAAACGCAATCTGCTGAGAGAATTGCTTCTTGTCAGCTGGTAGACCATTTAGCAGTTTCGCTGTTTGACCTGCTAGCTCATCAATACCCGCTTTGCCTGCGCCCGATACAGACTGGTAAGTTGATACGTTAATACGCTCAATACCCACTGCATCGTGAATTGGCTTCAACGCCACCAGCATTTGAATGGTTGAACAGTTCGGGTTCGCAATGATGTTGCGGTTACGGAATTCTGCAATCGCTTCTGGGTTCACTTCTGGCACGACCAGAGGAATGTCGTATTCGTAGCGGAAGTGAGACGTGTTGTCGATCACGATAACACCTTCGTCAGCCGCAATGGGTGCCCATTTGGCAGACAGTTCACCGCCCGCTGAGAACAACGCAATGTGCGCTTGAGACCAATCAAACTCTTCCACGTTTTGTACGCGAATTGTTTTACCATTGAAGCGGTAAGTCTTGCCTTCACTACGCTCACTCGCTAGCAGGAAGATTTCGCCTACTGGGAATTTGCGCTCTTGAAGCACTTCCAAAATTGTTTCACCGACCGCACCGGTCGCACCTAATACGGCAACATTGTATTGCTGGCTCATTGACTTACCTCAACCTGAAAACCTAATTCTGCTAATGGAGCAAGATTGCATGTTTCATTACCCATTAGCGTGACAGCGCTGTACTCACGGCGATCCCAGTAGTTTTTACGCATCAGGTCAAAAGAACCTGGCTTACTGATTTCACGACGGAAAAGAGCGTCATCTTTACGCACATCATAGATTAACTGCGTGATGTTGTGCAGCGTTGCTTCATCCCATGCTCTGTCCAATACCATAGTAGGAACAGGCGCGGTTGGCAGTAAATCGCTGGCATGCGCACGTAATTCGTTATTTAAGAACTCGCAGTAGCTATTGAAAATCATCGTTGTACCGCGAGCTTTCCCTTCCAGACCGTAGCCTGCAACGTGAGGGGTTGCGAATGCTAGCAGAGGCAGAAGCTCCATATCAACCTCTGGTTCAAATTCAAATACATCAAGCGCAGCTGTAAAGCCGTCGTTTTTCAGTAAACGTTGCTTCAGCGCTTGGTTATCTACGACCGGACCACGCGCGGCATTGATAAGAATTTGCTCGCTACGAAGGCCATTTAGCACCGTGTTATCAATCAGATGATGCGTTGGGTGCGGGCCATCTTTGGTGATAGGTGTGTGTAGCGTGATGATGTCGGAGTTTTCGATCAGCTCTGTCAAAGGAGTGAAGCTGCGAGAATCACCCTCTTCTTGTTTGAATGGGTCATTGATAAGAACGTTAATACCCATACCTTTCAAACATTTTTCAAGGTAGCTGCCGACTTGGCCAGCACCGATGATACCAACGGTTTTATCAAAAACTGAGAAACCTTTTTGTTGTGCTAGCACCATCATGACACTGAACACATACTCAGCAACGCCAACTTTGTTACAACCTGGTGCTGAGGTGAATAAAATGCCTTTCTCTTGCAATAGTGCTTGATCGACATGATCCATGCCCGCCGTTGCAGTACCAACGAACTTCAGTTTGTTCGCTTTGCTGATCAGCTCTGCATTTACTTTGGTTACCGAGCGAATCATTAACGCATCAACATCAACTAAGTCATCTGCTGTCAGTGTACGGCCAGGTTTTAGAATCACTTCACCGAGTTGGCTGAATAGCTCTTCAGCGTACGGCATATTTTCATCAACAATAATTTTCATAGCGCCAGCGTTTTAACATCCATTTGTATGAGTTCGGTTATTCGCAAGAAGCGAAGCTAAACGGATTGTGCCCTTTTCCATAGAAATCTCAAGAACTATACCCAAAGAAACCTCAACGAGTTTAGTTTTGAGAGGACGCCTTGGAACAATGACACCAAAGGAAGAGCTAGAAAAGAAAAAGCCCGGCTAAGTTAGCCGGGCAAAGTTCCAGAACAAAAGGATCCTATCCCGCTCTCCTTGGGATAGAGTCTGCGTCTGTTCGATCAGTTGAACTGATCAAGCTCTGGAAACTGGTTTGTAGGTCTGTTCAAATCACTAAAGGAATCACAGTCCAACAAATTCAGTTAGCTCTGGGTCGCTTACGCTTGGTATTTTTTGATTACTAGCGTTGCGTTTGTACCACCAAAGCCGAAGCTGTTTGACATTACGGTAGTCAGCTCTGCTTCGCGAGCTTCTGTTACGATGTCTAGACCTTGTGCTGCTTCATCCAAGTTAGAGATGTTCACACTTGGTGCAATGAAGCTATTGTCTAGCATTAGCGTTGAGTAAATTGCTTCGTGAACGCCAGCAGCACCTAGTGCGTGACCAGTCATCGCTTTAGTTGCAGAGATAGCAGGGCTGTTGTCACCAAATAGCTCTTGGATAGCACCTAGCTCTTTCACATCACCTACTGGAGTAGAAGTGCCGTGCGTGTTGATGTAGTCGATGCGGTCAACGTCTTGCATTGCCATCTTCATACAACGAACCGCGCCTTCACCTGATGGTGCTACCATGTCGTAGCCATCAGAAGTCGCGCCATAACCTACAATCTCACCGTAAATTTTCGCGCCACGAGCTAGAGCGTGCTCAAGCTCTTCGATAACCAGCATGCCGCCGCCACCAGAGATAACGAAACCATCACGGTCTGCATCGTAAGTGCGAGATGCTTTGTCTGGCGTTTCGTTGTACTTAGTAGATAGTGCACCCATCGCGTCAAACATCATAGTTTGAGACCAGTCTAGCTCTTCACCACCACCAGCGAATACAATGTCTTGTTTGCCAAGCTGGATAAGTTCCATCGCGTGGCCGATACAGTGTGCAGACGTTGCACAAGCTGAACTCATTGAGTAGTTCACACCACGAATCTTAAATGGTGTTGCAAGACACGCAGATACGGTTGAAGACATTGTACGTGGAACCATGTAAGGACCAACACGTTTTACGCCTTTTGCACGCATCGTATCTGTTGCAACTGTTTGGTTGAATGCAGAAGCACCACCAGAACCAGCAACGATACCAGTACGATCGTTTGAAACTTGTTCTTCAGATAGACCAGCGTCTTCAATTGCCTGCTGCATGGATAGGTATGCATAAGCAGCCGCATCACCCATAAAGCGCATCTGCTTACGATCAATGTGCTCTGCCGGGTTGATTTTCAGATCACCCCAAACCTGCGAGCGCAGACCGTTTTCTTTAAACTGCTCAGACGCAGTGATGCCAGATTTGCCCGCTTTAAGAGACGCTAGAACTTCTTCGACGTTGTTACCGATACTTGAAACAATACCCATACCGGTGATTACGACTCGTTTCATTATGACATTCCTATAATTCAAAAATCAGCTAGATAATAACTAAGATAGTCAACAAAAGTGGTCAGCTTTCCCATAAATTCGTACAATTGACGAATTCTAACCGCGCCAAATCACATATTTGCACCATTATGACTTCAATTAAAAATGCAGAACTTGGTTGGAACGAAGCTGGGACACCAGTTTCTGACCAATTTGATGATGTCTATTTCTCCAACGTAAACGGTCTTGAAGAGACGCGCTACGTGTTCCTCAAACAAAATCATCTACCAGAAAGATGGCAGGAATTTGACCAAAGACGTTTTGTTATTGGTGAAACAGGATTTGGCACAGGGTTGAACTTCTTAGCTGTGTGGCAATGGTTTACCGAATTTCGTCGTGAATATCCAGAGGCAGCACTAAAAGAATTGCATTTTGTCAGCTTTGAGAAGTACCCACTTAGCAAAGATGACTTAGAAAAAGCACATCAATCTTGGCCAGAACTGGCAGAATTTGCTGAGAAATTACAGCAACACTATCCTGCTGCCGTCCCTGAGTGCCATCGCATTGTGTTAGACGATGGAGCTATTACACTCGACCTGTGGTTCGGAGACATCAAAGACTGCATGCCGCTGGTACCTTATGGTGAACAAGGCCTAATTGACGCGTGGTTCCTAGACGGCTTCGCACCAAGTAAAAACCCTGAAATGTGGAACCAAAACCTGTTCAACGGTATGGCGAAACTGGCGAAACAAGATTGTACGGTAGCAACCTTTACGGCAGCTGGTTTTGTACGTCGCGGCTTAAACGAAGCGGGCTTTGCAATGAAGAAAGTCAAAGGCTTCGGCACCAAGCGTGAAATGATCGCAGGTTCGATGGAAGAGCGTGAAGCGCATTCAAACCATCAGCCTTGGTTCAACCGCACAGCTTCAACCAATCATGATTCCATTGCGATCATTGGCGGAGGCATTGCGAGTGCTGCGCTGGCTAAAACGCTGGTTCGCCGCGGTCAAAATGTC
Organism: Vibrio sp. WZ-1; assembly: GCF_052037695.1. Taxonomy (NCBI): domain Bacteria; kingdom Pseudomonadati; phylum Pseudomonadota; class Gammaproteobacteria; order Vibrionales; family Vibrionaceae; genus Vibrio; species Vibrio sp. WZ-1. Next base: position 64,264 of record NZ_JBQEQR010000085.1, on the reverse strand, counting down.
ACACTCTACTGCAAAGATGCTCAACCTGCTGAAGGTGCGTCGGGCAACCGACAAGGTGCTGTGTACCCATTATTAAATGGTCCACACAAAGGCGTTTCTCGCGTATTCGCTCCGGGCTTTTTGTTTGCCCGTCAGTTTGTTGACCAGGCTGCGCAAGATATCCAATTCGATCACGATTGGTGTGGCATCACGCAACTAATGTGGGATGACAAATCTGCCGAAAAGTTGGAAAAAATGCTCGCTGGCAACTTCACGCCAGATTTGATTCATAAGCTATCTGCCGAAGAAACAGCAGAAAAAATTGGCTTACCGATTGATATGGCGTCTGTTCACTACCCTCTAGGTGGTTGGTTATGCCCTGCTGAACTTACGCGCGGTTTGATCACTCAACTCGAGAAAAACGAACTTTTTGAAGCGAAGTTCGGGCACCAAGTCGAGTCACTAGATTGGGATAAAGCGCGTCAGCTTTGGACATTGAAAGCGAGCGGTCAAAGCTTTGAGCACTCAACCGTAGTGGTTGCTAACGGCAGTGAATTCCAAACACTAAGCCAAACTGCTGATCTACCGATGGGTCTGGTAAAAGGTCAAGTTAGCCACGCACCTGCGACTGAAGCGCTGTCTAAGCTGAAAACAGTATTGTGTTACGACGGCTACATGACGCCTGTTAACCCGAACAACCAACATCTATGTATCGGCGCAAGTTACGACCGCAGCCACCTAGATTACAAATTTGACGAAGACGCACAAAAAGACAACGCCGAGAAATTGGTGAAGTGTCTGCCGAATCAAGCTTGGACGAAAGAAGTAGATACCTCTGGTAACTTGTCACGCCAAGGTATTCGCTGTGTTAGCCGTGATCACCTGCCGTTTGTAGGTAACGTAGGCGACTTTGAAACCATCAAAACGCAATATGCGGATCTGCAAAATCAACAAGAACAAGACGTTGAAGCGATTCACCAGTTCCCTAACCTATTCTGTTTCCTAGGTTTAGGTTCTCGTGGTTTAAGCTCAGCACCTTTAATGGCCGAGGTGTTGGCATCGCAAATCTGTGGCGACCCGTTGCCACTGCCTGTTGATGTGCTGACTGAGCTGCACCCAAGCCGTATGTGGGTAAGAAAACTGCGTAAAGGTAAGGCGATTACTGAGTTGTAAGTCGACTCAATTACTCTTCCCGTCCTACCATTGGCGCAAATAACCCCTCCTAGCCTCCCCTTAAAAAGGGGAGGAACAAGTTCTTAGCTTCACTTAGTCCGTCCATCTTTCCAAGAAGGAGTCAAGGGGACTGCTCCGAAAACAAACAACCACTCCTTGCCTCATCTTAAAAAGTGGAGGAGCAAGTTGCAAACTCGACATTAGTCCTCCCCCTTTCTAAGGGGGAGTTAGAGGGGGTTACAAGTTTTTAGCTCAGTGCCACCACTGCCGCTTTCACTTGCTCGGCAATTTCCGCATTACGGAACTCACCCGTTTCTAAATCAAAGTTATCGTAGAAGCTTGGGATAGATTGCGATGCTTTTACTTCTGCGCCGAAATACGGGGCAGAGCCTGTCGCCGCAGCCAAAACTGTTTGTGCACCACCAGGACCTGGTGATGTCGCTAAGTACACTGCTGGTTTATTTTGGAATACGTTGCGCTCGATGCGTGTCGCCCAATCGAATAGATTTTTGTACGCCGCAGGGTAAGAACCATTGTGCTCTGCAAAAGAAACCACCAAAGCGTCAGCCGTAGCGATATCAGCAAGAAACGCCTTTGCACCTTCCGCCTGCCCGATTTCTTTCTCTTTGTCTTCACTGAACAAAGGAACATCGTAGCGGTTGAGGTCTAACACTTGCACGTCTGCACCTTCAACAAGGTTAGCAGCGTAAGTCGCAAGGGTTTTATTGATAGAGGTAGAGCTAGTAGAAGCGCCGAATGCGATAATTTTCATGGTTGTAATCCTTTGTTCACGTTTTGTACTCACTAGAGTAAAAGGGGAACCTAGGTGCCACAACCACAAAAATTTTAAGGAGAGATTCGAAATTTTCGAAGGAGTGTATTTCAACACTCTTTTTGTTTTAACTAGAAGCTTATCGTGCCCAATCGAGAATTAAGCTTGTGCTTGAAGCTCTTGCCATAGGTCGCTCACGATTACACGATCGGCTGGCGTTAGTTCTGAGCGAGCTGCTTCAAGGCTATTTTCGATGCGAGATTTCAACTCAGTCACATCGTTAATGCCCTCTTCTTCACACGCCGCTGCTGACAGAGAAATGTGACCACGTAAATAACCACCAGCAAACAGTTCATCATCCGATGCAGTTTCAATTCGAGCATCAATCAGTTCTAGTAGTTTTTCTTCAAATTCAATAATCATGGAGCTTCTCTGAGGTTATTTAATAGACTCGAATCAGTAACATTACCCTGAACCCGTAACTTGAAATTACTTAGCTACAAAGTCAGACGTTTCCAGCGGCTTGGTTTGGTAAAAGGCACGCAACGCATCCGATAGCATTTTCACGCGAGGCGGAAGGCCGTTTTCTAGAATACCCATTACTTCATTGTGCACTTTGTGCATAAAACCAAGACGATCTGGTTCAAAATCGCCGTGTAGATTGTCACAACTGACGTTAAAAGGGAAGTCAGCACTTTTCGCTAAAATCCATTCATAAGCTTGAGGACGAATTTCAACTTTTTCGAACTCCGCTTGAACCTCTGCAGTGCGACCGTCTGGCTCGTACCAGTAACCAAAATCTTCAAGCAAACGACGCTCTGGCCCTGCTACGCACCAATGGGCAATTTCGTGCAGCGCTGACGCATAGAAACCACGAGCAAAAATAATCCGATGATGGGGATGCTCTTGGTCTGCTGGTAAGTAAATCGGCTCATCACCACCGAGTTCTAGCTTAGTATTAAAAGACTCGAGAAATGTATTATTGAAAATGGTGATAAGGTCTTGATATTCGTGGTTCATGATCGATTCTGTACTTCAAATTGATATGCGGTGCGCATTGTCGCTGTTTTTGTTACGCAGGTAAAGCCACACAACAAGTTTGGTTATTAGCTGAGTTTATCTGAAAACGGCTTTCTCCATACAATTTCTCATTCGTCACAGATCACATTTCCCACTACACTCACGCCTTATTTTTAAGCTTAATGATGGCAACTTCAACGCCACTTAAAGCGAGATTCTTTTTGGGTTTAAGCCCCTTCCCAAGGCTTAAATCTTGTTGGTAAGTTTTGCTGCTGTTTTCCTTAATCTCAAGGATCATGACAGAGCCCTTTTATTTGAGTGTCCCCTTATGCTGCTAAGTGTGTTGTACATCATTGGTATCACGGCTGAAGCCATGACTGGTGCATTGAGCGCTGGTCGAAGAAAAATGGATTGGTTTGGCGTTATGTTGGTAGCCAGTGCGACGGCAATTGGCGGTGGCACGGTGCGCGACATTCTACTAGGTCACTACCCACTAGGTTGGGTAAAGAATCCAGAATTTTTGGCAATCACTTGTGTAGCTGGCGTCCTGACGACTGGCTTGGCTAAGTGGGTGATTAAACTGAAAGGCCTGTTCATCCGTTTAGATGCGCTAGGCTTGATCGTATTTAGCATCATCGGCACCAAAGTAGCGATCGGCATGGGCTTGCACCCTGGAATCTGTATGGTATCGGCCTTGGTAACTGGTGTATTCGGTGGTCTGCTACGTGATTTAATTTGTCGCCAAACCCCGCTTGTATTGCATGAAGAGCTATACGCTTCGGTCGCACTTATTGCATCTGGTTTGTACCTAGCTCTTCTTGAGTTCAACGTACCAGACGTAACCGCAACGATTGTGACTCTGATTACTGGCTACATGCTGCGTATGGCGGCAGTACGCTTCAAATGGCGCTTGCCTTCATTCCACTTGGAAACAGAAGGTTCGATTCATTAATTCGAATCAAAACCGATTGAAAAGAAATGAAAAAAGGCTGCTCGGTGAGCAGCCTTTTGTTTTTCTATCGAGATAAGCTTCCAACTTAAATCTTTGGAGTCTCGGTTTGTACGCCATGGTTTTGGCCACGGTGACGTAACAAGTGGTCCATGACGACAATAGCCATCATCGCTTCTGCGATAGGCACTGCGCGGATACCCACACATGGATCGTGACGCCCTTTGGTGATCAGCTGAGTTGGCTCACCTTCTTTAGTGATGGTCTCACCCGGAACCGTAATGCTTGACGTTGGCTTAAGCGCGATGTTTGCAACAACATCTTGACCAGTAGAGATACCACCAAGAATACCGCCCGCATGGTTGCTGCCGAAGCCTTCTGGAGAAAGCGTATCACGGTGCTCGCTGCCTTTTTGGTTTACCACGTCAAAACCATCACCGATTTCCACGCCTTTCACCGCATTGATGCTCATTAGCGCATGGGCAATGTCTGCATCCAGACGATCAAATACAGGCTCACCAAGACCAACTGGCACGTTGGTTGCCACAACCTGAATCTTAGCGCCAATAGAGTCGCCTTCTTTTTTCAGGTCACGGATAAGCTGATCAAACGCTTCGACTTTGTCTGCATCTGGGCAGAAGAACGCGTTATTCTCGATTTCATTCCAATCCACTTTATCGATGGAAACGTCACCCATTTGTGACAAGTAAGCACGAATCTCTACACCGAACTCATCTTTCAGGTATTTCTTCGCGATTGCACCAGCCGCCACACGCATTGCAGTTTCACGTGCAGACGAACGACCGCCGCCACGATAGTCGCGGATGCCATATTTTTGGTGGTAAGTGTAATCAGCGTGTCCTGGGCGGAACTTGTCTTTGATGTCTGAGTAGTCTTTAGAACGTTGATCGGTGTTTTCGATCAACAGACCAATTGAAGTACCTGTGGTTTTACCTTCAAATACGCCAGAAAGTATTTTTACTTCGTCCGGTTCACGACGTTGGGTGGTGTAACGTGACGTGCCAGGACGGCGACGGTCGAGATCCGTTTGTAGGTCCGCTTCTGTAATTTCTAGACCTGGAGGGCATCCGTCTACGATACATCCTAGTGCGATACCGTGACTTTCTCCGAATGTAGTCACTCGAAAATGTTGTCCGATACTGTTTCCTGCCATTACTTCCTCAAATTATTGTCGCCACGCTCTCCTTGAGCGCAACTGCTTTCCAGTTCTTCGTAGAATCATAGTGGCTTTATTATGTTTTGATGTAAAGAGTAAATATTCACTTAATCGAGAGGAAAAGCGCATAAAAAAACACCGAGCAAAAGGCTCGGTGTTCTCATCATTTATTAGTGATTCAATTAGTCTTTGTACAGTTTGAACTCTTCTGCACATTCAACCAGCTGGTCACGCGTTAGCATGAAGACGCCATGACCGCCATTCTCGAACTCAATCCAAGTGAATGGAATTTGTGGGTACTGTTCCATCATGTGAACCATTGAGTTACCAACTTCACATACAAGAATACCGCTATCCGTTAGGTAGTCTGGCGCGTTTGCTAGAATACGACGAACCAGTTTTAGACCGTCAGTACCAGCTGCTAGACCTAGCTCAGGCTCGTGCGTGAATTCGTCTGGTAGGCTGTTCATGTCTTCTTCGTCCACGTAAGGTGGGTTAGACACGATCAGGTTGTACTTCTCTTTTGGAAGGTCGCGGAACAAGTCAGAACGGATTGGGAACACTTGCTGCTCCATACCGTGGTCTTGTACGTTTTGCTCAGCAACTTGAAGAGCATCGGTTGAGATATCGATCGCGTCTACTTCTGCGTCAGGGAATGCGTGTGCACAAGCAATTGCGATACAACCAGAACCCGTACATAGGTCCATGATGCGCGTAGGCTCTTCCACCAACCAAGGTTGGAATTCGGCTTGAATCAATTCACCGATTGGAGAACGTGGTACAAGTACACGCTCGTCAACAAAGAATTCAAGACCGCAGAACCATGCTTTGTTCGTTAGGTATGCAGTTGGTGTACGCTCATTAATGCGTTTTACTACGCGCTCAACAATACGTAGGCGCTCGCTTGTCGTTAGGCGAGAGTTTAATACGTGCGGAGGCACATCAATCGGCAAGTATAATGTTGGCAGGATAAGCTGAACCGCTTCATCCCACGCATTATCAGTGCCATGACCGTAAAACAGGTTAGCTGCGTTAAAGCGGCTTACCGTCCAACGAATCATATCTTGAAGGGTATGCAGCTCCGATACCGCCTCTTCTACAAAAATCTTATCCAAAATTGCCTCCGAAAAGCGCTACAATACTGCCATAAATTGTAAAAATGAAATTGTTAACCTAATGAGCAAAAAAGACACCGAACACGATGACGATTTCGCCTTATTTCAGGATGCAGTACAGGGCGTAAAAAAGTTGCGACAGGATACCATAATCCAGCAACCAAAAAAAAATACTAAGCAAAAAGAAATCAAACGCTCAAATCGTGAAGCGAGTGATTCCGAGTTTTACTTTTCTGATGAGTTTGTCCCGCTTCTCAATGAAGATGGCCCTACTCGTTATGCCCGCGACGACGTATCCACTTATGAAGTGAAACGTCTGCGTCGTGGCGTATACGTGCCTGATGTTTTCTTAGATATGCATGGCATGACACAACAAGAAGCCAAGCGTGAACTTGGTGCCATGATCGCTTACTGCATCAAGAATGAAATCCATTGTGCGTGTGTGCAACACGGCATTGGCAAGCATATCTTGAAACAGAAAGCGCCACTTTGGCTAGCTCAACATCCAGACGTAATGGCATTCCACCAAGCGCCTTTAGAATTTGGCGGCGATGGTGCCCTACTGGTGCTACTTTCTATTCCAGAAAAATAAGGCACTAGCTAACAAGAACGACAAAGGCAGGTTGACCCTGCCTTTTTGCTTGTCTCGAGCTGGAATCCCGAGTTCTAACGTCCTATGGCGTGATATGCCACAGTACTTCACCGCGTTGTGTTTGCGGATCATACTCAATACATGCCAAACCCGATGTTGGAAACATTGGAGGCGTCATGTCTTTCACGAACTCAGAAGTTAAATAACCAACTAGCGGTAAGTGAGATACAAACAGTAGAGAATCAAGCTTTTCCACTTCAATCAAGGCATTAGCAAAATCAAACACCTGATCGGATTGACCGTAAGGGGTGATCTCTTCACATGTTTCGATGCTCTTTGCCGAAAAATGCGCGCTGATTTCTTGCCAAGTTTGCTCTGCTCGAATGTACGGACTCACCAATACTTTATCGAATTGGGCAAAACCTTGTTCTTTACATGCACGGGCAACCGCTTCCGATTCAGTTCTGCCTCTTGGGGTCAGTTGTCTTTCTGCGTCAGAGTTCGCAAAATGTTCCGCTTCACCGTGGCGCAAGATAAATATTTTCATGTTATTTCCTAGGGATAGCTAACGCTACCAAAAGGTTGACTGCTATCTTTATATCGATAGCGGGCTAACTTTAATAATGTTGAAGCAAAAATACTGATATAATTATCGGTTCATTATACCAATTCGCTTGCTAAAGATAGCGACTTTCTTAACAATCTATTAAAAAGAATATACTCAGTTCATCACATTCTACGATGAAGTAATGAACTCAGTGCATTCCTTCAAATAGCTCGAACCCCATAGCATTAGCTAATGGGCTTATGCAGTACTCTTACGAATAACAAAAATGCGGCAAGCAGTATTTGTCGAAGCGCAAACTTTGCGCCTCCCCACTCGGGGTTCATAATTACTGTAATGCGAAATCTGGAGATGCATCGTGCACTTAAGTCCAAACGATTCAAATCAATACCGCTACATTACACTGAGTAATGCCCTTCGCGTGTTGCTGATTCATTCCGACACGGCTCAGCAGTCGGCAGCAGCTCTAGCAGTTAACGTTGGACACTTCGATGATCCGATGGATCGTCAAGGTCTGGCACACTATCTAGAACACATGCTTTTTTTGGGTACGGAAAAATACCCTAAAGTGGGCGAGTTTCAAAGTTATATTAGTCAACATGGTGGTACCAACAATGCTTGGACGGGTACTGAGCACACTTGTTTCTTCTTCGATGTGACACCAACAGCATTTGAAACTGCACTTGACCGTTTTAGTCAATTTTTTACCGCACCACTGTTTAACGAAGAAGCGCTAGACAAAGAGCGCCAAGCAGTCGATTCAGAATACAAGCTAAAACTCAATGATGACTCTCGCCGCCTGTATCAAGTAAACAAAGAAGTCATTAACCCTGAACATCCATTCGCTAAATTCTCCGTCGGTAACTCAGATACACTAGGCGATCGCGATGGTAAATCGATTCGCGACGAGATTGTTGAGTTTCACCACTCTCAGTATTCCGCAGATTTGATGACGCTGACCTTGTTTGGTCCGCAATCTCTGGATGAGCAGCAAGCGTGGGTGGAAACCATGTTTGCTGATATTCCAAACCACCAGCTGCGCGGTAAATCGATCGATGTGCCTATCGGCACTGAAGACAGCACAGGCATTTTGGTCCAAGTAGAGCCCATTAAAGAATTCCGCAAACTGATCCTGACTTTCCCAATGCCAGGAATGGATGAACACTATAGCGTGAAACCGCTCTCCTACTTTGCTCACCTGCTAGGCTATGAAGGCGAAGGCAGTCTGATGATCCAATTGAAAGAGAAAGGCTGGATCACTTCCCTCTCTGCTGGGGGGGGCGCGAGTGGCAGCAACTATCGAGACTTTACGGTGAGTTGCACACTGACTCCAAAGGGTTTAGATCACGTCGATGGTATCGTGCAAGCGGTGTTCCAGTACCTAACTATGATTAAACAAGATGGTATGGATCAATGGCGCTACTTGGAGAAGCAAGCGGTATTAGAATCGGCCTTCCGCTTCCAAGAGCCATCTCGCCCAATGGATTTGGTCAGCCACCTGGTCATAAACATGCAGCACTATCAGCCGGAAGACACGGTTTATGGTGACTACAAAATGGCAGGCTATGATGAAGAGCTTCAACGTTCATTGTTGCAGTATCTTTCGGTTGAAAATGTTCGCGTCACATTGATTGCAAAAGGCTTGGAATACAATCAAACCGCAGAGTGGTACTTCACGCCTTACTCGGTCACCCCATTCAACGATGACCAGCGCCGCTTCTATCAGCAAATCGACCCAAGTTGGCAATTCTTACTACCAGAAAAGAACCCATACATTTGTTACGATCTCGACCCAAAACCGTTAGAAAATGGCGGCTCATTGCCTGAGTTGGTCGAAGATTTAGAAGGCTTTCGCCTGTGGCATCTGCAAGATGATGAGTTCTGCGTACCAAAAGGCGTTGTGTATGTTGCGATCGATAGCTCCCATGCTGTCGCATCACCGAAAAACATCGTAAAAACGCGCTTATGTGTCGAGATGTTCCTCGATTCTCTGGCACAAGAAACTTATCAAGCGGAAATCGCCGGCATGGGCTACAACATGTATGCTCACCAAGGTGGCGTCACATTGACCCTGTCCGGATTTAGCCAAAAACTGCCCCAACTACTAGAGATGATTCTTCATCGCTTTGCGGCGCGCGAGTTTAGTCCGGTTCGCTTTGAAACGATTAAACAGCAACTATTACGTAATTGGCACAATTCATCTCAAGATCGTCCTATTTCGCAGCTGTTCAATGCTCTAACCGGCCTACTTCAACCAAACAATCCACCTTTCGCGACACTAGTCGAAGCATTGGAGGAAATCGAAGTCGATGAGTTATCAGTATTTGTCGAATCGATCCTCGCGGAATTGCACGTAGAGATGTTTGTTTATGGCGACTGGCAACGTCAGCAAGCTCACGATATGGCCACCACGTTAAAAGACGCACTGCGCGTTAAAGAGCAGCGCTACGAGGAGGCACTTCGCCCCTTGGTCATGCTGGGGGAAAACGGCAGCTTCCAACGTGAGGTACATTGCAACCAACAAGATTCAGCGGTTGTTATCTACCATCAATGTGAAGATATCGAACCTCGCAATATTGCCCTTTATTCACTTGCGAATCATTTGATGTCAGCGACCTTCTTCCATGAAATCCGCACAAAACAGCAGCTTGGCTATATGGTTGGCACCGGCAATATGCCACTAAATCGCCATCCAGGTATCGTACTTTACGTGCAATCACCAAATGCAGCTCCAGCCGAACTGGTGACCTCGATTGACGAGTTCTTAAATGCCTTTTATATGGTGCTATTAGAGCTCAATGAGTACCAGTGGCACAGTAGTAAACGAGGGCTGTGGAATCAAATAGCAGCACCAGATACTACATTACGTGGCAGAGCACAGCGCCTTTGGGTCGCTATCGGCAATAAAGATACCGAGTTCAACCAAAGAGAAAAAGTACTGCAGGAACTAAAAAGCCTTACCCGTACAGATATGATTCGCTTTGTCGTGAATGAGCTTAAGCCTCGCACAGCTAATCGCTTGGTGATGCACTCCCAAGGAACGTCACATATTGATGCTCCACGTATTGATTTAGGACTAGAAGTGGGTTCTATAGAAGAATTTCAACTGCGCCCACAAGACTGTGGTTTAGGATAATGCTTGACGGCATAGCTGGCGTAAAATGGTAAAAACATCACTTTCGTTTATGCTGTAATAGCCTTGTTCAAGAAACACATGCAAACATGAGGATAATATGAAAAAGCTACTTTTACTTGCTGCGGTACTAATGCCACTTGCACCTTTCGCTCATGCGGATATCACGATTAAGGGCGATGACTTTGAGCTAAGCAATGATTGTTTGCGCCTCGATGGTGATAACGTCTCGATAAAATCTGATGACTGTTCTTCAGGCAAACATGATAAGAAGCACAAAGGAAACTCGAGTGTTCATGGTGATGACAACCCTGGTAAGGGCCATGACAAGGGTAAGAAAGACAAGAAGAAGTAATGTCTTGATAACTAATTAGAAAAAGAAAGGCTTGCATTCCGCAAGCCTTTTTATTTATCCAGTCAGATATAGCTAAGAGTAGAAATTGCGACCTTCTCCTGCACGGGTTAACAACCCATCACATGGTGCGTAACGTTCGCCGTATTTCGAAGCAAATTCATTCATTTTCTCCACCAGTTCTTTCAAACCGAACTGATCCATGTAACGGAATGGACCACCTAGGAATGGTGGGAAACCAATACCAAAGATCGCACCGATATCACCGTCGCGTGGTGAACGAATAATACCATCATCTAAACAGCGGACCGCTTCGTTTAGCATCGGCAATACACAACGCAGCGCGATATCGTTGTCGCTTAACTTCGACTCAGGGGTCAGGTTCAACAGCTTGTACACTGACTTATCGACTTCTTTCTTCTTACCTTTGTAGGTATAGAAGCCTTTACCACTCTTACGCCCTTTGCGACCGTCATTCAGTAGTGTGTCGAATACGTCTGGACCTTTAAATCGTTCACCCAATTCGTTAACCAAGATCGGCATGATCTTGGCGCCAATATCAACACCAACTTCATCCAACAAGGTAATCGGACCGACTGGGAAGCCGAAGTCAAGTAGCGCGCCATCAAGTTGTTCGATCGGCTCATTTGCAAGCAAGATGTTTGCAGCTTCGTTCATGTAAGGAGCAAGAACACGGTTTACATAGAAGCCAGCTTTGTCTTTAACAACGATTGGTGTCTTGCCCTGCTTCTTCGCAAGTGCAACAACCGTAGAAATGGTCTCTTCTGACGTAGTTTCATGAGGAATCACTTCCACCAGCGGCATTTTCTCTACAGGGCTGAAGTAGTGCAGACCGACGATGTTTTCTGGGCGTTCTGCTTTTTCCGCAATGTTGTGGATTGGTAGCGAAGACGTATTGGTCGCAAAGATAGTTTCTGGTTTCGCGTTCGCTTCAATATCCGCAACCATCTTTTGCTTCAGTTCGAGATCTTCAAATACCGCTTCGATAACCACATCAATATGGTTGAAGCTTGTAAAGTCAATGCCACCCGAGAGTTGCAGCATCTTCGATTGTAGACCTGCTTTCGAGATTATGCGGCGCTTACGCTGCTTTTCGAACAACTTGTAGTTGTAGTTCAATGCGTTAAGCACACCGTCATTGCTGACATCTTTAATTCGTACTGGCACTTTCGCTTTCGCAACAGAAACATGGCTGATGCCTGCCCCCATAAGACCGCCACCCAACACGCCAACTTTGTTGACTGCGGCTGGATCAGCTTCCGCGCCGTTTTCTTTCTTCATTTCAGTGGTGGCAAAGAAGATAGATCGCAATGCTTTCGATTCTGAGCTCATCACCAATTCGCCAAAGCGCTTCGCTTCAAGCTCTTGACCTTGCGCAAAACCTTTTTCAAGACCATGCTGGATCACTTCTAGAATCGCGACCGTTGCTGGGTAATTGCCACGAGTTTTTTCATTGGTTTTCTTCGCTGCTTGCTCAAACACAAACTTGCGCCCCAAACTGCTGCCCGACATCAACTTCTCTTTTGTCGATTGTTTTTGCTTGCCTCTCTTCTTCTCTTTCTCAATGTGCTTCTTAGCAACATCCAGTAAGATAGTTTCAGGCACACAAGCATCAACCACGCCCAGTTTCTTCGCTTTCTTCGCACGCAGTTGTTTGCCTGTAAGGATTAAATCTAACGAAGGCAATAGACCAATCAAACGCGGAAGACGTTGAGTACCACCAGAACCTGGCAACAGACCAAGTTGCACTTCTGGCAAACCCAGACGCGTTTTATCGGAATCAGTACATACGCGGTAGTCACACGCGAGAGCAAGCTCTAAGCCACCACCAAGGCAGGGACCATGAATCGCGGCAACGACCGGATAAGGCAGCTCGGAAAGCTGTTTGAACAACTCTTGACCTTGCTTAGCTAGTGCCTCAGCTTCACTTGCCGTGGTGCACGCTTCGAGCATACGAACGTCGGCGCCCGCAACAAAGTTATCTGGTTTTAGGGAATGAATGATCATCCCTTTCACGCCGCTAGTGTCTTTCAGTTGAGCGAAAATCTCTTTCATCTCATCTGCAAACGCCGCTTGCAGCGTGTTCATTTTTTCGTTTGGCACATCGATGGCTAGCCAAGCAATGTTTTGCTCATCAATCTTTAGACTAAATGCTTTTTGCTCGCTCATTACTCAACCTCCAAAATCATTGCTGCACCAAGACCACCTGCGGCACATGCGGTATTCAACGCAAGACCACCACCGCGACGTTTAAGCTCACGTAGCGTTTGTGTCATCATACGAGCACCTGTTGCGGCAAATGGGTGACCATAGGCAATCGAGCCGCCAAGGACGTTGAACTTGTCCATATCGATTTCACCAATCGCTTTCGAACGACCTAAATTTTCTTGGGCAAATTTGTCACAAGCAAACATCTTCACGTTTGCAAGAGCTTGCGCAGCAAATGCTTCGTGCATATCGATAAGCGTCAGATCTGAAAGCTCTAGACCGGTATTCTCCAACACTTTTGCTGTCGCATATGTTGGCCCCATTAGCATGTCCATTTCTACACCGATGGCAGAGAACGCATAGCCACGAATGTAGCCAAGAATTTCCATACCTAGCTCTTTTGCTTTGCCTTCTCGCATTAGCATCACCGCTGCGCTACCATCAGTAAGTGGAGTACTGTTCGCGGCGGTCACACTGCCATATTGGCGATCAAAAGCGGGACGCAGTTTCGCGTAGCCCTCTAGTGTAGAATCATGACGAATATTGTTATCTTCAGAAATCCACTTCTTGTAGGGTTCTGGGAAAGCAGTCATTACTTCATCTTGGATCTTGCCGTCTTTCCATGCTTGAGAGGCTAAAGAATGAGAGCGGTGTGCCAATGCATCTTGCTCAGCACGAGTAATACCGTGACTCTTCGCCATTTGCTCTGCAGTCTGTCCCATCGACAAACCAGTTGAGTATTCCGCTACTGCTGGCGGCACAGGCATTAAGTCTTTAAAGCTGAGTTGTTTAAGAATGCTGAGCTTTTGTCCCAACGTTTTGGTTTTACTTAGTGCAAGCAAGTTCGCGGCAAGTTTCTTCGAAACGCCAATTGGTAAAACAGATGATGAATCTGCACCACCAGCGATACCAACATCAATGCTGCCCGCCATAATACTTTCAGCGACGTTGACTGCGGCTTGGAAGCTGGTCGCACACGCACGAGTTACGCTATAGGCATCAGTGTGGATGTGCATTCCTGTTCCTAACACGATTTCTCGAGCAATGTTTGGCGCTTCTGGCATTTGAACAACCTGTCCAAATACAACTTGTTCGATAAGTTTCGGATCGATATCTGTACGAGCAAGCATTTCGCTCACTACCATTTTGCCTAAATCGACCGCTGGCACCTGGCTGAACTCAGTGCTTTGACGAGCAAAGGGGGTTCGTAGCCCTGCGACAATAGCGACACGCTCACCTTGGCGTGTTTTCACTTCCTGCTTGCCCATTGTTTCTCCTTAAATACAAGAGGTCTGACCTGATGCATTGTAATCAACTTGTTAAATTTATCAAACATGCGTTTAAATAAACGTGAAGCAAGTAGATCTATTGCTCTAGTTCGTTGATTCTTCTGCGATTAAGATAAACTAACTATAGGTTCTAGCTGGAAAAGATGGGGAGAAGCGGAAAAATTGGCAAAAAAAAACCACACAAAACTGTGTGGTCGGAATATCTATAAAACAATTAACATACGCCAATTGTAAAATTAATCAGTTTCCTGATTAGGAGAAAGTAAAGTCAGCCTTCAAAAGGAAGTGTCATCTTGCTCAACATGTTAGTCGCAATGACTAACTAGATGACAAGATGTACTATAGCCCCTTCAGGGTATGAGATTTTGAAATAGATCAATTTTTATGGTGTTTTTATATATTCCTATTCGCTCAAAGATCAAAAACAGCGTTTGAACAACATCAAGTAGATAAACGACATCATTAAAAATAATAACCATAAATTATCATTGCACTTGATAAGCGATTGATTATTTGAACAGTAATTTGTGCTGCTGAGCTACATTGATATGTAGTGACTTTGGTATTAAGACCTCACAGAGCAAGATGGAGGCTCCTGTGGCAATATTTAAAATGTTCGGAAATAAAAAACCCGACAGTCCGGTCAACTCTGATATGGACAGACAAAGAAAATACGAAGCTCTTGTTCGGGGCTATCACAGAGACTTGTATCGCTACGCTTACTGGTTATGCAAAGATAAGGCGATTGCAGAAGATTTGGTTCAAGAAACCTGTCTGCGAGCATGGAAGTCGCTGGATAGTCTTCAAGATGAAAAGGCAGCGAAATCTTGGCTTATCACCATATTAAGACGAGAAAACGCACGCCGCTTTGAACGCAAACAGTTTGATTTGGTTGATATCGATGACTATGGCAATGATGCTAAAGTCAGCGATGACCCACATCATCAGCAAGAATGGTTACAGGCTCAAATCATGAAGCTTGATGTCGAATATCGTGAGCCGTTATTTCTTCAAGTCGTGGGTGGTTTCAGTGGAGAAGAAATCGGCAGTATTCTTGAGCTAAATAAGAACACTGTCATGACTCGCCTTTTCCGCGCCCGTAATCAATTAAAAGAGATGTTGGATTCTCAAGATACTCAGAGAGGACAAAAGAATGGATGATTTAGAGTTTCGTCGTCGCATTTTGTCGGATCCAAAACAAAAGGATGAAGACATTCTCCAAGCTATCGCTAGTAACGACGCTAACAGCAAGTTTGTTGATGACATTTTGGATCTCGACCTAAAGATTAAGCAAGCCATGAATGTGGATGCACCGGAAGATCTCGCTGACAAAATTTTATTTAGCCAAACATCAAATGCACTTGATGAAGATAAAGTGGTTAGACCTAACTTTGCACGTAAAGCGATGGCTCTAGCCGCATCAATTGCGTTTACGGCAGGTTTGCTCGTTGGTCAAATTAACTGGGGTAATGTTGTTGTTTCACCAGCACAAGCGAGCTTAGCAGATACTGCGATTGAACATGTCATCGCTGAAGAACCGTTTGTTAAAGCGTTAAACGAAGACGTGTCTAGCAAGCAAGTAAATGCAAAAATGATGCCCTTTCATTACCAGTTTAAGAAAAGCTTCCCTTATCACGTTTACTACCTAAACCATTGTGGTTTCGCTGACTCACACGCGCTGCACATGGTTTTCGAAGGTTCTAAAGGCAAAGTTACGATGTTTATTACTCAAGTAGAGAGCGATGCAACCGTCGGCTTTGATAAGGATGGAATGACTGGCGTTGTAAAACCTGTTGGGTCCAACAGTATGATCCTTGTAGGTGAAAGCGGTGAAGATGTTGAAACCATCGCTGACAAGCTAGCGATGCTTATTCAGCCGATGTAACAACTTCAGCGAAACTACGCTACTAACAAGTTAAAAGCCGCTAAATTTCGAAATTTAGCGGCTTTTTGTTTATAAAACACCTCAAAAGCATTCACGTCAACTATTCAATTTAGAGTCAAAACTCTAAATTATGCACTTTAGATGCAATTTCCCGACATTTAGACATCATTTCTGCAATTTTTATTCAAATTTATTCAATGGTCGGATTTGTATGGTCCACTCTTAATACTAATATCTGCGCCACTGAGCAAAAGCTCAACTTATCGTCCAAAGAGACGAAACGAATAAGGAATAAAAAATGACTCAGAACACGCGTCTGTTTAAAAAGACTCTCCTAGCAGTAACAGTTGCAATGGCATCAGGCCAAGCAATGGCAGCTGGTTTCCAAATAAATGCACAATCCGCAACTGGTATTGGTCGAGCGTTTGCCGGTGATGCAGTAATTGCAGATAACGCATCGGTAATGGCTCGTAACCCTGCAGCAATGGCTCTATTTGACAAAATGGAACTATCTGTAGGTTTTGAAAGCATTACCTCAATGATTGAAGTAAAAGACTCGACTTACCGCGGCTTAACAGCCCCACTAGGTACATCTTCAAACTACGACGATGCTGGTGACACTTCTATTGCACCCAATATCCACCTAATCGTTCCTGTAAATGACAAATTTGCTTGGGGTGTAAATGCTTACTCTAACTTTGGTACCAAGACTGAGTTTGATGACAGCTTTGTTGCAAAAGAGTACGGCGGTCTAACTGACGTTAAAAGTGCAAACCTCGGCGTTGCTGGCTCTTACCGTCTAAATGATCAATGGAGCTTTGGTGCTGGTCTAGACCTTATCTATGGTCAAGGCACAATGAAGCGCGAGCATAGCGTGCTAGGTACTCTAGTGGATGTTGATAAAGCTGATGGTTGGGCAGTAGGCTTTAACGTAGGTACGGTTTACGAGTTAGACGAAAACAACCGTTTTGGTTTGTCTTACCGCTACAGTCCAGAGATGGAAGCGAAAGACGACAAAGGTCAGAAAATCACACTTCCTCTACCAGATATGGCTGAGTTCTCTGGCTACCATAAAATTACCGACACTAAGTTTGCCGTACACTACTCTGTTCAGTACATTGGCTGGAGCGCCTTTGATCAGATCGAATTCCGTAATCTTCAAGGCTCACCACTTGGTTCAAGCTACGATAAGCAGTACCAATGGCAAGATGGTTGGCACTACGCAATTGGTGGTACTTACTACCTAAACAACGATTGGACACTTCGTACAGGTTACATGTACGACACAAGTGCACAAGACTCCCTAACTTCTGTATCGGTTCCTGATTCAGACCGTCAATGGTTCTCTGCAGGCTTCACATACCACATCGATAACAAGTCAAACGTAGACTTTGGCTTTACTTACCTGATGGGTAAAGATGTAGATGTAAACGAGTCAACACCGAACCCAATGCATGTTCCAGGAAATCCTTTAACAGGGCCAGCAAACATCTCATCGCTATCAGCAACAACCCATGCAGACGCGATTCTATTCGGCTTACAATACAGCCGCAGCTTCTAAGCAGTAAGCGATAAGCTAATATAATTACTCTCTATGTAAAAGGCTGGAATTCCAGCCTTTTTTCTTATCTATTTCAAATCTCTTGCCACATTTAGGCGAACAAGTGTTGCCCTAAAACGTCATTAGAACTCACAGTTGTTCGCTGAGTTTTTTTCACACAGCCGTTACAGTCAGATAAACATACTGAAAAATGTCCACTTCATAGTAATTTAGACTAAAAACACTGTTTTATTGGATTTTCGTTTTTAAAGTAATAACTCTAGTCGTAAACTTTCGCCCCACGTTATAAATAACTCAGCGAACATTACAATGAAAACCAACAAGACTCTCCTTTCAGCAGCAGTGGCATTTGGCCTATTGAGCACATCAGGCGTTGCAAACGCAGCAGGTTTCCAACTTGCAGAGTACTCAGCGACAGGTCTAGGCCGTGCATACGCTGGCGAAGCAGCAATGGCTGATAACGCAAGTTCACAATGGCGTAACCCAGCAATGCTAACTTACCTAGAAGGTACGCAAGTGTCTGTTGGCGCAATCTATGTAAACCCTAACATTGATGTTGATGGCACATCGACATTCGTAAATGGTTCTAATAAAGCAAGCTCACACGACTTTGCTCACGATGCTATTATCCCTAACTTCTACCTGTCACATCAGTACAATGACAAATTTGCTATTGGTCTAGCGTTTGGTACTAACTACGGTATGGAAACAGACCTAGGTAAAGATTTTGCTGCAGCTAACTTTGGCAACCAAGCTAGCGTTACGTCAATGGAAGCGAACTTGAATGCAGCTTACAAACTGAATGAAGCGCTAAGTATCGGTGGTGGTATCCGTTACATCATCGCAGATGGTAGCATTGGTGCGGTAATGCCTCCTCAAATGGGTGTTGTAAACCCTGCATTAGCTGGTCAAACACTGAAGTATATGGAAGGTGATGACAAGGCATGGGGTTGGCAATTAGGTGCAGCGTGGCAGATCAATGATAGTAACCGTATTGGCTTCGCATATAAATCAGCGGTAGACCTAACCCTAGAAGGTCACGCAAATGGCCTTGCTTTCAACCCAATGAACCCTAGCGTTAAAAAAGCAGGTTCAATGGACCTAACTTTGCCGGCAACCGCAGAACTAGCTAGCTTCCACCAGCTAAATGACCAATTAGCCGTGCACGCAAGCATTAACTGGACAGATTGGAGTAGCTTTAAAGAGCTAGTGGCTGATTTCCCAGACTCTTCTGATCTAATCAAATCTGAAAACTGGGAAGATAACTACCGCTTTGCTGTAGGTACTACATACAAGCTTGACCAAAAATGGACACTGCGCTCAGGCGTTGCATACGACATGTCAGCCGTTGATGACAAGTACCGTACGACTACAATTCCAGAAACTGACCGTCTATGGCTAAGTGTTGGTGCTGGTTACGAATGGTCTAAGAACCTGACGCTAGACGCTGGCTTTACTTACATTTTCGCAAAAGACGCACCTATCAGTGAGCCTCGTGATGCATCTGACAATGCTGCAGCAGCTTTCGGTGGCGCATTTGAAGGTGAAGTAACAGGTAACGTTTGGCTAATCGGTGTTCAAGCGAACTACAAGTTCTAATTTGAACGCTACTTATCGATAAAAGAAAGTTACTGATAAAAAGAAAGGCTTGGTGAAAACCAAGCCTTTTTGTTTTTCGACTTACTGAAGCGTTTAGAAGTCTTCTTCTAAGTACTCATCCAAGTATGCTTCTTCGTCTTCATCCACTTCATCAGTGTCGTTGATTTCTGCTTTGAAATCTTGACGTTGAAGATAAATATCACGCGTCAACACGTATGGATCTGGAGATGCTTCAAGCTGCGCTTCTTGTGGAACAACCAGCGCACGCTTTTCCATACCCTCAAAAGCCCACTTACCTAAGCCAGCCCAGAAGTTAAGGTAAGAGAGTGGAACATACATACCATCCACGGTGTCTGTCACTTCACGTAGGGTATACGGCCCGTAACCTGGTAGCATAAAATATGG
This sequence comes from Vibrio sp. WZ-1, assembly GCF_052037695.1. NCBI lineage: Bacteria > Pseudomonadati > Pseudomonadota > Gammaproteobacteria > Vibrionales > Vibrionaceae > Vibrio > Vibrio sp. WZ-1. The sequence goes on along the minus strand of NZ_JBQEQR010000085.1, from coordinate 44,469 downwards.
ACCGTTACCGACACCGTAGTGACCCACTACACTGCTGAACTCTTTGTTGTCGTACTTAGTAATACCTGCGGCTGTTGCAATATCAAACAAACCAAAAATACCGAACGTCGAGTTGATCCAAAAGCGGTTAAAGTGCCCCACCGCTTTGGTGCCATTACCCATAACAAGATTGTTTACTACACTTGCAGGTTCATCTAGGTTAGCCAAAAAATTAGCTATACCAGAGCGAATCGGTACTGGCGTGTAATCGACATAAGCTAGAGAAATTGGACGCACTAAATATGGGTCTAGATAATCGTAGTTGATGTCCCACATAGCTCGGTTAAAACCTTCCAATGGATCATAGACACTGGAGGTCGAGCTATTAGTTTCACTTTCTTCGCTTGTTACTTCTTCTGGCGCTGATGAACAACCCGCTAAACCAACAGCAAGCAGCAGCCAAAAGATAGATTTACCCTTGTTATACATTATCTGTTCCATACGAACTATTACTATACCTAAGTGACCTTAGTTGAAGCCTATAAGCTAAAACGTGTATAAAAAGTCACTTGGGAATAAAAATAAACGAAGGCCAGCAAAGCTGACCTTCGTCATTCTACTCTATAGTTGTTGGGCGTACCACAAAGTGGCAAACACAATCACGACACTTATTGCACGTACTGTATAGAATATAGCGCTACAACTATTGATATTGGTTATTAATGGTAACTTCGACCGGCTGACCAAATTCGACCACAGCACTTTCACCATGCCAATCTTTGTCACGAGTCGCAACGTTGCCATCTGAGTCCACACGGACGCGAACTATCAGCTTATCCAGTGAAGATAATTTCTGGCCATCCATCATCGCGTTGCCATCATCCAACACCACCGTACGAGGGAATGTGCCCAATGGGTAACGTGCTGCTGCGACTGGCATTGGAGAACCATCTGCTCGATGAACCGATACGATCAATACCGCGTTTGGATCCAGCTGCGCTTCCGGCGCAACGTTAATGGTCACTGCCACGCTCTTGTCTGGTGAAACCGCTTCACCCATTTGCTTACGTGCGCTTTCAATACTACGACCCAGCATTTCATAACGGCTGTCTTCTGGGCCAATCATTTGCTGCATGATACCCCAGTACTTAATCGCCGCAGGGAAGTCTTGACGTTCGAATGCATCAAACGCAAGTAGCGAGAATACACGTAGATCGACATAATCTTGCTGCATCAACTTGCCAAGCAGAGAGCGAGCCGTCGCCTGATCCATGTCGTCTTGAGAAAGCATTAGAGCTTGTGCGTAACCAAGTTGAACATCAGGATCTTTTGGCTCTAGCTTGTACGCTTTTTCCATTGCATCAATTGAAGTTGTTACATCGCGATTAGCCAGTGCGATACGACCTAGTAATAACCAACCCGTTGAGTCTTCCGGTTGGTAGTGCAGGCGCGTACGCAGTGCCAAAGATAAGTCAGCCATTTCATCGTCACTTAATGGCTCAGATGAAGCAGACATCAGCTTTTTAGAAAGCTCAGGAAGGTTTGACGTGACTTCTTGCCACTGTACGACATCTTGAGAAGCACCAAACTTGTAATACAAGCCATAGCTTAGCGCTACGGTCAAGACTATTGATGGAATCAATACTGCAATTGGAGAAACCTTAGTTTCTTGCTGAGCTTTATCGCCAGGGATGTCATCGAGAAGAGATTGTTTTAGATCCGAAATCAGATCATCTTGGCTCTCAACCAGGCCTTCATCAGTTTCTTCAGCAAGCTCAGAAAGACGATCTTTATAGAACGCTTTGTTGAGCTCATCGCGTAACACTTCATCGTTGTTGGCTTTTTGCTTAAGTAGTGGCAATGCAACTAATGCACATGCTATCAGCGTTAGAACAACGGTAGAAACCCAAAATAGTGTCATTACTTCTTATCTCCGTTGTTCTCTTCATCAAGCAGTGATTTGAGGCGCGCTTCTTTTTCCGCATCCCATTGTTCATCATTGGTTTGTACTGCTTTCGCTTTTGATTTTCTGCTACGTAACACAATCAAACCAAAACCGCCTAAAACCACGGCCAGCGGCCCTAGCCAAAGAATTGCAGTCGCAAAAGTAAACGGAGGATTATAAGTTACAAAATTACCGTAACGAGCAATCATGTAATCTACGATCTCATCTTTGGATTTGCCATCTTTGGTCATTTCATAGACCTTATGACGCAAGTCCTGAGCAAGTTCTGCATTTGAATCAGAGATTGTATTGTTCTGACACTTAGGGCAACGAAGCGTATGACCAAGCTCTTTGAACTGCTGTTCTTGCTCTAAGTTATCAAACTCATACACTTCGATTGCAGCATGTGCTGCAAGCGAAAATGTCATGGCTGCAAATACCGCTAGGATAAACTTTTTCATTGCTTCGCCTCCTCAACCAGCTTGGTGTAAAGCGGTTCTAGAGTTTCAGCCCAGTTACGAGGGTTTACATCACCAACATGGCGGTAACGAATTACACCATCAGCATCAATGATGAATGTTTCTGGCGCGCCGTATACACCTAGGTCTAAACCTAGCATACCGCTACCATCAAACAAGCTGATCAGGTAAGGGTTACCAAGATCATTCAACCAGCCAATGGCTTTGTTACGATCATCTTTGTAGTTCATACCGATGATCTTCACGCCTTTGCCTGCTAATTCATTCAAGTACTTATGCTCGGCATAGCAAGTTGGACACCAAGTCGCCCAAACGTTCAGCAGCAAAGGTTCACCTTTGAAGATCGACTGATCGTATTGTTTACCTGGTTCTGCTAAATCTTCAAGATGAAATTCAGGAACTGGCTTGCCAACTAGTACTGATTCAAGCTTGGTCGGATCGTCGCCCTCTTGGTTACGAACCAACTGAGTTGCAAAGATACCCGCCAACACCATGAAAGCGACCAACGGGATAAATAAGACTTTCTTATTCATTTTATGCTTCCTTTTCCGCTAGCTTTGACTTTTCGTCTTTCTTAGCCGTTTTACGGAAGCGGTAACGTCTATCAGAGATAGCAAGTGCCCCACCTAAAGACATGATCAATGAACCAGCCCAGATCCAACGAACGAATGGTTTGTAGTAAATGCGAACAGCCCAAGAACGGTTATCTTCTAGACGCTCACCCATTGCAATATATAGGTCGCGAGTGATGCCACGGTCGATTGCCGCTTCTGTCATCATTGACTTCGCTGTGCGATAGAAACGTTTCTCCGCGTGCAACGTGTTCACGTACTTACCATCATTGGTGATTTCGAAGTCCGCGATGTAACCATCGTAGTTTGGACCGTCTTTGTCACGTAGACCTGAGAAGTAGAAATCGTAACCGTAAATCTTGAAGTGCTCACCTGGAGCCAAACGCACATCACGCTCGATGCTGTAGTTTTGCACCATCGCAATACCAATCACAGTCACAGCTAGACCTACATGACCCAGCATCATCGCCCAGTGGCTGCGTTGTAGCTTACGAACACCTTCACCAAAGCTGTGACGGTGTGTTGCACGCTCGTACAGTTCGAAACCGTGCATTGCAATAATCCAGATTGCCATTACCCAGCCGATGTAAGCCATCACTGAGAAAAAGTCTGCGAACAGGTATACACAAACCGCAGCTAGCGCGAAAGAAAGCACACCAGAAACCATCATTGGCTTGATTAACTTAGATAGATTGTCGCGCTTCCAACGAATAAGAGGACCGATACCTAATAGGAAGGCAAATGGCATCATCAACCATGCAAATAGCATGTCGAAAAATGGCGCACCGATAGATACAGAACCTAGGCCAATTTGTTTATGGACAAGCGGTAGCAATGTACCAACCAGTACAACAACCAGTGCAGCAATAAGAAGAACGTTGTTGGCTAGCAGTGCGTTCTCACGCGATACCAAATCAAAGTTACCACGTACACGCACTGCTGCGCCTTTCACAGCGAATAGCAGCAGTGAACCACCGATTACAAAGACTAGGAAGCCAAGAATAAACATACCGCGAGATGGGTCAGACGCAAACGCGTGTACCGACACCAAAATACCGGAACGAACCAAGAAGGTACCTAACAAACTTAGCGAGAATGCTGAGATCGCTAGAAGTACTGTCCACGCTTTAAATGTACCGCGTTTTTCCGTTACCGCTAGAGAGTGCATTAATGCTGTACCCGCCAGCCAAGGCATGAATGATGCGTTTTCTACTGGATCCCAAAACCACCAGCCACCCCAGCCAAGTTCGTAGTACGCCCACCAAGAACCTAGTGCGATACCTAGGGTCAGGAATACCCAAGCCGCCGTTGTCCAAGGGCGAGACCAACGAGCCCACGCCGTATCAAGACGACCAGTCATCAGTGATGCAATCGCAAACGAGAACGCAACCGAGAAGCCAACATAACCCATGTAAAGCATTGGTGGGTGAACGATCAGACCCGGGTCTTGAAGAAGTGGGTTCAAGTCACGACCATCAACTGGGAAGAATGGCAACGTACGTAGGAATGGGTTCGAAGTAAGGATGATAAACAGCAGGAAGCCTACCGAGATCATGCCCATCACAGCGAGTACACGTGCAACCGATTCTTGTGGCATACCTCGGCTAAAGGTTGCCACCGCTACCGTCCATGCAGCTTGGATAAGAACCCAAAGCAACAATGAACCTTCGTGCGCACCCCAAACTGCCGTCAAACGGTAATACCAAGGCAGCTGGCTATTTGAGTTACTTGCTACGTATTGCAGCGTAAAGTCGTTGGTATAAAAACCCCAACACAAAATTACGAATGAGAAAAACAACATAATGAACATAGACCATGAAAGCGGTCGTGCGGTGTTCATCAACATGCTGTTGTTATTTGATGCGCCCCATAATGGCAAAACACTCAGGAGTACTGCCATCGCAAGTGAGAGAATGAGGGCAAAGTGACCGATTTCAGCAATCATTGGTCGCTTCCTTGTTTTTGTTCAGTTGTGTACTGCAAAGGCTCATGCGTCTTCTTCATTGCTTCTGCAATTTCAGGTGGCATGTACTCTTCATCGTGTTTCGCTAAAACCTCGAAAGCTTTTACGGTTGTTGCATCTTCAAGCACACCTTGAGCAACAATACCTTGCCCTTCGCGGAATAAATCTGGAAGGATACCTTCATAAACAACAGTAACTTTTGGGCCAACATCATGCAGGTCAAAGCGTACTTTTAACGATTCTGGATCTCGGCGTACCGAACCTTCCACCACCATACCACCAATACGAAGACGCTGACCAACCTCAGGTTTTGTTCCGTCAGGCTTACCATTCACCAATTCCGTCGGCGTGTAGAATAGATCCATATTTTGGTTCAGTGCATAAAGCATTAAACCGATGGTTGCACTAATACCGATAAAGATCGCTAAGACTATGCCTAGCCTCTTTTTACGTCTCGGATTCATAACGTGTTCTCCATATTCTTCGCCGCGTCAATACGCTCTTGACGATCAATTTTCGCTTTCACCTCTTTCAACAGTGCATCCCCACGACGGATGCTTGAAATCAGAAGAATAAGCATAGATAAGAAGGTAATACCAAACGCGCTCCATACGTAAGCTGCGTAGCCACCCATGGCAAATAGTTCGCTCAGAGAATCAAAATGCATAATCAATTACCTCACTGAGTTTTTTCAGTCGCGAGTTTGCGCACCCAAGGGCGGTGACTCTCTTTGCTGATAATTTCGTTACGGAAACGTACCATTGTCACTGCGCCAAAGAAGAACGCAAAACCAAAAATATTCAGCAATAGTGGCCAAAGCATATTGGATGAAATGGACGGTTTTTCAAATTTAGTAATAGTTGCACCTTGATGTAGCGTGTTCCACCATTCAACTGAGAAGTGAATAATTGGTAGGTTAACAACACCAACGATAGCCAAAATGCCTGCCGCTTTCGCTGCGGTTTTCTGGTCATCAAATGCGTGATACAACGCAATCACACCAAGGTAAAGGAATAGAAGAATAAGCTCTGAAGTTAGGCGTGCATCCCATACCCACCAAGTACCCCACATCGGTTTCCCCCAAACTGCGCCTGTCAAAAGGGCAATAAAGGTGAACACTGCGCCAATAGGCGCCATTGCAAGTGCAGCCATATCAGAAAGACGGACCTGCCAAACCAAACCGATAAATGCGGCGATGGCCATAGACATGTACACACCCATCGACCAAATAGCCGAAGGTACGTGGATGTAGATGATTCGGAAACTATCACCTTGTTGGTAGTCCGAGGGCGCAAAGGCAAGGCCCCACACGGTACCTACCGATAAGCATACGAGGGCCAATGCAGCAAACCAAGGGAGCAATTTACCACTTAGGCTATATGCTGCTTCTGGCTTGGCGTAAGGATGTAGCCATTTCCACATGTTAAGTTCTCACTCTTACTTCAGGGACACTGTCAAAACGGCCGAGACCGTAGCAGTGCTTTAATAATAATTCTTTGATCAAACGTCGCTTAAATTGCTTTTATTGAGTTAGTTAACACTAACTCGCAATGCTGCGCTGATGGCGAATGGCGTAAGGGTCATCGCTCCCATCAGCATTGCGCCTAAAATTGCCAGTTGTCCGTTATACGCCATACCTAGTGCTGCAGCATCAATTGCGGACGTAGCGAAAATCAGAATTGGGATGTAGAGCGGAAGAATGAGCAAACTCAAAAGAACGCCGCCTTTTTGCAACCCAACCGTCAGTGCTACACCAATAGCACCGATAAAACTTAGCGTAGGAGTACCAATAATTAGTGTCAGTACAATCGACAACCAAGTGTTAAAATCAAGAGAAAGTAGAATCGCCAATAGAGGGCTGATTAAAATCAAAGGCAAGCCAGTTAGCAACCAATGAGCTATGACCTTTGAAATCACTACAAGTTGCAATGGGATTGGCATCAGCATCATTTGTTCTAATGCACCATCTTGATAATCATCACGAAACAGTCGTTCTAATGATAATAAGGCCGATAGTAGTGCAGCAACCCAAACAATACCCGCTGCAATACGTGCTAACAAATTAGGTTCAGGCCCGATGCTGAGTGGAAAAAGGGTAATCACGATAATGAAGAACCACAGAGGGTTCAAAATGTCAGCCTGACGGCGAAACGCAATCAAAAGCTCACGGCGAATAATGGTAGTCATCGCTGAAATCATATCAATCACCCAGTTTTATTTTTCTAAGTTTCGGGCTATCTGCAAACATATCTTGGTGAGTAGTTAAGATTACGATGCCACCATTATCTGCGTGACTGGCAAATAGTGACTCAAGTACTTTAACGCCTTGCTTATCGATTGCAGTTAGAGGCTCGTCTAGAATCCATAAGATTTGATTACTTAACCACAGCCGTGCCAACGCAACACGACGCTGCTGTCCAGCAGAAAGCTGTGCTACAGGCACGTCTTCTCTGCCCGCGAGCCCCACTTGAGTGAGCGCAGCAAAGATATCTTCGTTAGAGGAACGATTATTATGGATAGATTGGTAAAAGCGCAGGTTTTCAAACGCGGTCAGTTCACGTTTAACACCTGTTTGATGCCCTAAGAAAAGTAAATCTTGATGGAAAACATCACGAGATTTCTCAACCTCTTCTCCCTTCCATTTAATGATACCTTCGTCTCTATCACCTAACCCAGTGACAATACGTAGCAATGTCGTTTTTCCGGTGCCGTTACGTCCTTCAATTTGGACCAATTCACCAGGTCTAATTTCGAATTGCAGGTTTTCAAACAGGACCCTTTCATCACGGATCGCAGTTAGGTTAGAGACTTCTAACATAGGGCTTCAACTAAAAAATGAACGAGCCGCTATATTAACACAGCTTAGTTGTGACAAAACAGGATAAGAAAGCGATGATGTATGTAAGTTCGTGAGTTTTTGTTAACTTACTGTCACATTTTAATAAAATTAACTATAACTGGTTATAAGCTTTTATTTTAAAAATAAAAAAGGAGCCGAAGCTCCTAAGTTTTGTTTATCGACGTCTTCCTCGCGAGGGGTGTCGATGCTCATCAGAAGGGTGCCCACTTAAAGGTGGAATTTTTTCCTTACCTGCAAGCTTCTTCTGTAAAGAAAGCATCAATTCCGCCTCTGCTTTTGGTAGTTCGCACTCTTCGATCAGCTCATTGATATCAGCACCCAATTGAACCATTTTTGTTGCTCGGCTATACAAACGTCCGTCTGTATCCGCATGCTCAAGTTCATGTATGCGCTCGCTTAAATGCTGGATGATATCTTGCTGCTCTGAAACTTTTTGCCCTAATCCAATGACAACCGAACGAACTTCCAATAACTGTTTATTGAGTTTTTGAGTCTCTTTCTCTGCATGGCGAAACTGAGCACGCTGCTGATCCAATTGCTTTTGCAATCCTGAGCGTATCCGCACAATCGACAAGAGCAAGACTAAGACAATAAATACAACCCCACCAATAATAAGCGGGGCTGAAAGGAAGGAGTCTTCAATCATTATAGGTGAGCCATCTCATCCCATTCGTCTTCGCTTAGTAGCTTGTTCAAATCAACCAGGATTAGCAACTTACCATCACGGTTGCTCACACCTTGAATGAACTTAGCACTTTCGTCAGTACCTACTGAAGGTGTAGTGTCGATCTCAGAAGAACGTAGGTAAACGACTTCAGCTACGCTATCTACAAGAATACCAATAACTTGACGTTCTGATTCGATCACAATGATACGAGTGTTATCCGTCACTTCACCTTCCATTAGGCCAAAGCGCGAACGTGTATCAATAACGGTAACCACATTACCACGTAGGTTGATAATACCTAGAACGTAATCTGGTGCACCTGGAACTGGTGCAATTTCAGTGTAGCGAAGCACTTCACGAACTTGCATTACATTGATGCCGTAAGTTTCTTCTTCTAGTTGGAACGTCACCCACTGAAGAACTTCGTCATTCGATGTATCTTTCTTCACTTCTACTTCAAAAGCTTGAGACATAGTAAATCCTCGTTTATGTCGTTCCCGACCACAATTCTATTTTAGTGATTTTACATCTAAACCAGCGTTTAGCATGCCAATTAGTGCATGGACATGAATTAAAGCACACATTTTTTCTTTAACCATGCCAGCAAGCCAAGGTCTCTTGCCTGCTTGTTCACGCCAGCGCACTTTGTCCACATTTAGTGTTTCGGTGCCAAGTAGTTGATTACTTGCCAGCCCCCACATACTTTCACCAAGCATCACTACATATTCGTAGCTATCTTTGTATTCGTCGCTCGACAGCTTATCGGGCATCACCCATTTAGCGGTATCGACAACGTCGTATTGATTCTCTCTGCTGGTTTGAAGGCCCAAATACCAATCCGGGCGACCAATCAAATGGTTCAATTCAGCAATTCTGTGTATTCCACCTAGCTCATCCAGAGGAACCGCAAAGGTGACACCATTGACATCAAAATACAGAACCTGAAAGTCTTCGCTTCGCTGCGTGCTTTCCCACTCGTTTTCAGGCTCAAAGCCAGCTTGAGTGTCGAGCTCGACGTTTACCTCTAACTCTGTATCAACAATTGGCTCAACAACGTCTTCTACAGGCTCGGCGGTAACCGTTTCTGTTGCGCTCTCAGGTAACGAAGGCTCTTCGATTACCCACTCTTGAATCTCTTCTTCAACAGCCACGTGTTCTGCAACTTCAACTTCGACCTCTTGGTACTTAGTCTCAGATGCGATGTCTATCGTGTTCTGTTCCAGAATATCGTCAATATCCAGCTCTGCGACTACATTCGTCGACTCAAGTTGACTAAGAAGCCGCTGTACATCCTCAAGATTTGGAGCTTCTAGCTCCGGAGAATATACCTCGTGATATTGGTACGATTCTGGTTGCGAATATTCAAGCTTCAGCTCTGGCTCTGGCTCTGGCTCTGGCTCTGGCTCTGGCTCTGGCTCTGGCTCTGGCTCTGGCTCTGGCTCTGGCTCTGGCTCTGGCTCTGGCTCTGGCTCTGGCTCTGGCTCTGGCTCTGGCTCTTCAGAGCTTAATTCCTGTTCCAATAAGTCAAGTGGACTTTCTTGCGATTCAAACTCTTCATCGAGTAGCGCACTAAAGTAATCATCTAGCGCTTGCTCGCTCGAAAGAACTGGCTCGTGATTACTCATCAATTGCTAACCTCTCTAAATAGATCAGCAACTGTTTATAAGCAAAAACGCCTCGACTGCCTGACGCAAAGTGTGATGCTGGTAATCGCTTCAAACTGGCGTCTCTAAACTTGGTGTCGATGGGTACAGCTGATGTCCAAACTTTGTCTGGATAATCTTTCTTCAACTGGGTCAATGTCTGCAAAGATGCTTTGGTGCGTTTGTCATACATCGTAGGTACGATCGTCACTTTAAACTCATCTTTGCGAGACTTTTGCATGATGGTCAAAGTACGAATCATCCGTTCCAAACCTTTCATTGCTAAAAATTCAGTTTGAACTGGAATCAAAATTCGATCGCTTGCAGCAAGCGCATTCACCATCATTACACCAAGTATTGGCGGGCAATCAATCAGTACATAATCGTAATCTTGCTCTACAGCTTGGAGGGCTCTTTTTAAGATCAACCCCATGCCACTGCGATTTCCCATTACACGGTCGAGTGTCGCCAAGGACATATGAGCAGGAATAATATCGATACCTTCAACCTGAGTCTCAAGAATCAATGGACGTACTGTACTGCTGTTAAACGTTCTCAACTGGAAAAGGTCGAATAAGCTTGAGCTCACCGCATCCGGGTCAAAGCCAAGGTAGGTTGTCAACGATGCATGAGGGTCAGTATCGACCATCAATACACGATGCCCTTTTTGACTCAACAAGCCAGCTAACGTCACTGTCGATGTCGTTTTTCCTACACCACCTTTTTGGTTAGCTACACTCCAAACGATCATGATTTTTCCTACGCTAAGCCAACTTCGACCAACATGCGTTCTGCAATACGTTCTAAAGGTAGATCTTCTGTAGAAATCCCAGCTTTAGCAACTGCTTGAGGCATGCCATATACTACACAACTCTCTTCATCCTGCGCCCAAATTGTTGAGCCAGCGGACTTAAGCATGCGAGCACCCTCGCGGCCATCTGCACCCATACCGGTCAGCACCATTGAAAGCACTTTGTCGCCATAAATTTTCGCAGCAGAGCCAAAAGTAACGTCAACACACGGTTTGTAGTTCATTCGATCGCCACCATCGATAATACGAAGGCGCGCAGCTCCTGCTCTACCATCGATCATCATCTGCTTACCACCTGGTGCAAGGTACGCTACGCCAGCTTGCAATACGTCACCATCAGCCGCTTCTTTCACCTGAATCTTACACAACGAATTCAAACGACTTGCAAAGGCTGCGGTAAACGTCGCAGGCATATGCTGAATCAGGACAATTGGATGCGGATAATTAACCGGCAGTTTAGTGAGAATTTTCTGTAACGCAACCGGACCACCTGTAGAGGTACCAATCGCCGTCAGTTGATATTTCTTACCTGAAGCTCTGAATTTTGCTGCTACTGGTCTTCCAGTCGCTGGCGTCGTTGTACCGCTAGTGCGTAAAGCTGTTGGACGAGAAGCGGCACTGCTTGGCGTCGCTGCAGGCTTTGCAACTGGACGGCGCATAAACGCGCGCTTCGCAGCAATCTGAATAACGCGCTGCTGTAGCAATGTCACTGCTTCATCACGGTTGCGTGCAATGTCTTCAAATTTCTTGGGAAGGAAATCAAGAGCACCTGCATCCAGCGCATCAAGGGTCGCTTTTGCACCGTCATGCGTCAAAGATGAAAACATCAATATTGGCGTTGGTGCTGCTGCCATGATCTCGCGAACTGCGGTGATGCCATCCATCACCGGCATTTCGATATCCATTGTAATGACGTCGGGCTTTAGTGTTTTCGCTTTTTCAACGGCCTCTCGGCCATTTACTGCTACGTCAATAACTTCAAGGCGCGATTCTGAATTGATGATCTCGCTTACGCGACGTCGAAAAAAACTCGAATCATCAACAACTAGTACTTTAATCGCCATTTTTATCCTTTATATCTTTCTACTCAACTTAGATACGAGACGCAGCTGCGTACTGTTTAAGTAGGTCTGGCACATCAAGAATTAATGCAATGTGACCATCGCTGGTAATCGTCGCACCCGCCATGCCTGGCGTGCCTTGTAGTAAGTTGTCTAGTGGCTTGATAACCACTTCTTCTTGACCGATTAAGGTATCTACTACGAAGCCAACTCGCTGGCTACCTAGCTGAACAATAACAACGTGACCATGACCAGAACGTTCCGCTACTTTAGAGCCACGTTGCGCCAACCAATTCTGTAAATAGAACAATGGAAGCGATTTGTCACGGACTATAATCGTCAACTGTCCATCGACAACGTTGGTACGGCTTAGATCAAGGTGGAAAATTTCATTAACCGATGCAAGCGGTAGTGCAAATGGATGACCACCAACACCAACCATTAGGGTTGGAAGAATCGCTAGCGTTAGCGGTACTTTGATGGTGATCTTCGTACCTTTACCTAGCTCAGAATCGATATCGATTGAACCATTCAAGGTATTGATTGCTGTCTTCACAACGTCCATCCCTACACCACGGCCCGAGATATCAGAGATCTTCTCTTTACTAGAGAAACCTGGTGCAAAGATTAGGTTGAAACACTCTTTGTCCGATAGGCGCGCTGCCGCGTCTTCATCCATCATGCCGCGTTTCACTGCGATGCCACGAAGTTTGTTCGGATCCATACCGCCGCCATCATCAACGATAGCCAACTCGATATGATCGCCTTCTTGCGACGCAGACAGAATCACTTTACCAGTACGAGATTTCCCCGCTTTTGCGCGGTCGTCTGGCATTTCGATACCATGGTCAACTGAGTTTCGCACCAAGTGGATTAGTGGATCCGCAAGTGCTTCGACAAGGTTTTTGTCTAGATCGGTTTCTTCACCGCGCATTTCCAGCACGATGTCTTTTTGTAAGTTACGCGCCAAATCACGTACAACACGAGGGAAGCGGCCAAATACTTTCTTGATCGGCTGCATACGTGTCTTCATCACTGCGCCTTGAAGGTCTGCAGTAACGACATCTAAGTTCGCGACAGCTTTCGACATTTCTTCGTCGTTGCTGTTTAAACCAAGACTTAATAGTCGGTTACGAACGAGTACAAGTTCACCAACCATGTTCATGATGGTATCAAGAGTTGATGTGTCCACACGAACGGTCGCTTCTGCCTGAGGCTTCTTAACCGCAGGTGCCGCTGCTTTTGGCTCTTCTTTTACCGCAACAGGTTTTGCTTCTGGTTTAGGAGCAGGTGCAGGTGCGGATACAGGCGCAGGAGCAACAACTGGTTGAGTAGGCGCTGCAGGAGCATTAGTTGAATTTGCAGAAGCTGGCTTAGTCGCAAAATCAAGCTCTTCGATAGAAGGGCCTTTACCTGAACCATGTAGCTCATCCAGCAGCTTTTCAAACTCTTCATCGGTCATCAAGTCACTGTCTGCTGATGCAGCAGTTGGAGCTGGAGTGGCTGGCTCTGGAGCTTTAGGCGTTTCAGGTTCAGCTGATGCAAAGCTTGATGCTGATGGGCTTTTACCAGCGCCATGCAACTCATCCAGTAGACGTTCGAATTCATCGTCAGTGATATCGCCACTATCAACCGTTGCACTTGCAACAGGTGCAGCAGCAGGCTGTGCAGCATGTGTACCTGGTGCACTTCCTTTACCATGTAACTCGTCAAGGAGCTTTTCAAACTCGTCTTGAGTAATCTCATCAACAGAGCTTGCACTTACGCTTTCCACCGGAGCAGCCACTGGCTCTGAAATGACAACAGGCTCAGGTTCAACAATAGGTTCTGGCTCAGCGACAGGAGCAACGGCTACTTCATCCTCAGATTCAGGGCGACATAGACGATGTAGTTCTTCAAGTAACGCCGGATCGGCGGCTTCTAGAGCATCACGATCTTGAACTGCTTGGAATTGAGTATTAACGGTATCCAACGCTTTAAGCATGGTATCCATCAAACTCGGTGTTACGGAACGTTGACCATTTCGCAACACATCAAATACGTTTTCTGCACCGTGACAGGTATCAACCAGTTCGGCTAGAGATAGGAAACCCGCGCCGCCTTTTACGGTGTGGAATCCACGGAAAATAGCGTTCAGTAGATCTTTATCTTCAGGGTTATTTTCTAACTCTACAAGTTGCTCAGACAGCAACTCCAGAATTTCTCCGGCTTCAATTAGAAAGTCCTGAAGAATATCTTCGTCTAAATCGTAGCTCATACGTTACCTTTAAAATCCAAGACTGGACAATAAGTCATCGACTTCGTCCTGCGATGAAACTGCATCTTCCCTTAATTCTGGGTGTAGAATTGGGCCTTCCGCTTCACTTGAGCATTTTTGCTTTGTGTCAGAAGCTTTAACAGATGTGTCGGCTGCTTGTTCTTCTGGCTTGTTATTCGAAAAGACCGTCAATATTTCCACTAAACGCCCTTCCACTTCATTCACGAGTGTGATTACTCTGCGAATAATTTGACCGGTTAAGTCTTGGAAGTCTTGCGCCATTAGAATTTCGGTTAGTTGACCACGTAATTCTGTACTGTCACCCTCAACTTGAACGAGGAGTTCATCGATACGGTGGCAGAGGGCTTTAAACTCACTTAATTCAATTCGACCATGCATGAGTTCGTTCCATTGAGGGCGAACTTGCTGTAAGCAGTTATTTAAGTTGTCCGCCATAGGTAGACAACATTCCACAGCATCCATGGTCTTGTTTGCAGCCAGTTCGGTTTTCTCAATCACGTATTGAAGACGGTCCCTAGCATCTGGGATTTCATCTTTAGCGATTTCCGTCATACGTTGATCGATATTGAACTGCTTCAATGAGTCATGAAGGTCACGTGTAAGAGTTCCGATTTCTTGAAGCATCGGATTTCCTTTCCCTTCATATATGGAAGCAACCAGCGCATCTGCTTGTTCTTGCTCTCCACTTTCTAATAATTGGACGAGAGACTTCGCCTGCTCTAGTGAGATCATCCTGAATAGACCCTTTTACGTTTTGCTCTTTCTAATTACTACATTATGTTAAGTGAGCCATCTATTTTTAGATTTAAGGTATGTGACGACTCAGTTAACGAGTAAAAGTAAGGACTTATAAACGTTCGAAAATTTTATCGAGTTTTTCTTTTAGTGTTGCTGCTGTGAATGGCTTAACGATGTAACCGTTAACACCAGCTTGAGCAGCTTCGATGATCTGTTCACGCTTTGCTTCAGCTGTGATCATTAGCACAGGAAGATGCTTCAATTCTGCATCTGCACGAATGTGTTTTAGAAGGTCAATACCCTGCATTCCTGGCATGTTCCAGTCAGTTACAACGAAATCGAAGTCACCTTTTTTCAGCATTGGTAATGCAGTTAAACCATCATCAGCTTCTTGAGTGTTATTGAAACCCAAGTCACGAAGTAGGTTTTTGACAATACGGCGCATTGTTGAGAAGTCATCAACAATAAGGATCTTCATGTTTTTATTCAAAATTGCCTCCACTGAATCAAAAATCAGTGTTTTTAGTCATTTTGTGTCCACGCACTTAACTTAGTGCGTAAACGTTGCATCGCTTGGCTCAGTATTTGGCTAACGCGAGATTCGCTCACACCCAATACGTCACCAATTTCTTTCAAATTAAGTTCTTCGTCATAATAAAGCGAAAGTACCAAAGCTTCACGCTCAGGTAGCTGTTTTATTGATTCAACCAGTGCTTTTCTAAACGATTCATTAGCCACACCTTTGAATGGATTATTTTCATCCGAATCTTCGGCTGGTGTTATGACATCATCTGAGACGCCCAGATCTTCGATACCTATGAGCTTGGAGCAATTAATATCCGTCAACGCGTTATGATATTGCTCTTTTGTAAGCCCCATATGAGCCGCAACTTCAGCATCACTAGGATCTCGATTAAGCTGAGCCTCTAGCTCTGCTATCGCTTGATTAATCTCTCGATTATTTTTATGAACAGAACGTGGTACCCAATCCCCTTTACGAATGTCATCTAACATCGCACCACGGATTCGAATACCTGCGTATGTTTCAAAGCTCGCACCTTTAGAACCATCATAATTCTGCTGAGCTTCGATAAGTCCGATCATTCCGGCTTGAATTAAATCCTCAACCTGAACACTCGGCGGTAAACGGCCTAACAGGTGGTGAGCTATACGTTTGACCAGCACAGAGTAACGTTCAATGAAAGCCTGTTGGCTATTAACGTTGCCACGCTGATCATAGGTAAGCGCTTTATTCACCAAAAGGGTCCTCTGAGAATTCGTTACGATGCAGCAATCTTTCTACAAAAAATTCTAAGTGGCCACTTGGCGTTTTTGGAATCGGCCAAGTCAGTGCTTTGTTCGCTAATGAGCTGATTGCTAAAGCAGCTGGTGAGCGAGGAAAAGCATCCACTACGATTTTTTGCTTCTTAACTGCTTGTCGTACTTTATCATCTAATGGAATACATGCTACGAGTTCAAGGCTCACATTCAAGAATCGCTCTGTGACTAGCGTCAACTTTGCGAATAATTCTCTGCCTTCACGATAACTCCTGACCATATTTGCAACAACTTTAAAGCGTTGAACTTGATGTTCTTTGCTTAAAAGCTTGATCAGAGCATAAGCATCAGTGATTGAAGTTGGTTCATCACAAACGACAACAACAACATCTTGAGCTGCTCGTGAAAAACTGATTACCATATCAGAAATACCTGCGGCTGTATCAATTAGTAATACATCCATTTCATCTTCAAGGCTACCGAAAGCGCGAATCAAACCAGCGTGTTGAGCCGGTGACAATTCCGTCATGCTTTGTGTGCCTGAAGTTGCAGGGATTATCTTTATACCATAAGGGCCTTCAACAATTGCATCTTTTAACTCACATTCGCCTGCAAGTACGTGTCCTAGATTACGTTTTGAGCGAATACCGAGCATAACGTCGACATTAGCAAGACCTAAGTCAGCATCGAGCACCATCACCTTTTTACCTTGGCGTGCCATACAAATTGCCAAACCAAGTGTTACGTTAGATTTACCCACACCACCTTTACCACCCGTTACCGCAATAACTTTAGTGAGTGATGGCTGTGTTAAGCGACGGAGGCCGCTTGCTTGATCGTGTATCATATTCTCAGTCATAGTAGTCCGCCGCCCTAGAGTCCTTCGTTGTCACTATTCCAAAAGTGAGGTTCGTTCTCTGTCGACTTCTCTAACAGTTCGTTTGCTTTCGCAATCATGTATTTTGGTTGTGCAATCACAATGTCTTCAGGTACACGCTGTCCGTTTGCGATATACGCGACTGGCATTGCATTTTGAATAACCACGCTAATGAATTCACCTAAACTTAAGGATTCATCTAACTTAGTTAAAATGCAGCCAGACAATGGAATACGTTTAAAGTGGTCTAGTGTTTCTTGTAATACGCGTCGTTGAGCTGTTGCTGGCAATACAAGGTAACTGTGGATGACCTCTCCACTCTCTTGCATCAGTGTATCCAGTTGCTCTGATAGACGAACATCACGCTGCCCCATACCCGCTGTATCAACCAAAATCAGACGTCTGTTTCGTAGTTGATATATAACATCGGCCAATTCATCAGAATCTTTAGCAACTCTTACAGGACAACCCATAATTCTGCCATATATTGACAGCTGCTCATGTGCACCAATTCGATAAGTGTCCGTCGTTACTAAGGCAACATTATCCGCGCCGTACTCCATCGCAGCACGAGCGGCTAACTTTGCTACTGTCGTTGTTTTACCAACACCAGTAGGGCCAAGAAGGGCAACAACGCCACCACGCTTCAATATATCTTGTCGTGGTGTTGAAATCTGATCTGCAACAAGTGCTAGCAACGCCTTCCACGCTCTTGAAGGCTTGGTGTCTTCTGGAATATAACAAGCCATTTGGTCCGCTAATTCAGGTGAAACCCCCATACGCTCTAAACGCTTAATCAGCATTGCGCGTAAAGGTTCACGACGCTCAACCTCCTGCCACATAAGCCCCGAAACTTGATGCTCCAACAAACGACGGATCGATGTCATTTCTTCGCGCATGTTCTCGAGCTCACTAGGCGAATCATCTTTTTCATCAGAAGGTCGACGACGATCATAACGTGTCGGATCCAGCTTCGGAGTAGGACGACTAAATCGGTCATCTTGAGCAATAAGCTTAGCCAAAGGAGAATCAGGCTGGTATGGCGCTGGCTCGTTATAGTTTTCTCTGTGCTTAGTTTGGCGTTGTAACAGCGCTGATAGCGAATCCTCATTTTCAGCCACATGGTCATCAGACTCTGATGCACCATGACTATACTGTTTGAGCATATTCGCAAAACGTTTTGTCATCGAACCCGATTTCTCGGTGCTGTTGTTCAAACTAATTTTGTCTTCATCTAATCGGCGACCTTCAAAGCGGCTCGCGGCAGATGAGGACATTTGTTGATGTTCACTATAACGATTTGGTGTAGTAGAGCGACTAGGTAGCGCTTTTGCACTGCTATCACCAGCAGTTGCGTTGGACTCGCCATCTATCGCAGCTACGATCTCTACGCCACCCGCTACTTTCTTGTTCGACATGATCACCGCATCCGCTCCAAGTTGTTCTTTCACTTGAAGCAACGCTGAGCGCATATCTTTGGCAAAAAATCGTTTAATTTTCAAACTACGAATCCATTATAATGGGTGTTTAATTACCCACGGCTTGCACAATTCTGATCTGTTTTTCATCTGGGATTTCTTGATATGAGAGCACCCTTAGGCTTGGTATTGTGTTTTTAACAAATTTCGCTAATGTTGAACGCAATACGCCAGAAGTCAGTAGAACTGCAGGTTCCCCTTTCAGTTCTTGTTCTTGTGTCGCTTGACTCAAGGAGGATTGCAAACGTTCTGCTAACCCCGGTTCAATACCTGCAGATTCTCCCCCAGAAGCCTGCATTGTTTGATGCAAGATTTGTTCCAGCTCAGGAATAAGGGTAATAACAGGCAACTCAGGCTCTATCCCATTGATTTCTTGAACAATTAGTCGTTTAAGAGAGATACGTACCGCGGCTGTTAGGATGTCAGGTTCTTGACTCTTACTCGAGTACTCAGCCAGGGTTTGAATGATGGTTCGAATGTCTCGAATTGGAACCGCTTCATTGAGTAAGTTTTGCAGCACTTTCACGACCACACCAAGTTGCAGTTGGTCAGGAACAAAGTTCTCAACTAGCTTAGGTGCACTTCGTCCAAGCATTTCAAGTAGGTTCTGCACCTCTTCATGTCCAATAAGCTGGGAAGCGTTATTGGTTAGCAACTGGCTTAAATGCGTTGCTAAAACCGTTGACGAGTCTACAACAGTATAACCTAAGGCTTGTGCATGCTCTCGCTGCTCTTCACGAATCCATACTGCTTCGAGACCAAATGCAGGATCTATGGTAGGTTCACCCTCGATCATGCCATAAACTTGACCTGGGTTTATCGCAAGCTCTTGGTCTGGTTTAATTTCCGCTTCACCAACGGCAACACCCATTAGCGTAATACGATAGCTATTTGGCGTGAGTTCTAAGTTATCACGTATGTGTACGGCCGGAATGAGAAAGCCAAAATCCTGCGATAGTTTTTTGCGCACACCTTTAACACGTTCGAGTAGCTCTCCACCTTGATCTCTATCCACAAGCGGAATCAAACGATAACCCACTTCTAGACCAATAATATCCACTGGCTGCACATCATCCCAAGAAAGTTCTCGTTGAGAAATAGGTTCGTTCCCACCTTCAAGCTCAGCTGGCGGCTTAGGCTCTTTCGCTTTTTGTTTCTGCTTTTTATCTAGCCAATAAGCAGCGCCACCAGCAATGGCCGCAAGGGAGAGGAACGAGAAATGAGGCATGCCCGGAACAATACCCATAACACCTAAAATTGCCGCCGTGATCATCAGTGCTTTCGGGTTATCAAACATCTGAAAAATGAGCTGCTCGCCCATATCTTCATCAGTATTTTGACGGGTTACCATCATCGCAGCAGCGATTGATAGTAAAAGTGATGGTATCTGCGCAACAAGGCCATCACCAATCGTCAGCAGGGTATAGATTTGCATAGCTTCAGAGAAGCCTAAACCATACTGCGCCATACCGATGGATAAACCACCAATAATGTTGATGAATAGAATTAAGATACCAGCAATGGCATCACCTTTAACAAACTTTGACGCACCATCCATCGAACCATAGAAGTCGGCTTCTTTGGTAACTTCGAATCGTCTTGTTCTCGCCTGCTCTTGATCGATAAGTCCCGCGTTCAGGTCGGCATCGATGGCCATCTGCTTACCAGGTAAAGCATCTAGGGTAAAGCGAGCACTAACTTCAGAAATACGACCTGCACCTTTGGTAACTACCATAAAGTTGATGATCATCAAGATTAAGAACACCACCAAACCAACAGCGTAGTTACCACCAATTACAACATTACCAAAAGCTTCAATAACGTTACCGGCTGCGTTACCACCTTCATGACCATAAAGAAGAACGACACGAGTTGACGCAACGTTCAGTGCTAAACGAAGCAACGTTGCAATAAGAAGTACTGTTGGGAATGCAGCAAAGTCAAGCGGACGTCGTGTGTAAACCGTAACCAATAACACCACCATCGCAAGCGCGATGTTGAAGGTAAAAAACATATCCAGCAAGAACGCAGGAATAGGTAAGACCACCATTGCAAGGGTGGCAAGTACCATTACTGGCGCGCCGATAGCCGGCATTGAACGCTGTGGTATTTTGGGCAGCTTATCTGCAAAAGGCAGGCTTAACTTCATATTTAGGTGGTGTCTCAGCTTTGATGTCTGCTCGTCTCGACGGGACGAGGGAGCGATAGCACTCATTCGTAAGTGCTAGGTATTGTTGTTGATAAACACGATTTAAGCAATCTGTGTACCAGCATAAACGCCAAAATAATGACTAAAGATCAAAGTAATTCTCAATCCTTTGATCTTTAGCTAATTTCCCTAAGCATTAATGTCGATATTCTGGGGGAATAGGTAACTCATAGTCCTTGAGTTTTGGTCTTTGTCCACCACGCTTGCGGTACTGCTTTAACTGGAATACGAAAGCGAGTACTTGTGCGACAGCAGTAAATAGTGCATCAGGAATCTGCTGTTCTAACTCAGTGGTATAGTACAGTGCTCGCGCCAAGGGAGGTGCTGGCACAATCGTAATGTCATGCTCTCTCGCAATCTCACGAATTTTCATCGCAATATGATCGGTTCCTTTGGCAACAACGACAGGCGCACGGTCTGTTTTTTGCTGATACCGGAGTGCGACAGAAAAGTGTTCTGGGTTGGTGACAATAACGTCAGCTTGTGGAACATCAGCCATCATTCGGCGTTGAGCGGCTTCACGTTGTAGCATTCGGATACGGCCTTTAACCTCTGGTTTACCCTCCGTATCCTTGTATTCGTCTTTCACTTCTTGCTTGGTCATTTTGAGTTGGTCAGCGTGTTGCCAGATCTGAAATGGAATATCAATCGCGACGACTATCAATAGCGAGCAACTGATCAGCAAGACGAAGTTCAACAAGATATCGAGTGCATGGAAAATGTTTTGCGGATAAACATCCATACTAAGCTGAATCAAATCAGCCTGTGATGCTTGGATCAAGTAAATTGCCACCCCTGTCACCAAGCCAACCTTTAGGATTGATTTGACCAACTCAACCCAGCTTTGTAGCCCCACCATTCGCTTCAGGCCACTTAGTGGGTTCATTTTTGACAACTTAGGCATCGCCGCTTCTGCAGAAAAGCTGATTCCCCCCACGCCAGCCGCGCCAATCACCGCAGCAATAAAGAGCGTCAGTAGGATCAGTAGCAGAGGTAGCAGTAAGGAAGTAAGAGCACCGCCCGCGATATCAAACAATTTGGCGACATCAAAGATTTCATCGCGCTTAAGAGCGAACAAGCGGCTCATGATAGAAAACAGAGCACGAGCCAAAGATTCTCCGAACCACATTAAAGATACTGCGCCGACGATGAGCACCGAGGCCGATGCAAGCTCTTTGGAACGAGCCACCTGCCCCTTTTCTTTGGCTTGTTGTAACCGTCGGGGGGTGGCTTCTTCGGTGCGTTCTTGACCGTCTGACTCTGCCAAACCAGCCTCCTAACAACTCAAGCGAATGAGGTTACATATTTGCTCCTCACCCACTGTCCAATACAGTAAGTAGTGGCTATATAAGCCAGCCAAAATATACCAACACAACAACAAACCAACCATCAAAGCAAAGGCAAAACCGAGCGAAAAGATGTTTAGCTGTGGTGCGGCACGAGTCATTACGCCGAAAGATAAGTTAATAGTCAGCAGCGCAATAATACCCGATAAAGACATGCTCAAAGCCGTTTTAAACATAATCCCCAACCAGCTTGCCATCTCTCTATAATCGACCGCATTTAGGCTGCCTGATCCAATTGGTAGAGTTTTAAAGCTAAACACCACCAGTTGTAGCATTTTCAGATGCCCATCTGTTGCTAAGAAGAATAAGGTCGCCAAAAACATGAAGAGTTGACCAAGCAATGGGGTATTTTGACCGTTAGCCGGGTCGACCATCGATGCAAAACCTAAGCTCGACTGCATACCTAATATCTGGCCAAGCAGAACAAAAGTTTGAATCAAAAACTGGGTGACCATCCCCATTGCAACGCCAATAATGATTTGCTCAGCGATGGTCATGAAACCACGAAATGAGAGCAGTTCAATATCTTGAGGAACCGCTGGAATAGCTGGCATCACGGCAAAAGTGATCGCTAACCCTAGGTAAAGGCGGATACGTGGCGAAACAAAACGCGCACCAGTCACAGTCATTACCATTAACATTGAAGATATACGGACATATGGCCAAAAGTAATTGGCAATCCAATCCAGTACAATGTCAGTTGGGTATTCCATCACAATACCTTGTTAATAAAGCACTTGAGGCAAGCGCTCGATCAAGCCAAAAAAGTACTCCATCAGCATTTGCGTCATCCAGTGACCAAATAGCATTAGAGCCAACAAGGTCACAATCAAACGTGGTAAAAAGCTCAATGTCTGTTCGTTGATAGACGTGGCCGCTTGAAAAATTGCCACGACTAAACCAATTAGCAAGCTAGGAATAATGATGGCACAGACCATGATCAGTACCATCCACAGAGCATCGCGGAAAAGCTCGACAAACATTTCAGGAGTCATAATTATTCCTCTTCAAATTTGCCCAGCTACAAAGCAAAACTGCCTGCGAGGGTTGATAGTATTAAGTTCCAGCCATCAACTAGCACAAACAACATTAGCTTAAATGGCAGGGATACAATCATTGGTGATAGCATCATCATACCCATCGCCATCAGTACCGATGCGACCACTAAGTCAATAATAAGGAACGGAAGAAACAGCATAAAACCAATCTGGAAGGCTGTCTTTAGCTCAGAGGTAATAAAGGCAGGGATCAAAACCGCCATTGAAACATCTTCAGGGTTTGTCACTTCCGCACCCGACATATTAACGAACGTTTCAAGATCTTTAACGCGAGTCTGCTTGAGCATAAATGCCTTCATTGGCTGTTGCGCGGCATCAAAAGCTTCTCGCGCTGTGACTTGCTCATTTAAATATGGCTGAATAGCAGTGTCATTCACTTCGTTGAGTACTGGGGACATCACGAAAAAAGTAAGGAACAACGCAATACCAATAATGACCTGGTTAGATGGCGTCTGCTGCAAACCCATAGCCTGCCGCAAAATGGACATGACGACCACGATGCGAGTAAAAGAGGTCATTAAAATAACCATCGCTGGCAAAAAGCCAAGCATGGTCATCAAAGCAAGAATCTGCAACGTAACCGAATAGTCTTCGCTGCCATCCGGATTGGTCGTCATGGTGAACGCAGGAATGCCGCCCGTGTTGGAAACCGATAATGAGTGGCTTGCACCTTTATCGCTCTCCATCGCTTGCACTGTAACACTCCCCCCAGGCGCTAGATTGGAGGGTAATGCGCCCTCTTCTGCCTGAGCGAACGCAACTGACGACATTAATAGACTTAGCATCAAGACAACAAAGCCGATGACCAGTCTTATTGGATTATCCTTTATCATGCTTCTTAATCAGTTGACTAAATTGACTAGCAAATGCATTCGTCGCCAACTCATCCTCTTTTAACGGTTGTTCTAGTTTGGCCAGGGTTTGAATCGACTGACTAGTAATACCTACCAGAAATTGCTCTTCTCCGACTTGCACAACAGCAATGCGTTCTTTAGTGCCTACAGGTAGTTGACTGACAATTCGTAAGCCCTTTTGCTGCCCCATTGCAGGAACCTGCATGCGCTTTAACAGCCACGCCAAAAATATGATGACACCAATTACAAGAACTAATGAGCCCAATGTCGTCGCCATATCCAAACTGTTTGGCGCCGCTGCAAATGCATAAGGAGCACTCAGCGCTAAGCTCAGTGCTCCTGATATTTGCATCAATCGAGTATTGATTGTCTTTCTCATGCTAGCGAAGCTTTTTGATGCGTTCAGTTTGGCTGATTACGTCTGTCAGACGGATACCAAATTTGTCGTTAACGACAACAACTTCACCGTGCGCAATGAGTGTTCCATTGACTAACACGTCAAGAGACTCTCCCGCTAAGCGGTCTAACTCTACGACCGAACCTTGGTTTAATTGCAATAGGTTTCGAATGCTGATCTGAGAACGACCGACTTCCATCGAGATAGTCACGGGAATATCCATGATGGTATCAAGCTTACGTCGCTCATCTTCAGAAATAGGCGCAGAGGTGTCTTTCAACTCTTCTAATGGCGCGGCAAGCACTTCATCAACATCAATTGACGGTGCTGATGGATCTTCGCCAAGAGCTGCTGCCCATTCGTCAGCAAGTTTTTGATCGTCACTTGGTTCCATTATTGTGTCCTGTCTTAAATCTTCTTTGTTCTTCCACCTTAGCTATCAAGTCAGCAAAGGCATTGAAATTCTGGTGTGTTAATCGTCATCATCGCTTTCAAGCTCAGACATAATGTCCTTACCCAAAAACGCCAAATCGGTTTTTACTACATGTGGACGCTCAATTTCCTCAGAAACTTGCACTGCCAGCTTGTCTTCTGAGCGCCCCATTTTGACTCGATAGGTTGGTAAATCTTCAATGAACATCGTCGCGTGTTCTGGCATTTCAATCGGGATCACATCCCCCGGTTGAAGTTCCATCAAATCACGCAGAGAGATGTCTTTCTCCAGCAAATTCACACGAAAGTTTACCGGGCAATCCATGATCTCTTCACGCAGAGCAGAGCTCCAACGTACGTCTGTTTCCATCTTGTCAGATTGAACACCCGCATCCAGCAATTCACGGATAGGTTCAACCATGGAATAAGGCATCACAACGTGGAAGTCGCCACCTCCGCCGTCAACCTCGATGTGGAATGAGCTTACAACAATCACTTCTGTTGGGCTCACGATGTTTGCCATACTAGGGTTTACTTCTGAGTCGAGATATTCGAACTCCACCCCCATGACTGGTGACCATGCTTCTTTGTAGTCTTCAAAAACAATCTTTAGCAGTAATTGAATAATACGTCGTTCGGTTGGAGTAAATTCACGACCTTCGATTTTGGCATGGAAGCGTCCATCACCACCGAAGAAGTTCTCTACCAAAATAAATACCAAACGTGCTTCCATGGTGATCAGCGCCGTGCCTTTTAAGGGACGGAAGCGCACCATGTTCAGACTGGTTGGAACGTACAGAGTATTTTGGTATTCACCAAACTTCATCATCTGTACGCCATTGATCGACACTTCTGCCGTTTTACGCAACATGTTAAACAGACTGATCCGCATGTGTCGTGCAAAGCGCTCGTTGATAAGCTCGAGCGTCGGCATGCGACCACGTACAATTCTGTCTTGAGATGAGAAGTCGAAGTTAACGGCACTTCCCGTGTCTTCGTCCATGGGTTCATCGACGTCATCAACATCGTCTACACCATGTAATAGCGCATCAATCTCATCTTGGCTTAATAGATCTGTCACGTTTTACCTATTGAATAACAAAGTCTGTAAACAGGACTTTTTCGATAACTGGTTTACCAACCGCAGCATTTAGCGCAGCTTTGATATCGTCAGTCGCTCGGTTTCTTAACTCAATTCGACCATCCGGAGAGCGAAGTTGCTCAACCGTAGCAGAAGCAAACGTTGATAGAAGAGAGCTTTCTATAAGTGGTGAGTGATAGCGAGCTAAATTTTCATTTTCACTACCACGAACCATCAGTTGCGCTTTGATTTGAACAAGGCGGTCCCGGCTATCCCCCGTTACATTAAACACAAATGGTTGTGCAATATTAACGTAAGCGATTGGATTTGCTGCCGCAACGGCTTGTGCGTCTTGTTCAACAGCAGCTTGTTCAGGCTCACTCGAGCCCATTAAAAAGAATGCAGCAGCACCGCCACCACCAAGCAATACAACGACTGCAATGATGATAATTAACAATTTACCTTTGCCTTTAGGCGCATCAGCGCCTTGTGGTTGTTCTTCTGCCATATTCTTCTCTTATGTTATTTGACGCTAAAACTCTGATATTTTATGCGTAAAAACTAATTCCATCACGCTTTGAAGTCACATTCAAATCAAGATTCACATCAGCATCAAAGTTTTCATCCGATTGGCCAGAAAAACCTCGCTCAGAACCACCTTTTCCAGATTGTTCTGATGCAGCATACCCTTGTTGTTGGCCACTACTTTGCTGCTGAACAGAAGAGTCAGCAAGCTGCATGCCTTGCTGAGCCAGCATTTCTCTTAAACGAGGCAAGGTCTGTTCAATCAAATCTCGAGCTTGTGGGTTACTAACCGTAAAGTGCACATTGGCTAAATCATTGTTCATTGTCATGCGGATCTGCATACGCCCTAACTCTGGCGGGTCTAAGCGGATATCGAGATTCTTAAGATTCTTCGACATCATCATCTGTACTTTTTCTGCCACTTGTTCATTGGCCAGCTCTTTGGTTAGCTGCAGGGGTATTTGAGCTTGCTGAGCCGCGTCAACTCGAGCCTGTTGTTGGGCCGTAACGCCTTGCTGTCCAGCTGCTGCTTGAATTTGTCCTGCTAAGCCATGCTGAGCTTCTGGTTTGTCCTGCTGATTTGAAGCTCCTTTCAAGGCGCCTGTCGCTAAACTCGCATTCATTACCTTTTTACTTAAGTCAGCATGAGTAGCTGTGTGCGCTGCGGAGTTGATATTGGCGGCGACTAAAGCCTCTGGCATTGTCGCCATCGCCGCAGCTTTATCTGCGTTTGATGCTACCGCGGCTTGCGCATTAGCTTGTGTTACTGCATGTTTTAGATCTTGCGCGGCAAGTTGATGTGCCTGTTGAGCGCTCACCGCGGAAGCCGCCGAACGATTTTGATTGAGTGTCGCTTGATGCTCGGCCATCGCCACTTTTACATCACTAGGTAAAGCAACAAATTGGGCTAACTCTTGCTCTGGAATATCTGCGACCAACTCACCAGATTTTAGCCCTTCAATTATCTCCAGATCTTTTGCAGACAAGGGCTCACCCTGCGCTAACTTGGTATCAATCATTTCCAGTTCAGCGAGAGCTACACGCTTTATTTCAACTGTCCCGCTTTCTAGTGATGCTGCTTCTAGCGGTAATGTCTGTTTAAGAGCTTCTGTACCGACCAGCGCTTGAGCACCTTGAGCCACAACTTGACCATTGACGGCGGCTTGGGTTGTTGCATTGACTATCGCTTCTGCATGAACTGCCTGCGTAGTTGGCGAGCTCCAATCAATCTGCGCTGCAGATGGGGCGTTACCGCTACTTTGTGGTTGCTGAGAGATGTTTGGTACATGTAGTGCGTTTGATGCATTCGAAGCTACCACTAACGGCTTGCCATTAGCATCTAGCATCACTTTTTCAGTGCCAGCAGAAGACAGATTTTCAATCTCTTTGACTGACGGATCTGTCGCCAGAGCTGCTTGCTGGTCCGGTGTTAGTTGAGCACTTTGCGCATTACTAGCGCCCGCCGATACCATAACGCCCTCTGGTGGCAATGCTTTGCCACTATCTACAGAAGGTTCATTTGATTTAAGCGTTTGGTTTGCTTGCTCAATACGCCCAAGTAGCTGCTGACCTTCTCCCATCGCGCTCTTGACTTGCTCGGTCTGTGGTTGCTCGGAAGATTTGGTTTGGGCAATGTTCGTTTGAGAGTCTTGAGTTGGCTTCGCAGCCAGTGAAGCTGATTCAGAACCAGTCGACGTCGCCTCCGCTCCCTTTGTCATTTCGCTAGAGTCTGGAGGGGTGGAACGACTTGCGGTATCTAATTCAGCTTTAATTGATTTACTTTCGTGGTCGCCACTTTGTGCACCTGCTGCTTTGGATTCACTCTGCTCAAGCAGTTCATCGGTCGACTCTGTGGAAGCAACTTTATCAGCTTCACCACCTTCCGCAGAGACTTTTGCTTGGCTTTCAGCTTCTGAGTCTGCTGAAGCATCGTTAACCACTTCATCTTTGGTCTCTACCGAAGCGTCAGGTGCATCAGATTTTGCCACCGCCTTCTCTGCTTTTTGTGAATCACTAAACACCCCAGCTAAGGTTTCAAAAAAACCTTTGCTTTCAGGGTTATCTTCAACAACCTTACTAGAAGAATCGGTGACCGACACCTTATTGGTTGCGGAAACATTCGATAAATTCACATTCATATAGACACTCTCATCATCGGCAGCGTTGAGCATATCGCTGTCGGATTGCACTTTAGCGGCAAACTTAGGTCACAGGACCAGATATTGATAACTGTTTTGCAAAAATCACGCCAACAGCAGGTAAAAAGAGACCAAACTGAACTGTGATTAAGCAGCCTGAGAGAAGAACGAAATTTTCACTCGTGCTCGAAGGGAGACAAATGTTAGATAGCTGTGTTCACGTTGGTGCAAACAATTTTAGTCGCTAATAAGTGAGAATGGATTCGCCCCCTTGGGCACTCACTCAAAGAATGATAGCAATGGAACTTGATATATTGGAAGATTTGAAGGAATTAAGCAAGGCGCTATCCACATCACCTTGCTTGAAACGTCGATTGATAAAACTCAGAAACGTTGTGGCTTTCGGCTATAGAGCAAGGTCGAGAACTCATCCATTTGCTTCTGCTCTCGCTTAGCTTCTGCGGCTTGCTTTTCTTTTTCGCGCTTTTCAATCATCCACTCGTAAGACATGCGCTCTTTACGCATGTTTAACCAGTAATCTTGGCAGTTTGTCACCTGTTCTTTGAAGTGGGTTTCTGCTTGCTTCTGTTTAGATAACGTTTCATCTAATTGTGTTAAGAATCGATTCAAGTGTCCATATTGGCTGGCAGTAAGCCCCGCCATACCGCGATCTACGAGCTGCTGGCAGTAATCAAGACGATACTTTTCGATTTGTTCTACTTGGCGGTAGTAATCTTCTAGCTCAGTGCGGGCTTTATTAAGTGCAAGCACTGCTTGGTCTTCACGCTCTTTTGCCTGCTCAAGCAAGAAATCCATCGCATTATTCATAGGTTATTACCCACCCAAGAGGCTTTTCAACATATTCACACACATGTCATACGGCACCGACTCTTTCATCCGTTGCTGTAGGTATTCATCCAGTTTTGGTTTGATGGTAAATGCACCATCAATAGCTGGATCGGTGCCCGGCTTGTAGGCTCCGATTGACACCAAGTCTTGGTTCTTGCGGCAAATCGACAACACCTGGCGAACTGCTTTTGACATCAGTACATGCTCTTCAGTCGTGATTTGCGGCATAACACGGCTGACTGACTTCTCTACATCAATCGCTGGGTAGTGACCGGCATCCGCCATTTCACGAGAAAGAACAATGTGACCATCAAGAATCGCTCGTGATGCATCCGCAATTGGGTCTTGAAGGTCATCGCCCTCAGTTAAAACCGTAAAAAATGCCGTAATCGAACCTTGCTCAGGACTACCATTACCCGCACGTTCCACGAGCGCTGGAAGCTTAGCAAATACGCTAGGTGGATAGCCTTTGGTTGCTGGCGGCTCACCGACTGACAACGCAATCTCACGCTGAGCTTGAGCAAAACGGGTTAATGAGTCCATTAATAGCAAGACATCTAAACCCTGGTCTCGAAAATACTCGGCAATCGTTAGCGCAGTTTGGCAGCCTTTCAGACGCATCAGAGGCGATGCATCAGCGGGCGCAGCGACAACGACGGAACGTCGTCGGCCATCTTCACCAAGAATTTCCTCAATAAACTCTTTAACTTCTCGACCACGCTCACCAATCAGGCCAACGACAACAACTTGAGCCGTTGTTCCTCGAGTCATCATGCCTAAGGTTACCGATTTACCCACACCGGAACCTGCAAACAGACCGATACGCTGACCCTTACCCACCGTCAGCAGACCGTTAATTGCTTTCAAGCCGACATCCAGTGGCTCTGAGATCGGTTTACGTGAGAGAGGGTTGATGGGTTCGGCATTGAAAGAAGCACGCTGCTCTGTATACAACGGACCTAGTCCATCAAGCGGGTTACCAACGCCATCGATAACGCGTCCCAAAAGCTCCATGCCTACCGGCAGGCCTGCTTCGCTGGTCAGTGGCGTCACTCTCGCGCCAGGAAGAATGCCTGTGATTTGCTCACTCGGCATCAAAAATAGGTTGTCACCAGAGAAGCCGACGACTTCTGCTTCCATATGCCCAGAAATCGTTTCAACCAAGCACAAACTACCAATCGGTGCACGACACCCTGTTGCCTCTAACGTTAAACCCACCACTCTGACGAGCTTACCTGAAGCGACAGGTCTCGTGGTAAGCCCTTCGATTTTATAGCTTTTAAGGCGCTCTGCTAACGCAAGCATGGCTTACTCGCCTCCTTGGTGGCGATTGGCTCCACAGAAACTTTGAATCACTTGCTTAATACGCTCTTCCATTCGGTAGTTAATACTCGATTCTCCGGCTGCGATTTGTACATCACCACGATTTAGTGCTGGCTCGGCAACGAGCGTCCAGTTACGAAACTCCAACTCACTTTCCCCGTAAGAAGAGCGAATAATAGAGACATCATCGGGGTTAAGATGCAAAGTGATCGGGTGTCCACTGATTGGAAGTGCTTCCACCGATTGTTTCACCGTATCAAGGATGACTTGAGGATTCATTTGAACTTCTACATGAACCACTTCTTTTACAAGGCACAACACCATGTCTACCAATTGCTTTTCGACCTGAGCATTCATCAGCTCTAGCGGTTGGGCAAACTGGTTAGCAAGGTTGATAAAGGTCTCGACTTGCTGCTGAATGTACTCTTGCCCTGCAGTCACACCTTCGACTTTACCGAGTTCTAAACCCTCCGCATGGCCAGCTTGTAAACCCTCATCTTTGCCTTTTTCGTAGCCTTGCTTAAAACCAGCTTCTTGGCCTTGATGCAACCCTTCTTGATACGCTCCTTGCTTAATTAACTCGATTTGCTCTTCTGTTAATTCAAGAACTTGCTCTTCTTCAGGTTCATCAAAATTGGGTACCCAACCAGGATCATAATTAAAGGCTGTTTCTTTCGCCTGTTTAGAGCTAGCATCAGCATAGTCTGGTAAACCCCAGCGCTGAGGTTCAACCATCGAATCCTCTTCGTCAGGGCGAATAAAGCCACGTTTTCTATCACCGACCATGGGGCACCTACTGTGTACTTAGCTTTGAAGATAATTAGCCCTGCGGAGAATGGTGCAGGGCTGTAGTGATTATAGGAATTCGTCCGCGCCGCCTGATAGCATGATTTCTCCGCTGTCAGCCATTCGTCTTGCAATAGCCAGAATTTCTTTCTGCGCCGCTTCCACATCCGCAACACGTACTGGTGGCATTGCTTCAATATCATCGCGCATCATCTCAGCTGCACGCTTAGACATGTTCTTGAAGACTTTCTCACGTAGAGAGTCATCAGCGCCTTTAAGTGCTTTCTGCAGAACATCTTGAGGTACATCACGCAGCAATTTCTGAATACCTTGATCGTCCACCTCGACAAGGTTTTCGAATACAAACATAAGATCTTGAATCTGCGTCGCCATATCTTCGTCTTGGTCTCGAATCTGCTCCATGAGCAAACCTTCGACGTTGTTGTCGAGATAGTTCATGATCTCTGCTGCTGCCTTCAGGCCGCCAATCTTCGCGGCTTGTGCACCAGCTTGACCAGCAAACTGCTTCTCCATAATTTCATTCAACTCTGCCAATGCAGATGGCTGAACTTCTTCTAGGTTGGCAATTCGCATCATCAGGTCAAGGCGCACACGTTCAGGGAACTGAGAAAGGATCTCTGCCGATTGATCCGCTTCAAGGTATGACAATACGATAGTTTGAATTTGCGGGTGTTCATTGACAATGATGCTCGCTACCTGACGAGGATCCATCCATTTCAATGAATCAAGACCTTTTGAACCAGTACCAAGTAGAATTTGATCAACAAGGTTGTTCGCTTTGTCCTCACCTAGTGCAGCCACCAGCGCATTGCGCATAAAGTCTTCACTGCCCATACCGATGTTGGTGTATTTCTGGATGTCTTCTAGAAACGCACGATGTACTGCAGAAACTTTATCCTGACTAAGATCCTTCGCTCTCGCCATTGAGCTACCAACGCGCTGAACCTGCTTTGGTTCGAGGTGTCGAATTATCCCTGCTGCATCTTGTTCATTGAGACTCAACAGCAAAATTGCCGCTTTCTCTTCACCAGAAATGGTTGATGGGTCAATTTCTGCAGGTACGCCCGCATTCTCTTCTTGAGGAACAATATCGTTAGCCATTATCCAACATCCAGTTCTTAACTACTTGAGCGGCAAGCTCTGGTTCGTTCGCAACTAACGCACGAACCGCTTTCAATACATCTTCATCTTTATGAAGGTTTGGTAGATCGATGCTTGAACCAAATTCAAACAGTTCACTACTCTCGATATCACTGCCAATCAGGCTGGTTTCACCATCTGCACCAATTGGGAGGCCATCTGGTCCATACATTTCATCTTCATCGTCCGCAGCTGGGTTAAGAAGTTTCTTCATAGCCGGACGAACAAGAACAAGGACAACTACAATGATAACTAGTGCGCTTGCAAACCAACGAACCCAATCGTTAAAGTTCGGGTGCTCCCAAATTGGCGTATCGGCCAACTGTTCCATTTCTGGCTCTGCAAACTTAACGCTTAGGACATTCAGTAGGTCACCACGTGCTTCACTAAAACCGACTGTACCAATCAAAACTTGGCGGATTGCATTTATTTCGGATTCGCTAAGCGGGGTATATGTCACTTCACCGGTATCTGGATTAACACTGCGATGTTCTTTGATTGCGACGGAAACAGTTTGGCGGTTAATCACCCCTGTTTGCATGCGCTCATGACGAATGGTCGTATCTAGCTCGAAGTTGCGGGTGGATTCCTTACGTACCGAACCTTGACCTAACACCGAGCCATCTTTCATTTGCGCAACATCCTGCGGGATAGATGCATCTGCTGGAGGCTGATTGCTTAGTGCTCCCGGAACTCCAGCAACCATATTACCGTTGTTATAATCTTCAAGGGCATACTCACTACGTGTCGCAGGGGTATTTGGATCGAACTGCTTACGTGTCTGCTCGATCGCACTGAAGTCCATTTGAATATCGACCTGAGCGGTATAGTTTCCGTAACCCAAGATAGGTAAAAGTACAGAGTCTATTTTCTCTCGCAGAGATTGCTCTTGGCTGCGCTCAAGTTCTTGCTCTTTACGGCGTGCGGCTGAAACTGGGTCTTGCGAACCTGAATTAAGCAGGCGTCCGTGTTGATCCGTCACCGTAATTCGAGAAGTTTTCATCCCTGGAACAGCGCTGGCGACCATATCGACAATAGAATCAACTTCTTGCTGTTTGAGATTCGCCCCTGTCGATAAGGTTAAAAATACCGAGGCGGAAGCCTCTTGGTTATGACGGACAAAAACACTGTGCTTAGGTAATGCAAGTAAGACACGCGCTTTACGAACTTGCTTCATTTCCTCAATTGCTTGGGCAAGCTGCCTTTCACGACTGAGTTTTAAACGTTCTTGCTCTAGACGTTGCGATACACCGAAACCCATATCTTGTAAGAGAATATCATCTCCGGCTTCCGTCGCCTGATTTACACCAGCACGAACCATACCCAACTTAATAGAGTTATAGTCACTCGCTTCAACGGAGATCGTATTACCGTCGAGTTTGTAATTGATTTTTTGCTGATCTAGGTAGTCTAAAACTGGAATGAGCTCTTCCGTTTCATAGGCGCCCAACGGTCGCATTTCTGGCTCTTTAACCCAGAAAAACAACATCACAATTAACGCGACACAGATAGAAATGGAAAGTACAAGTACGACCTGTCGCAGTAGATCAAGATCACCTACTGCCATATCAAATTTTGATGCACTGCGCTCTTCTAGATCTGGATTCTGACCTTCAACATCAATATCCGAGCTAGAGACAAGAGCGCCATCGGTTCCGCCATCAGAGACGGTTAAATCTGTAGACTGTTCTGCCACACTTGTTACCTAAATTAAACTGGCATGTTCATGAGATCTTTATAAGACTCAATGAGTTTATTTCGAATTTGGACAGTTGCATCGAATGCGACGCTCGATTTGTTTCGTGCAATCATAACGTCAGAAAGGGATACGTCAGCGTCACCGCGGTCAAAGCGAGTCTGTAGATCTCCTGACGCTTTTTGTAATGAGTTAACATTATTGATGGCTTTAGTTAAAAGATCACCAAAATCTGCGCCCACTTTTGCACCAGTTGCAACGGGAGCAGTATTACTCGCCTCTACCATCATGGCGCGCATTTGTGATTGAAGACCATCAATTTTCATTGTCACCTCTAAGCCAAAAGTTTGACGACTAATATAAATCTATTTATTGACGCAGCAAGTTGCGTGCCATAAGACAATAAGCTCAATAGTGTAGCTACTCTTTTGTCTTATGGCTATTTACCCATGCATTAACCCGGAATTTCTATACCCGCATCACGCATTTTGGCGAGTTTATAACGCAAAGTACGAGGGCTGATGCCCAACTTTTCTGCCATTTCTTTACGGCGGCCGTTACATTCTATAAGGGTTTCTAGAATAATTGCGTACTCTTGATCTCGCAATTCCCCTCCCAAACCTTCGCTACTTGCCATACCACGCAGTGGCTCCGCTTCCGCAACAGGTTTAACGTCAGGCACAACAACATTACCGCTCTGAACGACGCTTTGCAGACTGCTCGCATCCTGCCAATCAACGCCTTCTAGAAGAATATGTTCAGCTTCGATATCACCATTATCACTTAAGATAAGAGCGCGCTGAACAACGTTATCAAGTTCGCGAACATTCCCCGGCCACGGATAACTCAGCAGCTTCTCGATTGAGGCATAAGAAAAACTTGGGACTGGCATTCCCATTTTACCACAATGCCTTTCAGCAAGGTGCTTCGCTAATGGCTCAATATCCC
The DNA here is from genome assembly GCF_052037695.1 of Vibrio sp. WZ-1. Classification (NCBI taxonomy): domain Bacteria; kingdom Pseudomonadati; phylum Pseudomonadota; class Gammaproteobacteria; order Vibrionales; family Vibrionaceae; genus Vibrio; species Vibrio sp. WZ-1. Next base: position 9,037 of record NZ_JBQEQR010000085.1, on the reverse strand, counting down.
CTTTTCGGTCGCATAATGCAGGCCATGAAATTGGGAATACGTTCAGACGGTAATACAAGTCTTCGCGGAAGTTGCCTTCTGACACATACTGCTTAAGATCGCGGTTACTGGTTGCAAGTACACGCACATCCAGCTTAATGCTTTTGCGACTACCTAAGCGCTCCACTTCACGCTCTTGTAATACACGCAGTAGTTTTGCTTGTAGGTTTAAGTCCATCTCACTGATTTCATCCAATAAGATAGTGCCGCCTTGTGCTTGCTCGAACTTACCCGGGCACGCTTGTACCGCGCCCGTGAAGGCGCCTTTCTCGTAGCCAAACAACGTTGCTTCCAGCATATTATCCGGAATTGCTGCGCAGTTGATGGCAACAAACGGACCGTCTTTACGGTTTGATGCATTATGGATATAGCGCGACATCACTTCTTTACCTGAACCACTTGGTCCTAGGATCATCACGTTTGCATCAGTACGGGCAACTTTGTCAGCAAGAGCAAGTAATTGAAGGCTCTTTTCATCAGCAACAACAGCGTCACCATTATCGTCTGATTTGATAGGCGCATAACGGCTCACCATGTTGAGCAGCACTTCAGGTGCAAATGGCTTGGCCATGTAATCAATGGCTCCATCTTTCATTGCAGAAACGGCATCTTCAATATTGGCATACGCTGTCATCAACAAAACAGGTAAGTTAGGCCAGTTTTGCTTGATATTACGCAGTAAAGCGAGGCCCCCCATCCCTGCCATCTGAACATCAGAGACAACAATATCAACGGCATTGGATTTCAATTTAACCAGTGCATCTTCTGCACAATCTGCTTCTAACCACTCATAGCCAGCTAGAGCAAGTGTATCTACTAATGCTTCACGAAGACCTTCATCGTCTTCAACGATAAGCACTTTGCTTTGCGCCATTACGATTCTCCAGTAATTCTTGTTCGCAGTGTCAGCACTATTCGGACTCTGCTTGCACTCGCTCGAGTGGAATGCAAATGGTAAAGCAGGCTCCATCACCCTGCTCTGAAAGAAGTTCAAGTCTGCCATCATGGGCACGGCAGACCATTTGCACAACGGCTAACCCTAGGCCAGTGCCTTGGGAACGTGTTGTAAAAAACGGTTCCATAATCTTGGTTTGTAGTTCGTCGGGAACGCCTGGACCATTGTCCTGAACCGAGATTCGAAGCTCTCCATTCACTGGTCGGAAAAAGACATCAATTTGTGATTCTTTACCGCCAATCTGGATCGCATTCATCACTAAGTTGCTAAGAGCAGATGCGATAGCGTTGGCATTACCAAGCAATACCGTTTCCTCTTCTTCAACCTCTTGGAAATAGTCGATTTGATTGTTCTTAAGTGCTGTTTCGACCATTGGTTGAAATTCGGCGACTAGCTGGGCAATCGTGAAAGGTTTAATAACCTTATTATCATCACCTTTAGCAAAAAGCAGCATATCATTGACCTGCTTTTCCAAATCGTGCAGTCGATCCATTAATTTGCTTTGAAAGCGCTCTTTTGTCGCCGGCGGTAAATTTGGCGCGGCAAGGTTGGACGCATAAAGCATCGCACTTGAAAGCGGTGTTCTCACTTGATGTGCTAGAGAAGCCACCATTCGGCCTAAGGACGATAAACGTTGCAAGTCACTCACTCGTGATTGGAGTAAGCGCGTTTCTGTTAGGTCAGTGATCAATATCAGCTGTCCAGTTGTCGAAGCAGAAATCGCGAGTCTCACCTTACGACCATTTCTCAATGAAATTTCATGTCCATCATCTTCACGAGGGTCAAAGGCGGCCTGAATGACGTTGAACCACTTTTCATTAACCAGTGGTACTTCAAGAATACGATGAGCTTCCGGATTCGCCTCTCTGACAACACCTTGTGTATCCAGCAAGATGACACCGGCAGGCATTACGTCCAGAACTTGTTTGTACTGCTCAACTTGGTTTTCTACCGAGTCTAAGTGGGACTGGTTTGCTTTATTGTCCATTTGCTGCCTGTCGAGATATCGCCATTTAAATACTAAAATAGCTTGGTACGCAATTAACGTGCCAAGCTATTTTTTATATTTATCATGAAGTTAATCCCTCGACAAGAAGTTGACACTAATAAAAGTGTGGTTTTATTGTCGATTTTTACTAGGACTAGCGTTGTAAATTGTATTTACGCATCTTCTCGACCAGTGTGGTTCGACGCATGCCTAACATATCAGCAGCACGGGCAACGACCCCACCTTGCGCTTCTAATGCTTGGCTAATCATATTAACTTCTAAATCGGCTAACAGTTCTTTTAGGTTAACACCCTCTGGTGGTAAGCCTTGTGGAGCATTGAGGTTGTGGTCCAAATCACTCTGTTCATCAAAATTGAAGTCTTCTGAGAAAATATCTTGGAATACATCTCTTTCTTGCTCTTCGACCGAAGTAAATGGATTTCCTTCAGGTTGGAACTCTGGAATGTCACTGTAGCGATATTTGGTTGGCAAGTGATTCACATCAACCAAACTGTTTGGGTAAAGAATCACCATACGCTCGACCAAGTTAGCCAACTCTCTTACGTTGCCTGGCCAGTGATGCTCCATTAAAGAATTTATAGCTCTTGGTGTGAAGCAGATTGGTAATCCACCTTCCGCTTCTAAACGTGCCATCAGCTCTTGCAGGAGCAAAGGGATATCTTGTTTACGAGACTTCAACGCTGGCATTTCGATTGGGAAAACATTCAAGCGGTAGTATAAGTCTTCGCGGAACGAACCCTCTTCAATCATGCGCTCTAAATTGCGGTGGGTTGCGGCAACAACACGAACATTGACTTTAATCGTCGTGTTACCACCAACACGTTCAAAGCATCGCTCTTGGAGAACACGTAGCAATTTTACTTGCATCGGCATTGGCATATCGCCGATTTCGTCAAGGAAAATTGTACCGCCTTCGGCTAGCTCAAAGCGACCTTTTCGAGATGTTAAAGCCCCCGTGAACGCCCCTTTCTCATGACCAAAGAGTTCACTTTCTAATAGCTCTGGTGGGATAGCACCGCAGTTAATCGGTACGAATGGACCATTGCGGTGTGCTGAATGGTAATGGATATTTCGAGCAACAACTTCTTTACCAGTACCAGATTCACCAAGAATCAATACGTTTGCTTCTGTCCCCGATACTTGTTCAATCAGATGACGAACTTCTTGAATACCGCGGCTTTGACCTACAAGGCTTCGAAAAAGCGTATTCTTTCGCGCAGAAGCAACGACATTGACACCTTTTCGACCCAAAAAGTCTTTACAGTGTCGCAGCGCTTCACTCAGTTGAGGGAAATTCAGAGGTAGCTCTAACTCTCCAACATAGTTAGGAAGCTCATCGACAGAAAGAGGTAACGGTCCCATGACAAGCAAAGGAATATGGTGCGCTTGACTCAAGTAAGCGATAACTTGAGTCATCGTTTGAGCATTGGATATATTGCCAACAATACAACCAGACCAAACACCAGACCAATCCACTTCGTCCAGTTGTTTAGAGCTGACAGCATCGCAACTCTCTCCAACAAATTCCAATATATTGCTTATATTCAAGCGACTCGAAGCGTCGTCATCGATTACAAGCAGCTTTGCCAAACCTTGCATAAGTAAGAATAATTGCCTTTGTTTTGGGTGTGTTGCGGCCAAACCTTGATAAGCGAATTTGAGTGAACGAATAAGAGGCCGTCTCAAATAACGATAGACAAAATAAGAAAATCAGCAACAAAAAAAGCCATTAGGGCCACTAATGACTTCTATTTTATTTGAATAAAAAAATAAGGCAACCAAGCAATATAGAGGTGTGAGCTCGATTGAAACTTTAATGCATCAATTAGTGTGCAATCAGTAGCAATACAATATGTCTGTCATAAAGTATTGTTTTCGATATTAAATACCAACTTCAGCCGCAGTTAGGTTGTGGAACTCTTGTGGAATCTGGTCCCATGCTGATTTGATCTCTCGAATAATATCGATAACATCATCAATAGGTTGAGGATCATTTTGATGATTAGCTGCTGAAATCTGAGTAATCATGAACTCATACAAAGAATCTAAGTTTGAAGCAATGTCACCACCGTCATCCATAGATAAGCAGCTACGCAGTGCAATAATGATGTCTAACGCTTTGCCAAGACGCTCACCTTTTGCAGGAATGTTGCCTGCTTGCATCGCTGCTTTGCCTTGAATCAAACGTTCAATTGCACCAGCCATCAGCATTTGAATTACTTTGTGCGGAGATGCAGCACTTAGTTGGCTGTCAACTGAAACCTTTTTATATGCCTGTAATGAACCGCGCATAGTATTCCTCTTTTATGTAAATTTTTTGTACTGCTGAAGCGAACGTTGGCCGTAACGAAGCTTATGGAGCTGCTTCCCTAATTGACTCGTTTCACACTGCATCAGCTCAACAATTTCTTTAGTTCGAGTGACCACTGCATGCCACTCCGCATCCTGCTTCAAATCAATATTGCCTTGGACAATAGGTAGCAGGTTTTGCAACATCTGTTCCCTAATATCGACCAAACGCAAAATTTCTTCAGTATTTAGTTCAACTTTTTCTAATTCTTGAGAAATTAGTTGATCGAGGTCACGCAAGCTTGCTAGTTCAGATTCCATTTATTAGCCCAACGCGCTCATTAATGCACCGAGTTGCCCCTGCATTTTGCCGGTAGCGTCTTGCATGGCTGTAAACTTGTTATGTGTGCGCTTTTCAAGACCCTCGATGCGGCGATCTAATGCCGCCTGATCGTCATTTAAACGATAATTTTGTTCTGTAAGGCTTTTTTCTCTAGTTCTGATAGAACCCGTGATACCAGTAATACCATGAATGGCATCTTCTATCCGCTTAGCGAAACCTGTGTTGCCGCCAAAAAACTTTTCTAGCTCGTTAAAGTTATTATTGAGCTGCTTATCAAGCATCTCATAGTTTATCTCTAGCGTACCTTGCCGAGTGGTGGTGATGCCAAATTCAGTGAGTGATTTAAGATTCTCTGGCGCTTTTTCAATACGAGTCGAAAATACTGACTTCAATCTAGAGTCAGCACTCCTAACGGTACTATCACCAGCCAAGGGGCCTTTTTGTCCAGTCATCGGGTCGACGCCGGATAGCGCTTTGGAGGTTTGATAGAAGTTGTTGTATGCCGAGACAAACGTCTCTATGTCTTGGCGTACACTCTGCCTATCATATTCAACGCCAATTTCTGCAGCAGGCTTGTCTTTAGGTGTCGTGCCTTTCAAACTTAAGCTTACACCTTCAACCGCATCTTCTATGACGTTGTTGTGACTAGAAAGTTGAGCAACACCATCAAGTACAACTAGTGAGTCTTGACCGGCTTGAACCTGAGCCATCCCCATATAAGTCTCAAACGATTTTTGTGCTTTTTCTAATTTCGCTTCAGCTACGTCAATCTTTTCAAGCTTTTCACGCTCTTGGGGGTCAAGCTTCGCCCTATGCATTTGAGTAGCTTGATCTTGCGTTAGTTCTCCACGAGCTACTTTTTCATCCAGCTCCTGCTTCTCGTCAGCGATTTTTTGTTCAATCTCTGCTTTTTCTTGCTCTAGCTGTTGCTGTGCTTCTTTAGCAGTGACGTATGAATCTGTCAGGGTACCTGATGCAGTATTTGTCCAGCCGGGAATATCTGGTGCTTTTCCTATCGCCTTTTCATCAAGCTCAAGCTCGGGCGTGCGATAAGAGTCCAGCAAAGTTCCAGATGCCGCTTCTGACCAGCCACCGATGCTATCTTCAGGCATCATGCCAGCTTTCTTCTGCGCTTGATCTATCGCCGCTTGACCAGCTTTTGCCGCTTCTGCACCAAATGATGAAATAGGTTCATTCTTATCAGCGTCAGAGGCGTTTTCCTGCGGAGATGAGGCTTCTTCAGGAGGAATAGGGTTACCTTGCTCATCAAGCTCTTGCGGAGCATTTGGATCAGCGAGTTTGTCATTTTCTGGAGAGGTTAGCGGACCAATGATCTCTTCCGCTGCATTGCGAGCGTCTTCGAGCGCTTTTACTCGCTCTTCTAACGTTTTGTATTCAAATTTCTTAAGTGGATTCCCCACCTCAGAATCAACATTGATATGAAGTTGATGGTCCTTGCCTGATTGATTCGAGGCAAGGATCAGACGTGGCCCTTCTACATCGTTAATGATGGAGGCACGGACACCAGGGTTACCCTTGGCTCCATTTATTCCACGAACAACATCGGCTAGTTTAGTACCAGCACTGACATTAACTTCGAAGTCTTTGTCACCTAATGAAATCTGCAGCTTACCAGGACCAAATTTTGCGTCTTCAGGAACAACATCCGACGCCAGTTTATGGCTCTGTGCAAGCTGCAACACATCGATAGCATACTTACCAGCTATAGCATCAGTGGTTGCAGTTGCTGACACGACCGCATCGTCCGTTGTATCAACTTTACGAACGGCAAATGCTTTCTCTTGGCGAAAGTTCGCCATGAGATTTTTCATCGTATCCAATGATTCTCTGAGTCGCCCATAGGCACTGATGCTGGTGTCTATCTTCATTCGCTCATTGTCGATGCGTTGCTGTTTTGGCACACGCTCCGCATCCACAATTTTGCTGACCATGGAATTAATATCCATGCCACCAGACATACCCAAAGGGCCTAAACTCATCAAATCACCTCAAAAACGACTTACACCTTTTCTACTAACAAACCTGTGTTAGCAGAATGTGCGGCTAGACGACGTAATATCTCTAGCATTTCTTCATCAGGTATCTGGCGAATTACATCACCAGTGGTGGCTTCATAAATCGTCACTACATCTCTACCTGACTCTTCATCCACACGAAATGCGACGCCTTTATTGATGGATGTAACAAACTCATTCATTTGATCCACAATCTTTTGTCGCTCTTCTCTGTTCAGCTCTTTTTGCTGTTCAGCAATTTCTAATGCTGCTTGAACAGAGAAGTCATGTTCAGGTTCTTTCGCTGCATTTACAGTGCTAGCCCCTGTTGGACTTGAAATTCTAGCTTCGTCTCCGCCATTTTCTTTAGCAACTTTTATGCCACTAGGTGAGCCGTAAGGCTGGATGTTCGATGCGTAAGAGGATATTTCCATCACACTCTCCCTTCCACCTTAATAGCTAGCGATAGAGTTCTATCGCTATGGTGACCTAAAACTCAGGCTTAGTCGACCCTATTAGCCCAGCAGACTTAGCGCTGCAGAAGGAGACTGCTTCGCTTGAGCTAAAATAGAAGTACTCGCTTGCTGAAGAATTTGCGACTTAGTCATCGCCGTTGTTTCTTTCGCGTAGTCTGTATCTTTAATGCGGCTCTTAGATGCATTAACGTTTTCATTAATGTTGTCTAAGTTGCTGATCGCATGGTCGAATCGGTTTTGGAATGCACCTAGAGAAGCACGTTGGCTGTCTACAGATTTAAGTGCGCCATCAATCACAGCAACCGCTTCCTGAGCCCCCGCAACTGAAGTCACGTCAATATCTTTTACAGATACATCTTTTGCGTCGCCAAAGCCGATCTCACCCGCTAGGCCGCCAGAGAACTCAACTTCGCCATTTACTTTTTGAGTCGCAGCAAATACTTGAAGTTTGCCATCTTCACCAACAGAAGCTTTTACATCTTCATTTTGACCATTGATGTAGGTCGCAAGCTGTTCGATGTCGTCGCCTTTCTTCGCTTGAATAGTAACTTCTTTCTCTTCACCAAGCTTAGTTGTGTACTTCATGCTTAGTTCAGTGTTGTCGCCTACTTTCCAAGACGCATCTTTACCTTCTTCTGCAGCGTAGCTCTTACCACCCATTTCTGTCGTGTCTGAGCGTAGGTTACCCATAGAAAGCTTAACTGCTTCACCAGAGTCTGCACCGATTTGGAAAGATTGAGTACCGTAAGTACCGTTTAGAAGTTTGTTACCACCGAACGAAGTTGTTTCAGCAATACGGTTTAGCTCATCGTTTAGCGCTGTTACTTCTTCTTGGATCGCTACACGTTCAGCTTTAGAGTTTGAACCATTCGCAGATTGAAGCGATAGGTCACGCATACGTTGTAGGATGTTGGTAGATTCATTCATTGCACCTTCAGCTACTTGTGCAATAGAAATACCGTCGTTTGCATTTTTTACCGCCATATCTAGGCCGCGGCTCTGTGCATTCAAACGGTTTGAAATCTGTAGACCTGCAGCATCATCTTTCGCGCTATTGATTTTGTAGCCCGAAGACAAACGCTCCATTGATTTTTGTTGACCTTCAGCCGCTTGGTTTAGGTAACGCTGTGCGGTCATTGCAGAGACGTTAGTATTAACGTTAATCGCCATAATTGATCTCCTTAAGGCTTTTGCTAATGTACCCTCGTGTCTCTCACCTCACTTAGGTACATCTCATTTCTCTCAGTCCCTTTAACGGCGACCTTTGGATATCCTTTAGGAGAAAATTAATTTTTTTTGCGATTTTTTTAATCGGCATCCTCAAGTGTGATTTACATCTCACCTATACTCTATTTTCGTTTACAGTTTAATCACTTAGACATCAAAACGAAAAAAACCCAGCCGAAGCTGGGTTTACTCGCTCATCTCTCACCACGAGCCAATGAGGTTCTTGTCTTTAGTTAATGAATTAACCTAGTAGACTTAGCGCTGAGTTTGGCGCTTGTTTCGCTTGCGCAAGAATTGAGCTTGACGCTTGCGATAGAATTTGTGACTTGGTCATTTGAGTCGTTTCTTTCGCGAAGTCTGTATCTTTGATACGGCTCTTCGATGCGTTCACGTTCTCGTTAATGTTATCCAAGTTGCTGATTGCATGGTTGAAACGGTTTTGGAAAGCACCCAGCTCTGCACGGTGGCTGTCTACGTATTTCAGTGCCGCGTCAACAATAGCTACCGACTCTTGTGCGCCTGCAACCGATGTTACGTCAATCGTATCTACGGTTACTGCTTTAGCTTCACCTAAGCTTAGCTCACCAGCTAGACCACCAGAGAATGACACTTCGCCGTCAACTTTGTTGTTACCCGCAAATACTTGTAGCTTACCGTCTTCACCTACAGATGCTTTTACTAGG